>NZ_JALJRL010000069.1:0-524 GCF_024519675.1 Mesorhizobium sp. Mes31 | reverse complement strand
ATCAGCTTCTCCAGCGTGATCGGCAGGTCCCTCACGCGCTTGCCTGTCGCGTGGAACACCGCGTTGGCGATCGCCGGTGCGACGCCGACGATGGCCAGTTCGCCGACGCCCTTGCCGCCGAGCACCGAGGCGTGCAGGTCGGGGATGCCGACCGAGATCACCTCGATATCCGGGATGTCGGCGTTGGTCGGCACCAGATAGTCGGCGAGGTTGTTGTTGACGATGCGGCCGTGGCGGCGGTCGATGATGCCTTCCTCGAGCAGTGCCTGGCCGATGCCCATGATGATGCCGCCCTTCCACTGGCTTTCGGCGAGCTTCGGGTTGTAGAGCCGGCCGGAATCCAGCGCCGACACCACGCGCGACACGCGCACCGTGCCGAAATCCTCGTCGACGCGCACCTCGATGAAATGCGCGCACCAGGTGTGGCGGGAAAAGTCGCCCTCGGTGTGCGGCAGCGACATGGCGATGGTGGTGTAGTTCTTGTAGCGATCCTGTGCTGTCGAGTTGGCCGGCATGGTGTCGCC
>NZ_JALJRL010000068.1:0-586 GCF_024519675.1 Mesorhizobium sp. Mes31 | reverse complement strand
TAATAGGCACTGCTGCCACCGATGCGGAAATCGATACCTGTCGCCTTGATCAGCGCCTCGACGGCCGGCTCGATCAGTCCGAGTTCCGGTGCAGGCGGAGCCGCGGCCAGAACGTCGGGCAGATTTTCACATTGCGCCACGTTGAACACGATGAAGCGCTTCAGGAACGGTATGGCCTGTGCCGCCTCGCCGGTTTCCCGCGCGCGAGCCTTCTTGTCGTCAGGGATGAAGCGGTCAGCATAGACGACGGTGGTCCCGTGTTCGCCCTTGCGGACATGGCCGCCCAGCGACAGCGCCTGGCGGAAAGTCAGCCAGCCCTGGACGGGAAAGCCATGCTCGACGACCGCACCCCACAGGATCAGCACGTTGATCCCGGTATAGGCGCGACCGGAGGCGGCATTGGCCGGCATGGCGAGGGGCGCTTGCGCCGCCGTGCCCCAAGGCTGCACCCAGGGAAAGCGGCCTGCTTCCAGTTCGGCGATGATCTTGTTGGTGATATCGTCATAGAGGCTTGACCGGTCGGCGCCGGCTCGAGCGTAATGTCTGGACATCGCGGTTCTCCGCGACGGGCGCCGGAGGCCTCTCC
>NZ_JALJRL010000067.1:0-607 GCF_024519675.1 Mesorhizobium sp. Mes31 | reverse complement strand
AGTCCTTGGCGGTCTCGACCGCCACCGCGGCGTCGCGGCAATAGGCATCGGCGCCGACGGCCTTGCCGAATTCCTCGTTCAGCGGCGCGCCGCCGACCAGCACGACATAGTCGTCGCGGATGCCCTTTTCCTTCATCGTGTCGATGACGACCTTCATGTAGGGCATGGTCGTGGTCAGCAGTGCCGACATGCCGATGATGTCGGGCTGATGCTGCTCGATCGCATCGAGATATTTCTCGACCGCGTTGTTGATGCCGAGGTCGATGACGTCGAAGCCCGCACCCTCCATCATCATGCCGACGAGGTTCTTGCCGATGTCGTGGATGTCGCCCTTGACGGTGCCGATCACCATCTTGCCCTGCTTGGGCGCGCCGGTGGCGGCAAGCAGCGGGCGCAGGATGAACATGCCGGCCTTCATCGCATTGGCCGAAAGCAGCACTTCCGGCACGAACAGGATGCCGTCGCGAAAATCCTCGCCGACGATGCGCATGCCTTCGACCAGCGCCTCGGTCAGCACCTTGTAGGGCACCCAGCCGCGCTCGAGCAGGATCTGCGTGCCTTCCTCGATCTCTTCCTTCAGCCCGTCATAAAGATCGTCGTGCATCTG
>NZ_JALJRL010000066.1:0-618 GCF_024519675.1 Mesorhizobium sp. Mes31 | reverse complement strand
TGCCCGGCTACACGCTCTTCCTCGAAGTGGAGATGGGCGGCCGGACGCTGCTCGCCTTCGAGCGGATCGCCTCCGGTGGAAGGCCTGTGGACAGCCTCGTGCTATCGGGAACCGGACCTATCGTGCCATCGGGAACCGCAGGCACGTGCTATCAGGAACCCAAACGGGGCCTAACCCTTGGAAAGCAAAGCCGAAATCGCGCCCTTAACTTAGAGTCTAACCCAGAGTCTAACTTTGAAGAGCGCGCTCGTGATGTGCAAAGGCTCATCCGGCGAACCAGCGATGCACTCAGCATAGACGCCGACAAGACCTCGAATGCGCCATCGGTCTCTGACGGCAGCAGCACGGCAACCAGCGTCTCCGAAGTCCCGAATCCGCCTCTTGATCCGCGCTCGGGAGCCACCCGATGAGCGCCGCCACGCACCACGCTCGCGACGAACTCGTCCATGTCGAACTGACCTGGGTTGAGAAGAGGCAAGAGAACTGGATACGGTTCGGCACCCACGCCCAGGAACAGATCGTTGATCGTCGCCGGCGCATTCTGTCCTATCGCCCCGGCGCGGTCTTCGCGTTCGTTCGCTGGGCCGCGAACGACTTCGGAACGATCATCTCACGCAT
>NZ_JALJRL010000065.1:0-635 GCF_024519675.1 Mesorhizobium sp. Mes31 | reverse complement strand
CCGTCGAGCGGCGTTTCACCACCCCACCACTTGCCGTTCTCGCGACGCTTGACGACCGCCTTGGTACCTACTGCATAGGACACCAACTCGAAAGGTCCGGTGCCGATCGGCTTCTTGAGCGGGTCGGCGCCATCCTTGTCGAAGTCGCGATGCACGACCAGCGCCGGATAGTCGGTGAAGCCCGGTATGATCGCGATGTCGGGTTCGGACAGCTTCAGCTTGACCGTGAGGTCGTCGACCTTGGTGATGGCGCCATCCTTCGCCTTGCCGGTCTTTGTGTCGATCAGCGCGCCGACGCGTGCCGCCATGGAATTGCCGGAAGCACCCTTCTCGCACCAGCGGTTCAGATTGGAGACCACGTCATCGGCGTTGAAGGCATCGCCATTGTTCCAGGTGATGCCTTTGCGCAGATGCAGTGTGTATTCGGTGGCGTCGTCATTGACGTCCCAGCTTTCGAGCAGGACCGGCTCGAAAGTGAACTGATGCGTGTAGCGGACGAGCGGCTCCAGCCAACAACGGGTGACGTTCGCCATCTCGGTCCAGTCGTAGGTACGCGGATCCTTCTGTGCCTTGACCGACATCGCGACATGCAGCGTTCCACCCTTTTTCGGTTCGTCGGCCAGGGCTTTTGTCGG
>NZ_JALJRL010000064.1:0-674 GCF_024519675.1 Mesorhizobium sp. Mes31 | reverse complement strand
GGATTCGCGCGATTGCTGTGTCGCGGATCAACCGGGAAAACAGCCATGCACACCTACACGACCTCGAGAATTGCACTGCCGTCACGGTCTCCCCAGCCTGCCCTGCCAGAGGCTTTCGAGCCCGCGCTGCTGCAGCCGCTCAGCTTCTTTCCCGCCGGCGCGGAAATCTATGCCCAGGGCGAGAAGGCCGGGCCCTTCTATCAGGTCGAGTTCGGCGCCGTCCGCATCTACCGCCTGCTGGCCGATGGCCGTCGCCAGATCAGCGCCTTTCACCTCGCCGGAGAGACATTTGGCTTCGAGGCCGACAGCACGCATCATTTCTTCGCCGAGGCAATCAACGCCACCGGCATCCGCGTCTTCCGCTTCGCCACGGGTGCGGACGTCTCGCGCCAGTTGCTGCCCCTGGCGCTCAAAGGGCTGACCAGGGCGCAGGAACACCTGTTGGTCCTCGGCCGCCAGAATGCCATCGAACGCGTCGCCGCCTTCCTCCTCGACATGGCCGAGCGGCAGGGTGGATTGCAGCCGATCGAGCTGCCGATGTCGCGCATGGACATCGGCGATTATCTCGGCCTCACCATCGAGACCGTGTCGCGGGTGCTGACCCGGTTGAAGGACAAGGGCGTCATCCGCCTCACCAGCCTGCGCAGCATCGAAATCGTCAAGCAAGACGCGCT
>NZ_JALJRL010000063.1:0-674 GCF_024519675.1 Mesorhizobium sp. Mes31 | reverse complement strand
GTCTATTGCGGATTTCGCGACGAAACGAATGCCCGGAACTTCCCGGGACTCAACTTCTCCGGGGAAGAACTGGCCGAGGGCGTCCGCTTCGCGCATGACCACGGCAGCAAGGTTCTGGTCGCTATCAACACCTTCGCGCGGGTCAATGATGTCGACCTGTGGAAGAAGGCCGCGGACACGACGGCCGAATGCGGCGCTAACGCGATCATCGCGGCGGACATCGCCGTCCTCGATCACGTCGCGAAAAACCACAAGCAAGTTCGTCTTCATCTCTCCGTACAGGCAGCGGCCGCGACGCCGGAAGCAATCGGATTCTACGCGACCAGTTTCGGCATCCGTCGCGTCGTCCTGCCGCGGGTGCTTTCGGTTCAGGAGATCGCGGCGCTCAACCGTGCGATCGAAGTGGAAACGGAGGCATTCGTGTTCGGCGGCCTTTGCGTGATGATCGAAGGCCGATGCTATCTCTCTTCATACGCGACAGGAAAATCGCCAAATCTGAATGGCGTCTGTTCGCCACCCGAAATGGTGAGTTACGACGACGAGCCGAACAGCACGGCGGCGCGGCTTTCAGGGTTCACGATCGACCGCTACGAGCCCGGCGAGCCGGTGGGCTACCCCACATTGTGCAAGGGCAAATTCAAGGCCGGCGGCAAGACCTCCTATTTGTTCGAGGA
>NZ_JALJRL010000062.1:0-742 GCF_024519675.1 Mesorhizobium sp. Mes31 | reverse complement strand
AAGATGGATCTGGTGAAATCGGAGGTCGCGACGGCGACCACGCTCGTTGCCCGCACAAACATCACCCACAAGCCCTATGACGATCAGCGGGTGCGCAATGCGCTGCAGATGGCCGTCGACAACAATGCAGTCATGCAGCTCGGCTACGCGGGGCTCGGAACGGTCGGCGAGAACCACCACGTCGCCCCGATCCATCCCGAATACTATCCGCTGCCCAAGAAGACACGCGATGCCGCCGCCGCCAAGAAGCTGATGGCGGATACCGGGCACGCCGACTTCGAGCACGAGCTGATCACTGTCGAGGACGAATGGCAGAAGAACACCGGCGATGCGATCGCCGGCCAGTTGCGCGATGCCGGCATCAAGGTGAAGCGTACGGTGCTGCCGGGCTCGACCTTCTGGAACGACTGGACGAAGTATCCGTACTCGATGACCATCTGGTACATGCGGCCGCTCGGCGTCCAGGTGCTGGCGCTCGGCTATCGCTCGGGTGAGGCCTGGAACGAAACGGCTTATGCCAATCCGGACTTCGACGCCAAGCTGAAGCAGGCGCTTTCGCTGGCAGATCCTGCCAAGCGCAAGGAGGTCATGAAGGACGTCGAGCAGATACTGCAGGATTCCGGCGTCATCATCCAGCCGTTCTGGCAGAAGCTCTACTGCCACATGAGCAAGAAGGTGAAGAACTACGGAATGCACCAGACCTACGAAATGGACTTCCAGAACGTCTGGCTCGACGCCTGAT
>NZ_JALJRL010000061.1:0-1047 GCF_024519675.1 Mesorhizobium sp. Mes31 | reverse complement strand
TAAAGCGTGTCGCGATTAATTGGCCTCATATCCGGCAGCCTTGAAGAAGTTTCTGCATTCGGTTGGCTCGAACAGGTGGCAGATATCGCCGAGAGCCTTGCAGAGAGCGTCGAAGGTTCTGGCCGCCTTCTTTCGCAGCCGCGCCTTGAGTTTTGAGAAGGCCATCTCGATGGGGTTGAGATCGGGCGAGTATGGCGGCAGGAACAGGAGCCAGGCGCCCCTTTGGCGAACCAGTTGGGCGGTGCGCTCGTTCTTGTGGAAGCCGACATTGTCGAGAATGACGACATCTCCGGGCGACAGTTCGGGAGCGAGCTGAGTTTCGACGTAGCGTTCGAAGATGGCGGCATTCATCGGTGCATTGACGATCCACGGCGCGACAAGACCGTGGCATCGCAGCCCGGCGATGAAGGTCTGCGTCTGCCATTTGCCGAATGGCGCATGCGTCTTGAAGCGCTCGCCCTTCGGCGCCCAGCCGGTGCGTTTGGTCAGCTTGGTGTTGGTCGACGTCTCATCGATGAAGATCAGGCGCGCCAAAGCCTTGTTGAAGAAGCGCTTTCGCCGCCCGATCCACAGTTCACGCGCCTGGCGCACGTCGGCCCGCTGCTGCTCGCTGGCCTGTAGAGTTTTTTTTATGACTGAGCCCCAGCCGATTGAGCAGGCGCCCGACATTAGAGCGGTGCACGCTCACCCCACGCACCTCCAGCTCGACGCAAAGCTCGTCCAGTGTCAGTTCGCCGGTCTCGGCCAACCGCAAGCGTAAAAACTCGGCATGCGGCTCAAGCTTCCCGCCGCCCACATGGCCCTGCCGGCGCGCTTCAAGCGAACCGGTCTGCCGGCGCAGGTTGATTAGATTGTTCACAAAGCGAGGCGAAACGCGGAAATGGCGCGCTGCCTCGCGGTGACCATGTCCCTCATCGACATACGCAACAACACGCCGACGCAACTCAAGCGGTAGCGGCTTGCCCATCGCGGTTTCCTTTCAACCGCAATGAATCACGAACTCAAATCAATGGGAATCCTGAATCCCTTAAAACGCGACACGCTTTA
>NZ_JALJRL010000060.1:0-1051 GCF_024519675.1 Mesorhizobium sp. Mes31 | reverse complement strand
CTAGAGCGTTTCCTGTTTTGAGAGAATCGTAGGATTCCCAAATCAGGTTGTTTGTGATTCAAGATGCTGGCTGGATTGGAGGCCAGCATCGGATGACGCGGGCGCTTTCAAACGATCTTCGTGAGCGTGTTGTTGAAGCAGTTGGCGCAGGCGAGAATTGCCGTACCGTGGCATCGCGCTTTGGCGTTGCAGTTTCCTCTGTCGTGAAGTGGTCACAGCGCTATCGAGCGACCGGCTCGGTGGCACCGGGCAAGATGGGCGGACATCGCAAGCGCATTCTTGAGCCGCATCGGGCCTTCATCGTGGAGCGGATCAATCAGACCTCTGAGCTGAGTTTGCATAGGCTGAAAGACGAGTTGGCCGCGCGCGGGGTCAAGGTCTCGCACAATACGATCTGGATGTTCCTTCGCCGCGAGGGCCTGAGCTTCAAAAAAAACACTGTTCGCCCTTGAGCAGGCGCGCGCTGATATTGCCCGCAGGCGTCAGCGATGGCGATCCTGGCAGACCGGTCTCGACCCGCAGTGCCTGGTCTTCATCGATGAGACCTGGATCAAGACCAACATGGCTCCGCTGCGAGGTTGGGGTCCGAAGGGCAAGCGGCTGCGCGGCCTGGCGCCGCACGGCCACTGGCGCACGCTGACCTTCCTTGGCGCGCTGCGCTGGGATCGGCTCGCAGCACCTTGCGTCTTCGACGGCCCGATCAACGGCCAATGCTTCCGCGCTTATGTCGAGCAGCAGCTCGTCACCGTTCTGAAGCCCGGCGACATCGTCGTCATGGATAATCTGGGAAGTCATAAGTCGGCGGCCATCAGGCAGATGATCAAGGCTGCCGGCGCCAGGCTTTGGTACCTGCCGCCCTACTCTCCGGACCTCAATCCGATTGAGCAGGCCTTCGCCAAGATCAAACACTGGATGCGCCAGGCTCAGAAACGCACCGTCGAGGAAACTTGGCGCCACATCGGCCACCTCGTCGAAACCATCGAGGCAGCCGAATGCAAGAACTACTTCGAAAACGCCGGGTACGCTTCCGTCAAAACATGAAACGCTCTAG
>NZ_JALJRL010000005.1:0-365291 GCF_024519675.1 Mesorhizobium sp. Mes31 | reverse complement strand
GCGTCATCCGCCTCACCAGCCTGCGCAGCATCGAAATCGTCAAGCAAGACGCGCTTCAAGATATGAGCGAATGAGACTGGACCTGCTGATTTACGGGAGAGCCGCGGACTGGAGACGGTGAGCAGTAGCGCCGTCGATCCACCCGTCAGGATTTCTTTCCGGGCAAGCGTCCGCTTCCATACCCGCCTCGCGTTTCAGGGCTTCCGGGCCGGCAGTGGTGGAGAGGGTTGGATTCGAACCAACGTAAGCTAAGCTAACGGATTTACAGTCCGTCCCCTTTAACCACTCGGGCACCTCTCCAGTCTGCCGCCGGAGCCATGCAACGAGGCATTCGCGCCAATTCGGACCCGAGTTGTATCTTCTCCGAAACCAGCGAAGCGCCTTATGGCGGCAAGGCTAGTGGGTGTCAACCGCGCAGCCAGGGTTTTTCGTTTCTGTTCGCCGACCGCGGCGACGGGCCATATCCTTAGCCGGAGGAGACGGCTATAGAAGCCGGTCATGAGCAACAAGATCAACACTCCCAAAGACACCCACTACGCCAATCTGCGCCGCGCTTATCGCGACGAGAAAAGCGGCGGCGCGCCGGCATTCCGGCCACGCCAGCCCGTGCCACCGGGCGAAAACGCCGCGGACGGCCTGGTGCGGCTCTACGGCCTGCACACGGTGCGGGCGGCACTCGACAATCCGCGCCGCAAGATCAGGAAGATGCTGGTGACGCGCAATGCGGCCGAGCGCCTGGAGATAGCCGATCTCGCCGCCCTGCCCTTCAAGGCGGAACTGGTCGAACCCAGGGATATCGACAAGATCACCGGCTCGGACGCCGTGCATCAGGGCGTGCTGATCGAAGCAGAGCCGCTGAAGCCCAAGCGACTTGATGCACTTGGGGACGCAAAGCTTGTTCTGGTGCTCGACCAAGTCACCGATCCGCACAATGTCGGGGCCATACTGCGTTCGGCGGTCGCCTTCGGCGCCGGCGCGCTGATCACCACGGCTCGCCACAGCCCGCAGGAATCGGGCGTGCTGGCAAAATCCGCCTCGGGTGCGCTGGAGCATATCGACCAGATCGAGGTGAAGAACCTGGCCGATGCGCTCGGGCAGTTGCACGAGGCCGGCTTCCGCACCATCGGGCTTGATTCGGATGGCCCGGCGGAACTTGAAAAGAGCTTTGCCGGAGAAAAGATCGCCCTGGTACTGGGGGCCGAGGGCAAGGGCCTGCGGCAGAAGACGCGCGAGACGGTGACGACCTTGGCGCGGCTCGACATGCCGGGCGCCATCCGTTCGCTCAACGTCTCGAACGCCGCGGCGATCGGCCTCTACGCAGCGCGGGCATTCCTGAAGCGCGGCTGAGCCGGAAGCGGCAAACCGCTTGCCGAGAACCATCTCCAGACGAAAAACGGGTTCCGGCGACAGACGCAGGAACCCGTTCTCCTACAGGGAAGGGTCGGCGGCTTGGGAACGTTGCGCCGCCTTCTCCCGACCTATGCCGCTTTGCCTTTGACTTCTGCTGCGTCGCCGCCGACCTCGAAATTGGCCATCCGCTCCAGCGCGCGAACCAGCGCGGAGTGATCCTCCTTCGCACCGCCATTGGCGGCGCAGGAATTGAACAGCTGCTGGGTGGTCGAGGTGTTGGGCAGCGACACGCCGAGCGCTTTCGCACCCTCCAGCGCGAGGTTGAGATCCTTCTGGTGCAGTTCGATGCGGAAGCCCGGCGCGAAGGTGCGCTTGACCATGCGCTCGCCATGCACTTCGAGAATGCGCGAGGCCGCCAGCCCGCCCATCAGCGCCTGCCTGACCTTGGCTGGATCGGCGCCGGCTTTCGACGCGAAAACAAGAGCTTCGGCGACGGCTTCAATGGTGAGTGCAACGATGATCTGGTTGGCCACCTTGGTGGTCTGGCCAACGCCGTTCGGTCCGACCAAAGTGATGTTCTTGCCCATCTTCTCGAAGACGGGTTTGGCACGCTCGAACGCCCTTTCCTCGCCGCCGACCATGATGGTCAGCGATGCCGCCTTGGCGCCGACCTCGCCGCCCGAGACCGGCGCGTCGAGATAGTCGCAACCCAGGTCGTTGATCCTTTTGGCGAAGGTCTTAGTCTCGATCGGCGAGATGGAGCTCATGTCGATGACCAGCTTGCCCTTGGACAGGCCGGACGCGGCGCCGTTCTCGCCGAACAGCACCTCGGCCACCTGCGGTGTGTCGGGCACCATGGTGATGATGATGTCCGCCGCTTTCGCCACGGCGGCATGGCCGGCGACTGACTTCAGGCCCTTGGCGACGAGATCAGCCGGCGGCTTGGAGCGGTGATCGCTGGCAATGACCTTGTAGCCCGCGTCCAGCAAATGCCCCGCCATCGGCGCGCCCATGATGCCGAGGCCGATGAAGCCGATGGTTTCCATAGTTTTTCTCCAGAAAGTCTCTGTTCGAATGTTCTTCGACGTTAGCGCTGCCCCTCATCCGCCTGCCGGCACCTTCTCCCCGTATAGGGACGGGGGAGAAGGAAAGTATTCCAACGCTGGCGCCCCCTCCCAGCAGTTAAGCCGCCGCGCTGCCCTGCCCGGTCAACTCCCTGAACCAACCCAGCCCGGCCTCGGTGCCCGCCTTCGGCTTGTATTCCGCTCCGACCCAGCCGGAATAACCGATGCGATCGATGTGATCGTAGAGGAAGGGATAGTTGATCTCGCCCGTCCCCGGCTCGTGACGGCCGGGATTGTCCGCAAGCTGGATATGCGCGATGCGGCCGAGGTTTGCCTCGATGGTACGGGCGAGATCCCCCTCCATGATCTGCATGTGATAGATGTCGTATTGCAGGAACAGGTTCTTCGACCCGACGCGTTCGATGAGCGCCAGCGCCTGATCCGAATAGTTGAGGAAGAAGCCCGGAATATCGCGCGTGTTGATCGGCTCGATCAGCAGCCTGATGCCGGCCTGCTCCAGCTTCTCAGCCGCGAAGGCGAGGTTTTCGGCAAAGACATCCTCAAGCACCTTGCGGTCGACACCCGCTGGCGCGATGCCGGCCAGGCAGTTGACCTGCTGGCAGCCGAGCGCCTGCGCGTAGGTGATCGCCTTGGCGATGCCCTGGCGGAATTCAGGCACGCGATCCGGCAGCACGGCGATGCCACGCTCGCCCTTGCCCCAGTCGCCTATGGGCAGATTGAACAGCACCTGCGTCAGGCCGTTCTTCTTCAACCGCGCCGCGACGATGTCGGGCGCATGATCATACGGGCCGATATATTCGACTCCCTTGAAGCCGGCGCGGGCGGCGGCATCGAAGCGGTCGAGGAAGTCATGCTCGCCAAAGAGCATGGAAAGATTGGCTGAAAACCGTGGCATAGTGCAATTTTCCTCACAAGATGAATCAGTCGAGCATGACGATCGACGTCGGCGCATCTTCGTGGCTTTCGGCAAGTTCCTCGAATTCGGTGACCTTGTCGATCTCGGTGCCCATGGAGATGTTGGTGACGCGTTCGAGAATGAATTCGAGCACGACCGGAACCTGATGCTCTTTCATCAGCCGCTGCGCCTCCTTGAAGGCGGCGGCGAATTCCTCGGGCTTGCGCACCCTGACCGCCTTGCAGCCCATCGCTTCGGCCACCGCAACGTGGTCGACGCCATAGCCGGCCTCGGGATCGTTGGCGCGGTTGATGTTCTCGAAGGCGAGGCTGACCTCGAAATCCATCGAGAAGCCGCGCTGCGCCTGGCGGATCAGGCCGAGATAGGCGTTGTTCACGACGACATGGAGGTAGGGCAGCTTGTGCTGTGCGCCGACCGCCAGTTCCTCGATCATGAACTGGAAATCATAGTCGCCCGACAGCGCCACGATGGTGCGGTCGGGATCGGCGGCGCGAACGCCAAGTGCCGCCGGCAAGGTCCAGCCGAGCGGGCCGGCCTGGCCGCAATTGATCCAGTTACGCGGCTTGTAGACATGCAGGAACTGCGCACCGGCGATCTGCGACAGGCCGATGGTGGTGACATAGGTGACGTCGCGGCCGAACGCCCTGTTCATCTCCTCGTAGACACGCTGCGGCTTCAGCGGCACCTGGTCGAAATGCGTCTTGCGCTTCATCGTCTTCTTGCGGGCCTGGCACTCCTTCGCCCAGCCGGACCAGTCGCGCAGTTTGCCCGCCGTCTTCCATTCGGTGGCGACGTCGAGCAGCATCTTCAGCGCGGCACCCGCATCCGAGACCACGCCGAGGTCCGGCGCGAAGACCCGGCCGATCTGCGTCGGCTCGATGTCGACATGGATGAACTTCTTGCCCCTGGTGTAGACATCGACCGATCCGGTGTGGCGGTTGGCCCAGCGGTTGCCGATGCCGAAGACGAAGTCGGCTTCCAGCATCGTCGCATTGCCATAGCGATGCGACGTCTGCAGCCCGCACATGCCGGCCATCAGCCGGTGATCGTCGGGGATCGCGCCCCAGCCCATCAAGGTCGGAATGACCGGCACGCCGGAAATTTCGGCGAATTCGATGAGCAGATCCGACGCATCGGCATTGATGATGCCGCCGCCGGCGACGGTCAACGGCTTTTCGGCCGCGTTGAGCATCGCCAGCGCCTTTTCGGCCTGCGCGCGCGTCATCGCCGGCTTGAACGGCACCAGCGGCTCATAGGCGTCGATGTCGAACTCGATCTCGGCCAGTTGGACATCGACCGGCAGGTCGATCAGCACCGGCCCCGGCCGCGACGAGCGCATCAGATGGAACGCCTTCTGCAGCGCCATCGGCACCAGATAGGGTTCCATGACGGTGACCGCCCATTTGGCGACAGGCGAAGCGATGGCGGCGATGTCGACGGCCTGGAAATCCTCCTTGTTCAGCCGCGCGCGTGGCGCCTGGCCGGTGATGCACAGGATCGGGATGGAATCCGCCGCGGCCGAGTAAAGCCCGGTGATCATGTCGGTGCCGGCCGGGCCCGAGGTGCCGATGCAGAGCCCGATATTGCCTGATCTGGCGCGGGTGTAGCCTTCCGCCATGTGCGAGGCGCCCTCGACATGACGGGCAAGGATATGGCGGATCGTTCCCCTCGCCTTCAGCGCCGAGTAAAGCGGATTGATCGCCGCGCCCGGCACGCCGAACGCGCAGGAAATACCTTCCTTTTCGAGAACGAGAACCGCGGCATCGACAGCGCGCATCCTGGCCATTTTCCAGCCCTCCACAGGGTTTGTCATTGTTGGATGGCCGATGATGTCAGCAGTCAGGCCATTTTTCAATTTTTTCAGAATATTTTTTCATTTCTAGAAAACGACGCCTATGCTCTGATTTTATTCGATTTTTGGTTTTCCAAGATTTTCTCCCATTGCCCGAATGAAAAACTTTTTCATTGCTTGTTTGGCGAAATCGGCAAGAATGGTGGCATGGAAACAACCGAGAAACGCCAGCGCGGCCGGCCGCGCGCCTTCAACGGGCCTTCCGAGACCAATTCGGTGCAGTCGCTCGATCGGGCCTTGCGCATCCTGGCCATTGTCGCGGAGGGCAGCGGCCTGTCGCTGAGCGAGATTGCCGCGCAGAGCGGCCTCGCCGCCTCCACCGCCTACCGCATGCTGACGACGCTCCAAAACCACGGCATGGTGGAATTCGACACCAGCGACCAGTTGTGGTCGATCGGTGTCGAGACCTACCGCATGGGGGCTGCGTTCCTGCGCCGCCGCAAGCTGGTCGACCGCGCCCGCATCGTCATGCAAGAACTAATGGAAAGGACGGGCGAGACCGCCAATCTCGGCGTCGCCGAGGATGATTGCGTGGTGTTCGTCAGTCAGGTCGAGACGCACCAGGCGATCCGCGCCTTCTTCCGGCCGGGCACGCGCAGCCCGTTCCATGCTTCCGGCATCGGCAAGGCGGTGCTGGCGCATCTCGAGCCGGAACGTGTCGGAACCATCCTGCGCAAGGCCGGGCTGCAGCGCTTCACCGACAAGACGCTTTCCGACATTTCCGCTCTTGCCCACGATTTGGCGACGATCAAGCTGCGCGGCTGGTCTGTGGACGACGAGGAGCGGCACCCCGGCATGCGCTGCGTGGCCGCCGCCATCTTCAATGAATTCGGCGAGCCGATCGGCGGCGTTTCGGTGTCGGGACCAACGGTTCGGGTGACACCGGAGCGGCTGGCCGAGATCGGGCCGCTGGTGCAGGACGCGGCGGCGGCGGTGACGAAGATGATCGGCGGCGTCAGGCTGACCTGACTAAGCCCCGGGCAGTGCACTCTTGGTCGCAATATCGAAGAAATCCAGCAGAATCGCCAAGCCGACACCGCAGGCGGTGAAGACGAGGCCGGCGATGAAGATACGGTTGGCGCGCTCATAGACGCGCCGCTGCAGGGATTTTATGTCGAGCAGCAACGACAGCGCCCGCATCTGCAACGCGATGCCGACCAGGATCGGCAGGACGGCGACAAGATGGTAGGTCTGCCACGGGATCGGGTTGGCCGCCCAATGCGTGACGAAGCCCAGCGAGAACGCCAGCAGGATGCCGACGGTGGTGACCGTGCCATTGCGGAAAACCGGCTCGATCAGGTCTTCCTTCGGGTCCTGATTGTCCAAAACCACCCTCCTCCAGGGCCATTGGAGTAGACTAGACGCTCCGAAAATCGCTGTATAGCGCCCGCTACATGGGATTTCACCGTCTTGCCGTGGCGTTCGAATGCATGTGAAAGGGCACGGATGAGGAATACGGCTCAGCTTCTGCTTGCCGCTTCACTTTGCGGATGCGTAACGACAGCGCCCAAACCCGATCCCGGCGACCAGCACGTGAAACCCATCCCGATCTCGCTCGCCTTGGAGGAGATCATCACGACCGGCATTCGTCAGCGGCTGCAGGACCCTGCCTCCGCGAGGTTCGGAACGATGCTTGCCGGCGAGCGGACCCTCGGCGGCCGCCAGGAGATCGTGGTCTGCGGCCACGTCATCGTCAAGAAGTCTTCCGGCGGCTATGGAACCGACGAACCTTTCGCCGCCAAGATCTATCCAGATGCGGGAAGTACCTTCGAGCTCGTCGCGATAGGTAATGAACCGCCGAATAGGAGCCTCATCGGCGACACCTGCCGTGCGGCCGGATTGGCGATCCAGGACTCCGAGCCGAAGGCTGATCTCTGAACGCGGTCTTCCGGCGTTCGAACGAAAGAAAAGGGGCTGCGTACAGCCCCTGTTTCCTGTGTTGGTGCACCTCCGCTCAAAGCCGGCAGTAGTGGCGATAGCCATCGTAGCCGATGTAGGTATCGGAGTCCGGATCGTAGCTCGAATAGCGATCGAAGCAGCGGCGGACATGCCATGAGCCGCCGTCTTCGTCGACATAGACGGTGCGCGGCTGTTGCTGGGCGAGCAGGCTGCCCAGGACAAACCCGCCGACGCCGGCGGCGATGCCAATGCCAAGGTCGTGGTGATGCGAATGAGCTGCCGAGGGCTGGACGGTGCCGACCAACGTGGTGGCGGCGACGGTGGTGGCGATGAGGCCGGAAACGAGTGTGCGCTTGAACATGATGATCTCCTTGCTTCGTTGACCGAGGCGATCCATCCGCCTCTTGATGATCTGTCGTTGCGGGCAAGAAAAAGGTTCGAATCTTTTTTTGATTTCTTGGCGCGACCTTCCTGCCCGACATTTCCAACGTCGCCCCATCGATCGCAAAGGACGCATCACACGCAAAAAGGGCGGCCGAAGCCGCCCTTTTGGGAGAATGGGGTCCCTCCATCAAAGGAAAATGATCACCTTGCCATGGCCGTGGTGATGATGATGGTTGTGGTACCACCACCAGTGCTTCTTGAAATGGTGATGATGATGGTGGTGATGATGCATGCCGTGGGCCGACGACGTGCCGACAGTGCCGGCGAGCGCGCCGGTGGCGACGAAGATGGCGACGAGGCCCGATGTAAGAGTGCGCTTGAACATGATGATCTCCTGGATCCTTGATCGAGGCGACCCATTCGCCTCTGGAGATCAGTCGGCGCGGCACGGGAAAAGGTTCGAAAGGTCGAGGAGATTTTTTGTGAGACGGCCCAGCGCACGAGCGAGTAGCGAAAGGCAGGAACACCGAGTGCCCAGTCACCACTGGCTATCCCTATCCCTATTCCCTATTCACCCTCTCTCACCCCATGCCGGTGATATGGCGAAGCCAGAAGGCCAGCGCGATGAAGCCGATGATGGTGGTCACGCCGGTCCAGTCGACATTGGCCTTCTTCACATCGTTGATGAGCTTCACCAGCAGCATCCAGGCGATGACGACGATTGGGAGAATGATGACAAATCTGATCATGTGACACCCCAGTTCGAAGCGATTGCACCTTGCCCATATGTAGGAAGCGATTTGGCGGTTTTCAGGATGCCCCTCCCCTACGGCCCATCCGACATGCCGGGTAACCGAAAACGGAGTTTTGTCTTTACTGGCGCAACAAATATGCTAACCGGAGCGCCGTGCCCTTGTAGCTCAGCTGGTAGAGCAGCGGTTTTGTAAACCGAAGGTCGGCGGTTCGATTCCGTCCGGGGGCACCAGTTCGCAGCTAAAGCGTCATATGAAGCTTGCAACAGCGAGCCAAAGGAACATCTGCGAAATCGTAGTGAGCAGCATGTCAATGACCACGAGGCAGCGGCCATGACGCGTAAGAAATTCACGCACGCGCGGATAGCGCGACGCCAATGGCGACAGTCCGACCACGGCAAAGCTCAAACCGTTCAAGCAAAAAATCAGCAGAGACACGGTCAGCGTTGAGTAGTCTGACTGCGTTTGGATGCCCGTCAGCGGGGTTCCGGCCGCAAGCGCCAGAACAAGCACCGTGCCGATCCCGAACAGGACATAGCTTTCCTTGAAGGTGATCAGCCCAAGGGAGTCAGCAACCATGGCGATAACCAGTGTACCCGATAGCAGCGAGAGCGGAAGAACGAATGCCAAAATGCTTGCGGGCACCATCAGGCCGTGCATTTGCAGCAGCGGCATCAGTGCAAACCAGGACAGAAAGATGGTTCGGTATTCCATGGTGGACGCAAGGCTGAAATGCACTCGGTAGACGATTTCGCCATTGCTTTCATGAGAAGGTATGTAGGAGAGCAGGAAGGCATTGCTGATGTAGAAGATGAAGGAGACAAAGAACATCACTACGACGGTGTCCATTGCCGCCGCGGAGAGACCAGGCTGGCTACGGGCAAGGCCAACAAGGATGACGATTCCAGTGATGGAAAACCCGGCAAGGCCGCCCATAATGGGAACGTGCTGCTTGGCCATGTCGTAGAGATTCCAGGGTGGCGGAGTGAGGCGAGGCTCACCTCGCCTGGCTACGGCAAGGGCGGCGGCGACGCCGACTGCAGACGACGCGACAAACCCAAGAACGATCCACCACATGTCACCTACCCTCCTCGGTGAATGCCGACAGCGCGTTCGCGCCTTACGCTTTTTGAGGGACAAGCTTATAGTAAATCTCGCGAAAACGCTGCAGCCACTGAGATCTCTGGACTTTGACGTCCCGATATTCTGAAATACGAGATGATCCATGTCACGCTGTGGAGATGTCTACGAGAACAAGGTGACTGGTGAATTCGCCGTGATCCTGCGTGGCACCGAAGACCGCGGCCATGGACCTGGCATTGTTCATTTGACCGCTCGGCCGGGCGCCGCCGTCGTTGGCGAGCACTTCCATCCGAACATGATTGAACGGTTTACCGTCTTCAGCGGCCGGCTCGATGCCTCCATCGCCGGGAAGACATTTTCTCTGGGACCCGGCCAATCCGCAACGGTGGAGTCTGGCGTGGTGCACGATTGGTGGAACGGCAGCAAAACCGACGAGGCGCACGTCCTGATTGAAATCGAACGGGCGCCCGGCGCGGACCACATTGATCCGAACCGGTTCGAGCTGCTGATCGGCATGCTCTTCGGGCTCGCCAATGCTGGCCAGGTGGACAAAAAAGGCAGACCCTTCCTGCTTCAGACGGCAGTCATCGCCAGGGAATTTGCGGACGTGATCGTCTTCACGCAACCTCCGCCCGCGATTCAGCGGGTGGCGCTCGCAATCCTGGCACCGCTCGCCAGTCTGCTTGGCTACCGGGCGATCGATTCTGCCTTCTGCAGGCCGCACGCCCATGTCACGCCGGCGCCCGAAATCCTCGCTTTCGCAGGCCTTCCGCCGGCCTGATCCCGATGTCGCAGGGAGGCCCGCGCCTCGCCGTCCAGCGGCCGGGCGACAAACTTCAGTCGCTCTTCCATGACGTTACACCCCTTCCAAGGCACCTTGCTCTCCTTGCAAAGGGCCGAAAGTGTAACCCATCTATCCAGAATAACGATGTAACCCATCTCTCGGGCAGCTGATATGCGAATATTTGGACTGCGGACGCCTCTTTCAGGCGCTCGCGACTTGTCCGGATGCGCTCGCCCTGTCGAACGTGTTCCTCACCCTGACCGACTTGTAGACATAGGCGGCCCAGATGCCGGTCACCACGAACGAGGCTATGGGAGCCACCAGTGCATCGCCTGCCAGCACCTGATTCACCGAGACGCCAAGGACGGTCGAAATCCACACCGTGTCCAGGATAAACACGACAGGGATCGCAAGCCACTGGTATAGAAACAACTGCGGAAATCGATGGCTTCGCCTGAGCATCGCAACGAGCACAACCAGCTGAAGCGCCAAGAATGCCAGATCGAGGGCAACCTCGCCATACACCGCCAAGGTCCCATTTGGCAGAGTCATGAGCTGTTGATAGCCTTCGACCGAATTGCCCAATTCGGCGAGTGTGCGCAGCGGCGACAATGCCTGACCGATCGCCAGCAACATCAGCCAGCCGCCGAAGCCCACAAGAGCCTCAGGATTCTGTGACGGCTTCGCGGCTGATCGAACAGCAAAGAAAACAGGCACGCCGATCACCAGCAGCACTATCGCCCAATGCCAGATTGAAAACGTTCCCATTTACCCCTCCCCCTTTTTATGCCCCTCTAAGTTGTATCAGATTTCAAATTCAACTCAAGAGGTGGGCCTCGTATGAAACGACGTCTGATGCCGAAGCGGCGATTTCTCCTGTCCTCTCCTGACTCCCTCACGCCCCGATCGCCGCCACCAGTATACGGTTCTGTCGTCGTATCGCCGCGCGTAGCTCCGGTATCCTGGCCTCGTCGCGTTTCACGAACTCGATGAACATCATGTTCATGTTGTTGAAGATCAGTTCGCCAAGCGCCTGTCCGTCGATATCCTGCTTCACGAGGCCGAGCCCCTGCAGGCGGGCGATCAGCGCGCGGATCTGTTCGGTCAATGAGCGGTCGAGCGCGGTGTAGGCCTGGCCGAACGGGCCGTCGGGAAGTTGCGTCGAGATCGCCATCGCCTGCCGCCACATCTCCTTGCTGAGATAGTGCAGCGAGTGCTCGATATAGATGCCGAGCAGCGTATCCAGCGCGTCGCCGACATTGGCCGGCGGGTTGGCAACGACGCCGCGCCCGGCATTGAGCACCTCGTTGACCTCCAGCGAGACGATGGCGCCGAGGATGTCGCCCTTGTTCTGGTAGTAATTGTAGATCGTGCCGACCGAGACCTCGGCCTGGCCGGCGATCGCCTCGATCTTGGCGCCCTCATAGCCGGCCTCGCGAAAAAGCTCCGCCGCCGCCTCAATGATGCGGCGGTGCCGGTCCGCCTTTTGCCTTGCCCGCAATCCGCTCATATCAGCCTCTTGCCATAAAAACAGAATTGACTCAATTTTAGAATTGGTTCAATTTTTTGCAAGAAGCCACAAAGGCAAGGGAGAACACTCGATGTCCATGAAATCCGCATCCAGGAATCCGCTTTCCATCCTGAAGAGCCATCTGCACGCCGCGTGCGCCGCCACGGCACTGCTGCTCGCGACGGGCGCCCAGGCCGCCGATCTCAACGCGCTGATCTGGTGCGACCACTCCGATCCGGCATTGCTGCAGCCTTTCGAGGAGGCCAACAACGTCAAGGTCAACGTCAAGGAATTCGAGGGCACCGGCGCAGGCCTTGCCATCGTCGAGCAGTCGCAGCCAGGCGACTGGGACGTGATGGTGATCGATAGCATCGATGTGCCGCGCGGCGTCGAGAAAGGCCTGTTCGAGCCGCTTCCGGAAGACAAATTGCCCGTTGGCGACCTGTTTCCGCAGGTGAAGATGGACGGTTCCACCGTGGTCGGCGGCAAGCGCTACGGCATCACCGAAAAGTTCGGATACAACACGATCGGCTACAACAAGACCAAGGTCGACCCGGCCGACATGCAGTCAATGGCCGCGCTCACCGGCGACAAGTACAAGGGCAAGGTCGCCATCTATGACTATTACCTGCCGGTCATCGGCATGGCCGCGCTCGCCATCGGCAAGAAGACGGCCGATCTCACCGAAGCCGACCTGCCCGCCATCAAGGCCGAGCTTCTCAAGATGAAGGCCAATGCCAAGCTGGTCGGCGAAGTGACCGCCAGTCAGACGGCGCTGGCCACCGGCGAGGTCGACATCCTTGTCGGCGGCGGTGAGTGGGTAACGGCGGGGCTGGCCAAGGAGAACCCGGCGCTGGATTTCTCCATTCCCAAAGAAGGCGCCGTGCTGTGGTCGCAGTCGCTTGCCATGTTCAAGGATTCCAAGAACAAGGACATGGCGCTGAAATTCATCCAGTACATCATGAGCCCGGAAGGCCAGGCGCGGCTTGCCACCTCGTCCTGCTACTGGGGCATGCCCGCCAACACCAAGGCGGCGCTGACCGACGACCAGAAGAAGATCCTGCGTTTCGACGAGCAGCCGGGCTTCCTCGCCCGCGCCCAGGCCTATCCGGCGCCGAATGCCGATCTCGACAAGAAGATGCAGGACATGTGGACCGAAATGCTGCAGGCGAAGTGAGCGACTGCCGCTGATGAGCAAAGCTGGAAACAACGGTCGCGCCCTGCCCCGGGCGGGCCGTACCCTGCCCCGGGCGGGCCTTGCCCTGCCCTGGGCGCTGGTCACGCCGGCGCTCGGCTGGACTCTGCTGTTCTTCGTCCTGCCTTTCATCGCCATGGGATTTTCCAGCCTCACAGCGCATGAGGGCGGCGGCTTCACGCTGACGAACTACAGCCAGTTCTTCACCAACCCGTCCTATTGGCAGGCGATGGTGAACTCGCTTGAGGTGACGGCGATCGTCACCGTGGTCTCGGTGCTGCTCGCCTATCCCTTCGCCTGGATCCTCGCCGAACAGGTGCCGGAACGCTGGCAGCGGCTGGCGCTGATGCTGGCCGTGCTGCCGTTCTGGACCTCGTATGTGGTGCGCTCCTACTCCTGGCTGCTGGTGCTGGCGCAGAACGGCGTCATCAATCGAGCCCTGACCGGCTCCGGCCTGTTCAGCGAACCAGTGCAACTCGCCAACACGCGTTTCGCCACCGTCACCGGCTTCGTGCATTTCTTCGTCATGCTTCTGACGCTGACCATCTTCGCCAACCTCAAGCAGTTGAGCCCGAGCTACCGCAAGGCCGCTGCCGATCTCGGCGCCGGGCCGGTGCGAACCTTCCTGCATGTCGTGCTGCCGCTGACCCTGCCCGGCATCATGGTCGGCGCCTTCCTCACCTTCGTGCTGTGCATCGGCGACTACATCACGCCGCAGATCCTCGGCGGCAACAACGAGCTTCTGATGCCGCAACTGGTGATGATGCAGATCGGCCGGCGCGGCGACTTTCCGCTGGCGTCGGCGCTGTCGATCATCCTGATGGCGGTGGTCACCATCGCCTACATCGCCTGCGCCCGCTGGCTCAAGATCGAGCGGGCCTGAAATGCGCAGAATTGTCCGCGTCGCTTCCTGGCTCTATGCGCTTGCCGTCTACGGCTTCATCTTCCTGCCGGTGGTGGTGCTGGTGCTGTTCTCGCTGCAGGCGACGTCGTTTCCGATCCCGCCCTTCACCGGCCCGTCGCTGCGCTGGTACGATGCCGTTCTCTCGGACCCACGACTGACCTCGGCGCTGGTCAATTCGCTGCTGGTGGCATCCATCTCGTCGCTCGCCGCCGTCACGCTCGGCTTCCTATCGGCCTGGGGCTTTGCACGCTTTGTCCTGCCAGGCTCGGGCCTGCTGCGCGGCCTGATCACGCTGCCGCTGACGGTCAGCTATCTCATCATCGGCATGGGGCTTTTGGTGCTGTTCAACTGGGCCGGCGTGCCGAAGTCGCTGCTTGCCGCAGGAATAGGCCATGTCGTGATCAACCTGCCGCTCTGCTTCGCCATCATCTACAGCCAGATGGGCGACCACCAGATCAACATCGAACGCGCTGCGCGCGATCTCGGCGCGCCGGAATGGAAGGTGCTGCTGCTGATCACCGTGCCTGTCATGGCGCCGGCCATTTTCGCCGGCTTCTTCCTGTCGATGACATTCTCCTGGGACGAGTTCGTGATTTCGTTCCTGTTAACCCGCTTCGACACGACGCTGCCGGTGGAAATCTGGAACCTGCTGCGTTCCGGCCTCAATCCCAAGACCAATGCGGTCGGCTCTCTAGTCTTTGCCGTCTCCATCATCCTGGTCGTGCTGTTTGAACTGACGTTACTGCGCAGGAGAAAAGCATGACCGCCCCCCTGGTCGACATCAGCTCCGTCTCGCATCGCTTCGGCCACCAGACGGTGCTGAAGAACGTCTCCCTGCAGATCGAGCCCGGCAGCTACACGATCCTGCTCGGGCCATCCGGATCCGGTAAGACGACGCTGCTATCCATTCTGGGCGGCTTCGTCACCCCGAGTGAAGGCAAGGTGTTCATCCGCGGCGAGGACTGCACATCGGTGCCGCCGGCAAAGCGGCCGACGACGACGGTGTTCCAGGACTATGCGCTGTTTCCGCATATGAGTGTCGGCAGCAATGTCGGCTTCGGCTTGCGCATGCAGGGCGTGGACGCAGCCACACGCGCTGTGCGGGCGCGCAAGGCGCTGGCCCTGGTTGGCCTCGCCGCCGCCTTCGACAAGAAGCCGCACCAGCTTTCCGGCGGCCAGCGGCAACGCGTGGCGCTGGCGCGTGCGCTGGTCATCGAGCCGGCGGTGCTGCTGCTCGACGAGCCTCTCGGCGCACTCGACCTCAAGCTGCGCCGGCAAATGCAGGACGAGTTGAAAGCCATCCAGAAGCGCGTCGGTACCGCTTTCATCCACGTCACCCACGACCAAGAAGAGGCGATGGCGCTTGCCGACCACTGCGTGGTGATGAACGATGGGCGCATCGAGGATGAAGGACCGCCCGAGCGCGTTTATGCGCGGCCGGCGACACGCTTTTCCGCGACCTTCATGGGCGAAAGCACGATCCTTGCCGGCACGGTCACGGGGGCCAGGAACAGGATAAGCTCTGTCGCGACGGCGGTTGGGCAAGTGTCACTGCCCGGCGCGTTGGCGGTGGGTTCGGCCGTTGCGCTGGCCATCCGGCCGGAGCATCTCGTCCTAGGCGCGACCGCGGGCACGGCAAGGCTGGGCACGGCCAGGGTGAGCGACGTCGTCTTCCAGGGCAGCTTCAAGCGCGTGCTCGCAGTTTCCGTCGAAGATCCCTCGCTGCAGTTCATCGCCAGGCAGCCCGCGACAGCCACCGTCCAGCCGGGCGACACGGTCGCGGTTTCGTGCGATACCGACGAGATCATCCTGCTGACGGATTGAACATGGGCACGCTTCCGGTCATCGACGCTCCGGACTGGTACGAGACCATCCGCATGGCCGACGGCGTGACGCTGATCCACGAGCCGTGGATCAAGCCGTTCTTCCGCTGCAACATGTGGCATGTTCGCGGCCGCGATCGCGATCTTCTCTTCGACACCGGCCTCGGCCATTTCAGCCTCAGGCGACACGTGACGCTGGTGAGCGAGCGAAAGCTCACCTGTATGGCGAGCCACACCCATTTTGACCATATCGGCTGCCATCACGAATTTCCCGACCGCTGCGTGCACCGCGCCGAAGCCGAGATCCTCGCCGATCCGCGCAACGAATGGACCGTTGCCGACCGCTATGCGAACGACGATATGTTCGATCGACTGCCGCAAGGCTGGGACACGGCGCGCTACCGGATTCTGCCGGCGCCCGCCGGCCGGCTGCTCGAGCATGGCGATGTGGTCGATCTCGGCGACCGGGCCTTCGAGGTGATCCACACGCCCGGCCATTCGCCCGGCGGCATCGCGCTCTACGAGAGGAAGACCGGCATCCTGCTCTCCGGTGACATCGTCTATGACGGCCCGCTGATCGACGACGTCTATCACTCGGATATCTCTGACTATGTCGCGACGTTGATCAGCATGCGCGACCTCGATGTCTCGATCGTGCATGGCGGCCATTTTCCGAGCTTCGGCAAGGTGCGCTACCGCCAGCTCGTCGACGAGTATCTGGCGCAAAAACGGCAGGCTGGCTGCCACCTGCGGCAGAGCCGGTAAGCGGCAGCTAATAAGCGTCCTGTCACCGCCGACCTCGTCATGATATCGTCAAAGACGAGACCGTTGATGAATTTGGGGCAAGTCGAGGCCTGACCGCCGCGGCCTGCAGGGCTTGGATCAAGGTCATGCGCCTATTTCTGGCGGCTGTGCTGCTGATGACCATGGCGCTCTTCTCCGTCGCGCGCGGCGAGGAGCGTTTCGCGCTCGTCGTCGCCAACCCGGCCTATGACAATGCGCCGGCCATCGCCAACGCCGAGATGAGCGCCGAACTCGTCGCGACTTGCCTGCGGTCGCTTGGCTTCACCGTCCTGCAGGTGACGGACGGCGACCGCGCCGACGTGGCGCGTGCCATGTATGATTTCGCCAAGTCGCTCGCCGCGCCCGATGCCGTCGGCATCTTCTACTATGTCGGCCATACGGCTCAGGCCAATGACAGGAACTATCTGCTGACGCGCGGCACGCGGACCGATTCAAGGGAAGCGGTAGACCAGACGGCATTGCCTCTCGATCTGTTCACGCAAGCGCTCGAGGCCACACCGACATTGAAAGTGGTTCTGCTGGATAATCCCGGCGACGGGTACAACCCTACCCCGGGCGTGATGCAAGGGCTGGCGGCTGTTGGTCCGCAATCCAATGCCATCGTCGTCTATTCCGCCAAGCCGGAAAGCGTCGCGTTGAACGAAACCGGGCCGGTCACGGTGTTTGCCGATGCGCTCACGGCTGCGCTAACCAGGCGGGGCATGGACATCGGCACCATGCTCGCCTCGGCCGCGCAGACCGTCACGGACAGGACATCCGGTGCGCAGCAGCCGTGGGTGGCATATGGCCCGTCGGCAGACAGGAATTTCGTGTTGATGGCGGATGTGCCGGCCCCTTCCGCACCGGCGCCGGCCGCAGCGCCGCCTGCGCCCGTTGAAGCGCCGCCGGAGGCGGCCGCGCCCGAACCCACGCCGGTGCCTCCGATGACAAGCGGCTTCGGCGGGGGTGGCTACGATTCCGGGGGTGGCGGCTGGGGCACCGGCAGCAGTGACTATGGCAGCTTCGATGGCAGCGGCCAGGAGCCCACTCCGATGGACGTCGCGCCAGGTTCCGGCAATCCGGATGCCTGGACGGGCGAAAGCGCCGATGAGGCCGCCACGTCCGAGGAATACAAGCGCCAGGAGTTGCAGCGCCAACAATATGAGGAACAGGCTCGGCGACAATACGAAGAGCAAAGGAAATATCAGGAAGACGCGGCCAAGGCCGCAGCCGCGGCGCAGAGCAATCTTGGCGACACCTATCCGAAGGACGGCGGCGCCGCCGGCACGGAGCCCGTCCCGCCACCGGCCACTGAGCCACCTTCCCCGTTGCCCGATGTGGCGGCCGATGCGCCGCTGGAGGTGCCTCCCGGCGCGATTTCCCCAGCCGTCGACAACAATGCGATCGAGGTCGTGCGCCATCCCACCATCGATGCGCCCGACGACGTGATGGCCGGCGAGACGGTGACCGTTTCGATCGCGCTGACCGAAGAGCAATTGACGCCGGAGGTGAAGGTGAAGGCTGCTCCGGGCTCGTCGGTGACGGCCGACGGTGCCTTGGCCATGGCAATGCCGGCCGGGGCCGAGCAATGGCCAATCGATATCGATCTCTTCGCTTCCGGCTTTGACCTTGCCGATGGCGGCAAATGGAGCCGGCGGACGACGCTCTACCGCGAAGGCGACAGCGACGTTGTCCGCTTCGACCTCAAGGCGCGGCCCATTGCGAAAGACAGCAAGCCCGGCCAGTTCATCGCCCGTATCTACAGCGCCGGACGGTTCCTGGGATCGGCATCGCGACCCGTTGTTATTCGTCGAACAGCGTCCGTTGAAGCCGGCGCCGAAGGTGCCACCGCCAATCGCGCTGCCGCGCCGCTGATGCTGGCTTCCGTGCCGCCGCAGCAGGCGGTGACAGGCGATGTCACGCTCGGCAGTGCCAACAGCGATGACGTCGCCGATCTCGATGTCACCATTCTTTATGATGACCCAAGCGGATTGGGTCCGGGCCAGATCATCATCCATTCGCCGCACCTGGCTGGCCCGGTGACCGATACATTCTCCACGCCGCCGCAGATGGCGGCATGGCTGGACTCCGAATACCGCCGCCTGTTGCAGCTCGGCATGAGCCTGCGCGGCGCGGTGTCGCTCCAACAGCCTGCCACAAGCAGCGATCCGGAAGCGCAGAAACGTTTTGTCACGCTGGCCGCCGAAGGTTTTGGCGATGCGCTCTACCGGGACTATGTGCCCGAGGCGTTCAAGGATGTGTTCTGGTCGCTGCGCGACAGGGGTGAACTGCATTCGATCCAGATCACCTCGAACAGCCCCACTCTGCCCTGGGAGCTGATCCGCCCGAAAAGTGGCGACGGAGCCACCCGCGACGGCTTCCTTGGCATGAGCTACCGGCTGGCGCGTTGGGCACCGCGCAGCACGTCCTCGCAGGTCGACAATCCGCTTGACCGGATGGCGTTCACCGGCGTCGCGGCCGTCGCGCCCTCCTATGTCGACAAGCAGTCGCTGCCGTTCCAGGAGGTCGAGATCGACGCGCTGAGCAAGCTTGCCGGCTACCGCCGCTTCGATGGTGATTTCGTCTCTTTCGAAAGGTTGGTCGGCGAGGTCTCGACCGGCTTCATCCATTTTTCCGGCCACGGCGAGGTCAATCAGCCAAGCAGCGGCCGGCCGGTCTTTGCCATCGATCTCGTCGACCAGTCGCTCGATCCCGACACGTGGCGCGCGCTGGTCGCGGCCGCGCATGGCAAGGGCAACCCCTTCTATTTCTTCAACGCCTGCGACACCGGCAAGTCGCAGATGCTCGGCGGCTTCGTCCAGGGCTGGGGCCCGGCGGTGCTGGCCGGCGGCGCGTCCGGCTTCATCGGCGGCATGTGGCCGCTGACAGACCGCGCCGCGGCCGCCTTCTCGAGCGATTTCTACGGCGGCATCAGCGCCCGACTCAAGGATGGACCGGTTTACCTGGCCGACATCCTACAAAGTGTGCGCAAGCGCTTCTATGAAACCGGCGATCCGACCTACCTTGCCTACACGTTCTACGGCAATGCCAACCTGGAGGTGGTAGCGCAGTGAACCGCAGGTTGGCGGGAGGAACCGGGCCGAAGCTTGAGCGTCAGCCGGAATTGGCTGCCGGAAGTGAGATCGTGTAGCGCGGTGGTGTCGATGCCCTCCGGCCTCTTCTCCACTGCTTAAACCTGTCTCTCAAGCGAATCGGAGGTTTCTCGTAGATTGGCGGAGCCAGGCCGGTGAGCCCATAGTAGCCGTCGAGAATATTGGTACGCAGCAATTGGCGTTCCTGCGGATAGAAGCTGAAATGCGCAACGATCAGGTCGCCAAAAATCTTGCCCGGCCGATCCAGTTTCATCGGCAGCGTTGCCGACAGCCACTCTTCCTCATCGCCTGACGGCGGGTGAAAGCGGTCCCCCAGACTGACGATGTCTGATCCGAAAAACCCGAGGGCGTTGATCGAAAACCGCGACAGCCTGATCTCCCGGTCCGGCACGCGGAAGTCATCAAGCCGGTTGGTCCGGACCGCTTCGATGAAGACCGGATGAAGCGCCTGCGGGAAGCTGGCATGGGCCCAGGAGAATTCGCACGAGGCCTGACAGGTGAGCGGGCCATCCACCAGAACCCGGGAAAGCTGCTTGATCAGTGAATTGCAGATGGCGTTGTTGATGATCAACGGCGCGTACCAGATCGCCGATCCTCTTTCAGCCATGACCCTTGCCATGAACTTTTGAAAGAAGCCGTCCTCGACAAAAACCACATCGTCATCGAGGCGCAGGTAGAAAGCTTCGGCATCGTCGCAGAAACGATAGAAATCGCCGATGACATTGAACCCGCCATCGGCATGTGGGAGTTTTTTGATCCTGCAACGTGGATCGGAAGCGGCCAGTCGTTCCAGGTAAACCCGATCGGCTTCGTTGCGACAATTGTCCCAGAGGTGCCATTCATGCACTTCGGGGCTCTTCAGAACATGGTGGCTAAGCAAGCGAAGATATTTCTCGCGGCCGGCTGGGGTGACAACAATCAGCTTCATGGAATGCTCGTCTCGTATTAGCGGCGCATCTAACTGGCGCATCTTGATCATCGGCAACTGTCACAATGACAGCGTGATAGTTCATCGCTGCAGCAGCCATCGGCATGGCAGGCTTCGAGCCTATCGCTTGGAGTTCTATAATGAAGTGGGTCGAGATGTACCGTCTCGACGCCCTAATAGTACTGCCAGGACATCCCGTCCAGTCATGCCGGGAACAAGTCTCCCGCATAGTGGCCCTTCGCATTCATCCAGCTTTGGTGTAGGGGCTCGCCACGACGCACAACTCCGGACCAAGCATGACTGTCGAAAGCAGACCTTTGACGAATGCAGCTCGCAATCTCGTCGTCGTCAGGGCCGATGACAACTCTCTTCATCGCGGATGGGGGGCGGACGATCCTCGCTGTGAATTCGATTTGATAGTCAGCTACTATGGCAGCGATCCGTCAGCGTTTCGTCTGCCTTGTGAAAACCGTGTCGATTACAAGGGCGGAAAATGGGACGGCATACACGCTCTGTTCGCAGAGCGGCCCGAACTGCTAGATCACTACCGATATATCTGGTTCCCGGACGACGATATCGAGGCCGACCGGGCGACCATCGAAGCTTTGTTCGTCAATATGCGCCGGTTCGACCTGCACGTCGGCCAGCCAGCACTGACGCTGGATAGCTATTACACCCACCTGCCGTTTCTTCGCTGCAAGAGTTTCGAATTTCGCCTGATCGACAAGATCGAGGTCATGGCTCCCTGCATAAGGTCCGACATCGTGGCCAAGATGCTACCGCTTTTCGAACACTCCATGGGCGGTTTCGGTCTCGACTCCTTGTGGACGCGGCTTGCCGTACGAAACCTTGGAACATCAGCCGTATTCGACGCCTTACCTGTCCGCCATACGCGGCCAGTTGGAGTTCACTTGGCTACCACGATGCTCGGGTCCGGCCACACGGCGGAGTCGGAACTCCGCCAACTCGGGTTGCGATATGGATTTGGCGAGTTCTTTCCCCTGTCTTACGAGGCCGTTGATCTCAAAGGCAGGCGTTGGCGATCGCGGCCGATTATCGGCTTGCGCATGGTGGCTGACTATGTTCTGGGCCGAAGAGCCTTTCGTCAGCTGCACAAGTGGAAAAGGCGACTTTGGCACCTGCTGCGCAGGCAGTATTCCAAGGCGGTCGAACTGTCTCAGATCAAACTCTAACCATAAGTCGGCAGATCCGGGAATGGACAAGAACCTGCTCAGCGAAGCCGACATTCTCATTGTCGGCGCGGGCTTTTATGGCGCGACGCTCGCCGAGCGCATCGCCACGCAACTCGGCCGGCGCGTGCTGGTGATCGACCGGCGCCGACACATCGGCGGCAATGCCTACACCGAACAGGATCCCGCCACCGGCGTCGAGATCCACCGCTACGGGCCGCATCTGTTCCACACATCCAACGAAGAGGTCTGGAATTATCTGCGCGGCTTCACCGGCTTCACGGCCTATCGCCATCGCGCGTTTTCGACCTATCGCGACAAGGTCTATCCGCTGCCGATCAACCTGGCCACGATCTGCCAGTTCTTCGGCAAGCGGCTGAGCCCGGACGAGGCGCGCGGCATGATCACCGAGCAGGCGGCGGAACTCGGCGAGCGACCGCCCGCCAATCTCGAGGAGAAGGCGATCTCTCTGGTCGGGCGTCCGCTCTACGAGGCGTTCATCAAGGGCTACACCGCCAAGCAATGGCAGACCGACCCGCGCGAATTGCCGGCGCAGATCATTGCCCGCCTGCCGGTCCGCTACACATTCGAGGACGGCTATTTCAACGACCGTTTCCAGGGCCAGCCTCTGGATGGCTACACGGCGATCTTCGAAAAGATGCTCGCGCACGAGCTCATAGAAACGCGGCTCGGGATCGACTTCTTTGACATCAAGGCCTTGCTGCCAAAGGACCTGCCGGTCGTCTATACCGGTCCGATCGACCGTTATTTCGACTATTGCGAGGGCGAGCTTGGCTGGCGGACCATCGACATCGACCTCGAGGTCATGAACACGCCGGACTATCAGGGCACGGCGATCATGAATTATGCCGACGAGGCCGTGCCCTATACCCGCGTGGTCGAATACCGGCATTTCAACCCGGAACGCCAGCACAAAACCGACAAGACACTCATCGGCCGCGAGTACTCCCGTTTCGCGCGCCGCGCCGACGAGCCCTACTATCCGATCGACACACGCAACGATCAGGCGATCTACCGCCGTTACCTCGACCGGGCCGCCAACGAGAAAACGCTGCATCTCGGCGGCAGGCTGGGCACATACCGGTATCTCGACATGCACCAGGCGATCGCCGCGGCCCTCAAGGCCTTCGAAACCGTCTTTGAACCCCATTTCGCGGGTAAGCCGGATTCCCTTTCACGCTCGGCGTGAGCGGTTGATCCTGGAACGCGCCGAAGGCCTCCCGGCGCATCAGCCCGTCGAAGCCACGTTGCTTGCGGTGGCAATCTGCTGGCTCGCGGTGGCAATCTGCCGGCGAAACCATTCGAAGGTGCGCTGGATGCCGTCCTGATAGCTGGTCCTTGCTTCCCAGCCTGGAAGAACACGCCTCGCCTGGGTCAGATCCGGACACCGGTTTGTCGGGTCCTGGGGAACCGGAGGATGGTGCTGGATGCGGCTGCCCGGGACAAGCGAGCTGACGAACTTGGCCGTCTGCAGAACCGAAACCTCGTGATTGTTGCCGATGTTCAGGGGACCACGGTGCGTGATGCTGTCGCGCCAGAAGAAACGTTCCAATCCATCGACGATGTCGTCGACATAACCCCAGCTGCGCGATTGGGAGCCATCGCCGTAGACGGTGAGGACGCCCGTTGTCAGGGCCTGGCTGACAAAGTTCGAAATGGCGCGGCCGTCATCGATGCGGGTTCGCGGCCCATATGCGTTGAACAGCCTCACAACACGAACATCGAGCCCGCTGACGCGCTGCTGCTCGAACAAAAGCGCCTCGGTGCAGCGCTTGCTTTCATCGTAGGAGGCCCGAGGACCGGTGCAGTCCACGGAACCCCTGTAGCTCTCGGGTTGCGGGGAAACCAGGGGGTCGCCGTAAACTTCCGAGGTCGAGGCAAAGCAGAAACGACCACCGGGCCTGAGCAAGGCCAGAAGATTGAGCGCGCCTCCTATGTTGGCCTTGATCGTGCGCGCCGGCTCGCGCATGTACCATACCGGCGAAGCCGGTGATGCGAGATGTATGATCTCATCGAAGCGCTGAATGGATGCGAAGCTTTCGGCGTCGGCAATCTGCAGGCTGAAACGCGGGTCGGCGACATGCGCGATGTTGTCGCGCACCCCGGTCCACAGATTGTCGACGACGACCAGCTTCTCCACGTCGCTTCGCCGCAGCAGGCGGTCGACCAGATGTGAGCCCAGGAAACCGCAACCACCAGAAACCAACACGCTGCGCGACATGGAAAATTCCCCCTCCAGACACTCGGCTAGTCAACGAGCCGCAGGGCTTGTTTCCCAAGGGATACGAGGCCATCGCCACCGAATCCCAAAACCTTTCCGCCAGTCAATGCGCTCATCTACGCCGCGAAGGGCCACAAGCGCAACGAGCAAGCTCTGGCAATCCACACGGACGGGCGGCAGCCAACCGGCCTCTGTTTTGAGAAGAAAAGCTGCCGAGTGAGGTGCGGCTGGGTCCCGGCACGGAGCGCCACCGAAGCAATGATCGGGCAGACGATTGCTATCCTCAGGGGATCTACAGCGCCCTTTGCGGGCATGGCGTTCCGGCTGCATCACCGCAGCGCGACGCCGTGGGCTGGGGTCTGAAGCTCATTTCCTCGGACTGGCGCACCAACTCGGCGAAGACAAGAGCGAAACTTCCCAGCATCAGAAAGACGATGATCAGGCGTGTCACCGGCAACAGATTGGCCTCGACTGGCTAGGCCCCACGCCACCCGTCCAATGCCGGCTAACATGACCGGCCCGCCTTTACGAGAGTTTAAGCGCCGCCTTAACCATCACTTTCACCTGTCTCGCGACACGAAACGCGAGCCACCGAGATGGCGCCCTTTCTGCTTCACCCAAACAAGGGGCGGTCTCTCTTTGCAGACGTGCCCTGCCCATGCTACCCCGGCGCTGGCGCGGCCCGGCAACCTGCCGCAGCCGATCGCTCGCCATCGGGGAACCATGAGCACAGCCGCCAGCAGCATCGCCTTCGTCTCGTCCGACACAGCAGACGCCAAGGCGGCGCTGGAGAGCCTGTCGGCACGCTATGGCCAGTGCTCGGTCGCGGATGCCGGGGTTGTCGTTGCCTTGGGCGGCGACGGCTTCCTGCTGCAGACCTTGCGCGACACGATGGGGACGGGAAAGAAGGTCTACGGCATGAACCGTGGCACCATCGGGTTCCTGATGAACGAGTACCGTTACGGTGGCCTCACGGAGCGTATCGCGGCCGCGGTCGCCGAAACGATCCGCCCGCTGGAGATGCTGGCCGTCACCTCGGAAGGCGAAACGGTTTCGGCATTGGCGATCAACGAGGTTGCGCTGTGGCGCCAGTCCTATCAGACGGCCAAGATCCGCATCAGCGTCGATGAGCAGATCCGGCTCGAGGAATTGAGCTGCGACGGCGTGATGATCGCGACGCCGGCCGGCTCCACGGCCTACAATCTTTCCGCGCACGGGCCGATCCTGCCGCTCGACGCGCCGCTGCTGGCGCTTACCCCGGTCAGCCCGTTTCGTCCGCGCCGCTGGCGCGGCGCCCTACTCTCCAACAAGGCGACCGTGCGCCTGGAAATCCTCGAGCCGGAAAAGCGGCCGGTAAACGCCGCCGCCGACCACACAGAAGTCAAGGCCGTGACCTCGGTAACGGTGCGGGAATCGCCGACGGCGACGGCGACGCTGCTGTTCGATCCCAATCATTCCTGGAACGAGCGCATCCTGGCCGAACAGTTCCGTTACTGAGCCGGCACACAGACAAGCTGCCGGATTAAGCATCGCGATTAAGGTTACAACTTCACAATCGTGCCAATCCCGCCCGTTTGTGTTGACAAATCGCGGACTTGCGCCTAATCGCAATACCAATCTTGCAGGCGCGTGGCGCTTGCCGCGACAGACGCCGTTGCGCTTCCCCGAACCAGCCAAAGACAACAACACTTGTCCTCAGACACCACGACCGCTCAAGAAGCGTTGACCTTCGCAGACCTCGGCCTGTCGCCGAAGGTCCTTTCCGCAGTCACCGATGCCGGCTACACCCAGCCGACGCCGATCCAGGCCGGCGCCATCCCGCACGCCCTGCTCGGCAAGGATATTTTGGGCATCGCCCAGACCGGCACCGGCAAAACGGCGTCCTTTGTGCTGCCGATGCTGACTCGGCTGGAAAAAGGCCGGGCGCGCGCCCGCATGCCACGCACGCTGATCCTGGAGCCGACGCGCGAACTCGCGGCACAGGTCGAAGAGAATTTCATTCGATACGGCAAGAACCACAAGCTCAACATCGCGCTCCTCATCGGCGGCGTGTCGTTCGACGAACAGGACAAGAAGCTGGAGCGCGGCGCCGACGTGCTGATCGCGACGCCCGGCCGCCTGCTCGACCACCGCGAGCGCGGCAAGCTGCTGCTCAACGGCGTCGAGATCCTCGTCATCGACGAAGCCGACCGCATGCTCGACATGGGCTTCATCCCCGACATCGAGCGCATCTGCGAGATGATCCCGTTCACCAGGCAGACGCTGTTCTTCTCGGCGACGATGCCGCCGGAAATCACCAAGCTCACCGAAAAATTCCTGCACGCGCCGGTGCGCGTCGAGGTTTCGAAGGCGGCGTCCGCCGCAACCAACATCATCCAGCGGCTGGTCAAGTCAGGCTCGAAGCCTTGGGACAAACGCGAGACGCTGCGCAACCTGATGAAGGCCGAAGACGCTGAGCTGAAGAACGCCATCATCTTCTGCAACCGCAAGGTCGAGGTGTCGGAGCTGTTCCGTTCGCTGCTGAAGTACGATTTCGATGCTGGTGCGCTGCATGGCGACATGGACCAGCGGGCGCGCATGCAGATGCTGGCCAATTTCCGCGATGGCAAACTTCGCTATCTGGTCGCCTCCGACGTCGCCGCGCGCGGCCTCGACATCCCCGACGTCAGCCATGTCTTCAATTATGACGTGCCCATCCATGCCGAGGACTATGTCCACCGCATCGGCCGTACCGGCCGCGCCGGGCGCTCGGGCAAATCCTTCACCATCGCGACCAAAACGGACACCAAGTATATCGACGCCATCGAGCGGCTGATCGGCACCAAGATCGAGTGGCATGACGGCGACCTGTCGACGGTGGTCGCCAGCGAAGGCGAGGACGAGGCTCCGCGCCGTGGCAAAGGCGCGCCGCGCCGCGCCGGCCGCAAGGACGACGATCGCAAGGACAGGGGCGAGCGCAAGAGGGGCGGCGAACACCGCGCCGGACGCAGCGAGGACGTTGCGCCAGCCATCGTTGCACAGCAGCACGAGCAGCCTGACGTGGCTGAGACCGCCGTCGCCGAGAACGGTGAACGGCGCACGCGCAAGGACGCGATCCGCTCGGACAACACCGAGCGCAAATCCTCCGATCGCAACGAGCAGCGCGCACCTGAGCGCGGTGACACCAGGCCGCAGCGAGACAACAGCCGCCCTGCCCGCCAACGCCACCAGGAAGACAACGATGCCACCGTCGGCTTTGGTGATGACATGCCGGCCTTCATGCGGATCGTCGCCAAGGTCTGATCCCGGACCGCCTTCGAGGCAAGCCGGCCATCCGGCTTGCCTTATCAGTAAAGCCTCCTAAAGCGCGTCGCCTTCGAACGGATTCAGGTGACGCTTTAGGTCTTTGTTTCATGCATGTCGTGCTCCAAAACCGGGTTCACTTTTGGGCGACATGCATCAGCCTGGCTCACCCGTTACATCGGCCCAGGCATCATCTTGGTCGGCTTCTCCAACATCGGAAACTCGGCCTTGTTGCATTTCACGTTCGGGTTCGTCGGACTGAACATGCCGTTCGGATTGTCACTGAACAGCCAGGCGTGAAGATCGTAGTGGACGAACTCCCTCGGGATGAGCGGATAGTGTCCCTCCATCGGGCCCATGAAGGTTTGGCCAAACAGCTTCGGCGGCGCTTTGACGTCCGGCGTCAGCGGCACCAGCCATTCCACCCCGACCAACTTCAGGCCTTTCTTGGTAGGCTCGTAGATCAGCACGTTGGGCTTCATCGGGTCGAGTTTCTGGCCGACACTCGGAACGTTGACGAAATGGATACCCATGGCGCCTTTCGGGTATTCCATCGAGCCCGGTATCTTTTCTCCGCTGTAGTAGACGCAGCCTACCGTCGACAGATAGAGGTCGCGAACGGCGGCGGTGTAGTCCTCATATTTGGCGAGCGACTTTTTCAAGGCATCGATGTCTGCCTTGTTGGCTTCCTCGGCCCAGGCCGTGGCGACACCCAACCATGCGCCGACAATACTTGTTAAAACGAGGACGCCGGGGCGCCCAAGGCTGGCTGTTCTTGTCATGCATTCCTCCCAGATTTTCTGATCTGGCCGTGCAAGACCGAGGCGGAAAATGCTGATTGCGCGGCCCGTTGTACCGCCTCATCCCCTCCGGAACAGCGACGATGCTAGTCCTTTCGATGGCCGCCGGAAAGTAGTTATTTAGAACTAGCTAATTCTACGATGTGCGCCAATCTGAAGACTGCCGACGTCCGCTCAGTCGACGTCCGCTCAAACAAAAACGGCCCCACATGGGGCCGTTTCGCATTCGCTTGCCTAACAGATCAGGTGAGCGGCGACAGCTGGATCTCGACGCGGCGGTTCTGGGCGCGGCCTTCGGCCGTCGCGTTGGATGCGACGGGACGAGTCTCGCCGAAGCCGGTGACGGCGAAGCGGCGCTGATCGACGCCCTGACCGGCCAGATAATTGGCGACCGCCAACGCGCGACGCTGCGACAGATCGAAATTGTGCTGGTCGCCGCCAGTCGAATCGGTGTGACCGAAGACATCGACCGTGGTCTGTTTGAACTTCTTCAGCACCAGCGCGACCGAGTTCAGCACCTGGTAGAAGCCGGGCTTCACCGCATCCTGATCCGTGTTGAAGGTGATGTCGGACGGCATGTTGAGGATGATCTGGTCGCCGCTGCGGGTGACGCTGACACCGGTGCCCTCGAGCTGCCGGCGCAGCTCGGCCTCGTTCTGGTCCATTGTGGCACCGATGGCGCCGCCGGCCAGCGCGCCGATGCCAGCGCCGATCAGCGCGTTGCGGCGGTCATTGCCACCGGCAAGCAGCCCAAGGCTGGCACCCGCCAGAGCGCCAAGGCCCGCACCGGCGGCCGTGTTGGAAATCTTCTGGTCGCCGGTATACGGATCGGTGGTGGTGCAGGCGCTCACGAACAGAGCCGTCGCCACAACGACGAGCACGGTCTTCTTCATAGGATGGTCCCTCTCCAAGTCGCGCCTTGAGACGGCGCCAAATCAGCCCTTCCCGCGTCTTGTACATGAAATGCGGCAAAAAGCGGAACGGCAAAAGCGCCACCCGCGGCTTTTCCCCGAGGGACCAAATTGATCCGCAAAGCGCGGCATTGCCGTGTTGGGCTACCAGAGATTCTTGCCGTCGATGACCACCACTTCGACCTTGTCGAGATCGAAATCATCGAACAGCCGCGAATTGACGCTGATCTTGGGATTGTCGAAATCCGGCTTGCCAGTCGACCAGTCCGGTGTCTCCGTGAACGTGCCGCAGCCGCAGGTGGCGCAAAACCCATGCTTTACGGTTTTCGATCCCCACTCGTAGACAGAAACGTTTTCCGGCGGACTGGTGAGCTTGAATTGCGATGGCGTGTAGTAGGCCCACAGCGAACCGCGTTTCGAGCAGAATGAACAGGTGCATTGCGTCACCGTCTGCGGTGCTTGCGAAACCTCGAATGTCGTCGCCCTGCAATGACAGCTTGCCTTGATGGTCATCAACGAACTTCCTCCTGTCGCCCGCCGCCTCGCGCGGCAAGGGCAGCATAAAGGGGCGCTCCTGACAACTGTCCGTCAGCAATCTGGCTGGAGAACCTGGCTCCTCCCTGGCCTGGTCCAAACCAGAAGAGGCCTAGTAAGACGATGGCGGCACGAACAGGCAGATGGTCTTGCCGGCGTCGAGCCCGGCCTGATGCGCGCACCAATGGAATTCGCCGTCGGGCGAATCCTTGATCCGCCTGTCGCTGTAGGCCACCACCTCCCCCGTGTCCTTGATGACATAGCCCTCCGGGCGCTCGCTGATCGAAGTCTGCGACACCTCGTGGCAATCGTAGTTAGCGCAGCAGGCGAACGGGTAGCTCCAGCCTTGCGGCTTCGCCGAGGTCGGCTTGGCGTCATGCGCCAAGGCCGGCGCCATCAGCGCCAAGACTGCAAAGGTTGCGCAAAAGGGGAGGAGAAGCTGGCCAACCGATTGAACGGCAATGGCCGATCTGGACCTGGCGGCAAACATGGGAACGTTCCTTTCAAACGAGGTTCAAGCGTTTCGCTTGCCCCTTCCCAGAACGTGTCTTCCCCAGCGGCCGATCGTCAGCTTGCAGATATGCCGCGCCCGGCCATAAATGCTTTTGTCTCCCCTCAACGCCGTGATGGTGAGCCGAAATGTGAGTCGGCGCAAGAAATTGCTGGTGGCCGGCCGACGCTATTGGTCGGCGGCTTTGGCAGCCACGACATGCTCTTCATATTGCGGCAACTCGTCGGTGATGGTGAACCAGCTTGCCTTCGAACCCACGAAAATGTGGGCGGACGGACGGATGGACGGCTCGTCGACAAGGGTCCCCATGGCGACATGGAAGAAGGTTGCTTCGCGGACCAGCGAATAGAGCAGTGAACCACACAGCCCGCAGTGCGCGTCATGGCCGCTCTGGTCGCCAAAGATCAGAAGGTTGCTCTTGCCTTGCGTCAAGACAAGCTTGTCGCGCTCGATACCGGCGAACGGCTTGAAGGCCGAGCCGGTGGCTCGTCGGCAATTGGAGCAGTGGCAGTTGGCCGCGTAAGCGAACTCGTCCTTCACGACGTATTGCACAGCACCGCAGAGGCATTTTCCGGCAAGCTTGCGAGCCATCGCCCACCCCAGATCCATGTCAAGCCGCTGTTCTGAGGCCTGAAGCGAGCTGCGTTGAAGCGGAGCCACGCAACGCGCTTTAAGTCACTGTTCTTACGCATTTCTTTGCCCCCAAGTCGCTGCGCGCATTTGGGGGCAACATGCGTCAATCCAGGTCCGCCACAACCTCACCCGCACCGCCCTCGATACGCTGCGACAACGAGGCTTCCATGAAGTCGTCGAGGTCGCCGTCGAGCACGCTCGACGGGCTGGTGCTCTCGACGCCGGTGCGAAGATCCTTCACCAACTGATATGGCTGCAAAACATAGGAGCGGATCTGGTGACCCCAGCCAATATCGCTCTTCGACGCTTCGGTGGCGTTCGCAACCGCCTCACGCTTCTTCAGCTCTTCTTCGTAGAGGCGCGAGCGCAACATCTCCCAGGCCTTGGCCTTGTTCTTGTGCTGCGAGCGTTCGGCCTGGCAAGCGACGGCGATGCCGGTGGCGAGATGGGTGATGCGCACTGCCGAATCGGTGGTGTTGACGTGCTGGCCGCCCGAGCCGGACGAGCGATAGGTGTCGATGCGGACATCGGATTCGGAGACATCGATCTCGATCGTGTCGTCGATGACCGGATAGACCCAGATGCTGGCAAATGACGTGTGGCGGCGTGCATTGCTGTCGTATGGCGAAATGCGCACCAGGCGATGGACGCCCGATTCCGTCTTCAGCCAGCCATAGGCATTATGGCCCTTGATCAGCAGCGTGGCTGACTTGATGCCGGCTTCTTCGCCGTCATGCACTTCCAGTATCTCGACCTTGAAGCGGCGACGCTCGGCCCAGCGCGTGTACATGCGCAGCAGCATCGAGGCCCAGTCCTGGCTCTCGGTGCCACCGGCGCCTGCATGGACTTCGAGATAGGTGTCGTTGGCGTCGGCCTCACCCGACAGCAGCGTCTCGATCTGGCGGGCCTTTGCCTCGCCGCGCATCGAACGGATCGCGGCTTCGGCCTCGGCGACGACGCCTTCGTCGTGCTCTTCCTCACCGAGCTCAATCAGGCCGATATTGTCCTCGAGCGCCTGCGTCAGCCCCTTCACCGACGCGATGCCTTCCTCGAGGCCCTGGCGTTCGCGCATCAGTTTCTGCGCTTCCAGCGGTTCGTTCCAGAGGCTGGCGTCCTCGGCGCGCACATTGAGGTATTCAAGCCGTTTTATGGCCTGATCCCAGTCAAAGATGCCTCCTCAGCAGGGTTATCGCCTGCCTGATCTCGTCGACGATGTTTTGCGTTTCCGCGCGCATGGCTGGCTGTTCGTCCTGTTTGCTGAAATGGCGATCGGTCGGCGCGATACATAGGGAGGCTGCCGCCGGCTGTAAAGCAAAATGGGCTGGCGCAAGGCCAGCCCATCCGCCCATGAAAATCGTCAGTAAAGACCGCCGCCGCCGTCCTGTATAGCCTGGTTGGCCTGCGGCGACAGCGCGCCACCGGAACCATTGGAGCCGTCGGCGCCCATGCCGATCACCCAATAGCTGTCGGCGGGACCGGTACCCGGCTTGAAGGCTTCGATGATGGTGCCCGGATCGCCCGACGCGGCACGCATGCCGGTCTTGCGATTGATGGCGACCAGATTCATGCCATCCGGAACCTTGAAGTCGACATTGGGTGTGCCGTCCAGCGCCACCCGCATGAAGTCCTTGAAGATAGGCGCGGCGAGACCACCACCGGTGGCGCCATGGCCAAGCCCGCGCGGCGTGTCGTAGCCCATGTAGAGACCGACGACGAGGTTGGGCGTGTAACCGATGAACCAAGCGTCCTTTTCGTCGTTCGTCGTTCCGGTCTTGCCCGCGATGTGGCGGCCAAGTTCACCGATGGTGGCGCCGGTGCCGCGCTGCACCACACCTTCCATCATCGAGGTGATCTGATAGGCCGTCATCGGATCGAGCACCTGCTCGGAATTGTCGACCAGTTCCGGCTCCGGCTGGTTCTGCCATTCGGGCGCATTGCAGCCTTCGCAGCCGCGCTCGTCCTGCTTGAACACCGTCTTGCCGTAGCGATCCTGGATACGGTCGATCAGCGACGGCTTGATCGACTTGCCGCCATTGGCCATGATCGAATAGGCCGATACCATGCGCATCACGGTCGTTTCGCCGGAGCCCAGGGCCATCGGCAGATACGGTGCCAGGTGATCGTAGACACCAAAGCGCTCGGCGTATTCCACCACCAGCTTCATGCCCATGTCATTGGCAAGCCGCACCGTCATCAGGTTGCGCGACTTCTCGATGCCGGAGCGCAGCGTCGCCGGGCCCGCCACCGTGCCGTCGTAGTTCTTCGGTGTCCAGGTGGTGTTGCCGCTCTGGATGGTGATTGGCCCGTCCATGATCACAGAGGCCGGCGTATAGCCATTGTCGAGCGCGGCCGAATAAACGATCGGCTTGAACGAAGAACCTGGCTGACGCATGGCTTGCGTTGCACGATTGAATTCCGACTGTGCGTAGGAGAAGCCGCCGACCATGGCCAGCACGCGACCGGTATGGGGGTCCATGGCGATAAGGCCACCCTCCACCTCAGGAACCTGACGCAGGCTGTAGGCGCCTTCGGCGCCTTCGTTCTTCTGCACAAAGATGACATCGCCCGGCTTCAACACGTCCGCCGGCGACTTGGCCTTGACGGTCTTGCCACCGACGACATGGCGCATGGCGAAACCCATGTCCTCCTTGCTGACGGTGCCTTCGACGCGTTCCTTGACGATCTCGCCCGACGCCTGGCGCGCGGGCTGCAGGCCGATCGACAGACCGGACTCCGAACTGTCGAGCACGACGGCGAGCGACCATTCGGGCACATCTTCCAGTCCTTTGACGGCACCCAGTGCAGCGCCCCAGTCACCGGACACGTCGATTGACGTCACCGGCCCGCGATAGCCGCGCAACGTGTCGTATTTCATCAACCCATTCTGCATCGCCGTGCGGGCGATGAGCTGAACTTTCGGATCAAGGGTCGTGCGAATGGAAAGGCCGCCCTCATAGAGCGCATTCTCGCCATAGCGGGCGATGATCTGCCGACGAACCTCTTCGGTAAAATACTCGCCCGCGAACAAATAGGAGCCGGTGCGGCGTGGGACGACGCCAAGCGGCTCGGCCTTCGCCTTCGCACCCTCTTCAGGGGTCACGTAACCGTTCTCGACCATCTGGCCGATGACCCAGTTTCGCCGCTCAAGCGCACGATCGGCGTGTTTGAAGGGATTGTAGTTGGCCGGACCTTTCGGGAGCGAAGCCAGATAGGCGGCTTCGGCCACGGTCAGTTCGTTCACCGACTTATCGAAATAGGTCAGTGCGGCGCCGGCGACACCATAGGCGTTGAAGCCAAAGAAAATCTCGTTGAGATAGAGCTCAAGGATACGATCCTTGGAATAGGCCTGTTCGATGCGGAACGAAAGGATGGCCTCCTTGGCCTTGCGTTCCAGGGAGCGCTCGTTGGTGAGAAGGAAGTTCTTGGCAACCTGTTGGGTGATGGTCGAACCACCCTGCATCGGTCCACCCGAAACGTAAGTGAGCATGGCCCGGCCCAGTCCCGTTATGTCGACGCCAGGGTGGGTATAGAAGTTCTTGTCCTCGGCGGACAAAAAGGCCGCCTTGACCCGATCCGGGATCGCCTGAATCGGCAAATACAGACGCCGTTCGCGCGCATACTCCGCCATCAGCGAGCCATCCGAGGCATGGATGCGGGTGGTCACCGGCGGCTCGTACTTGGCCAGCACTTCGTAGTCAGGCAGATCCTTTGCTACATGGCCGATGTAAAGCGCAACGCCCGCCGCGACCAGAAGGGCCAGCGTCGTGCCGATGCCGAAAAAATAGCCAATGAGACGAATCATACCCGCTCCAGTCCTTGGTTCGGGAATTTCCTAGACGAAGCCGCCTTTCGCGCAAGCTTTCGAACCGGTCCCAAACCGCAATCGAAAACCCATGTCGCCACCATGTGGACAAAATACGGCAATGACTGATTTCGTGACCGCAAGGCGGAAATAAAGGCACCAGGTGTTGTCGTCGCGCAACGCCGCCTCTGGTTGCAGGCGCCGCCGGGCATGTCAGCCGCCGGCACCCGCTCCGGTACGGGCGGAGGCGAACAATGCGACGGCGTTGGTGATGCTTTGAGCTGCCTTGCCGCGCCAACCGGCGTCGAGCAGCTGCGCCTCGTCCTTGGCATTGGAGAGATAACCGAGTTCGACCAGAACGGATGGCACGTCCGGTGCTTTCAGCACCTTGAATCCGGCGGAACGCTGCGGATTGTTGATGAGGCCGACACTGGTCGAAAGCTGTCCGACCAGCGTGTGGGCGAAACTCATCGAGAAATTGTGCGTCTCGCGGCGGATCAGATCGATCAGGATGTCGGTCACCTCCTTGTTGTCGTTCTTGATTTCCATGCCGGCGAACTGGTCGGAGAGGTTTTCGCGGTCGGCGAGCGCCTGCGCCTCGGGATCCGAAGCCTTGTCGGATATGGTGTAGACGGTGGCGCCGCGGATGCCCTTGACGCTGATGGTGTCGGCATGGATGGAAATGAGCAGATCGGCCTCGTGCTGCCTGGCGATGCGCACGCGGTCGTCCAGGCGCAGGTACTCGTCGGTATCGCGCGTCATGAAGACATCGTATTTGTCGACGGCTGCGAGCTTGTCCCGCAACTCCGTGGCGAAGGCGAGCGTGACATTCTTCTCGATCGTGCCGTTGAGGCCCTCGGCGCCGCCGTCGATGCCGCCATGGCCAGGATCGATGACAACGGTGAAGCGGTGACCCGGATTGGAGACCGGCCCGGTGCCGACCCGCCCCCCCTTGTCGGTCGAAACCGTCGAGCCAGTGGTCAGCGCCTGATTGGCAAGTGCGGCGTCAAACTCCCGTTCGGAGGCGGCCGACATGTCGATGGCGATGCGGTAGCCAGTTCCATCCTCGTTCTTGAGCACATCGAGCTTGTCGACGGCGAACGGCCCCTTGCCGGTGAGAATCAGCCGCGAAACGCCATCGCCGAGCGCGCCCAGACGTACGCCCCTGACCAAGCCGCGCGCCTTCAGGTCCTTGGCGCCAATTGCAAATCTCGTATTCGCGAGATCGATGACAAGGCGGTTGGGACCGCGCAGCAGGAACCATTTGACATCAGGTTCGCGATCGAAATCGATGACGATGCGCATCTTGGTGGCATCGCCCGCCATCTTGTAGCCGGTTGCCACGAGCGGTGCGTCGGCGGCATTGGCAACGGCGGAAAAAGCGGAAGCGACCACCAGCAGCAGCAAAAGACAAAAGACGCCGAGAATCTGGCCGCCAACACGACATCCCTTGTCTGTGAAGTCCGCCAGTCCCATCTCTTTCCAGTCGCTCCCGGTTTGGCGCAGGCGCCCGGTCGTTTCGTCGAAGTGCCGGTTAGGCCGCGAATTCGATTAACGATTGGTATCCAGAGAAGGTTAACCAAGCCTTTTCATGCAAGGGTCTGAACCTGTTCTTACGTTACGGAACCGCTTTTTGCCGGCATCGGAAATCGGGGTTGCCTTCCACCCCGCCAAATCATAAAAGCGATGGTGGATCACTGCAATCCTGGAACCGCCCTCCTCCGCAGCTTCCTGCTACAGGGTCAGACGAAGGGCGGCTCCTTTCGCTTCACGCGAAAAGGCCTCAGGTGATCGCGACGAATTTCGCAGGTGTGCGCCCGTGGCGGGGGAATCGCCTGCGTGAGGAAAACGGCCGGGTTTGTTCCCGCGCCGGCTCTGTATGAGCAAACAAGCTGGTCCGGTTTGCCGGGCTTTGGTTCAAAAGGTTCTGCTGGTGACGATGGCTTCAAGCGCAATCATGGAAAGGTCCGCATCAAACCGCGCCATTATGGCTGCGGGCGGCACCGCCATGGCGCTCAAGCGGCGGCCGGCGGACATTCAGACATCCGGCACCCACACTCCAGACACGCAGCAGCAAGCATTGCCTCGCAAGCTGCGGCTGACGGCTGCCGGGGGGAAACGAAATAATGCCCAACAAAATGCTGATAGACGCCTCCCACCCGGAGGAAACACGAGTTGTCGTCGTACGCGGTAACCGTATCGAAGAATTCGACTTTGAATCCCAGGACAAGAAGCAGCTCAAAGGAAATATCTACCTCGCCCGCGTAACGCGCGTCGAACCCTCCCTTCAGGCAGCCTTTGTCGAATATGGCGGCAACCGTCACGGTTTTCTCGCCTTCAGTGAAATACACCCCGACTACTACCAGATTCCGGTCGCCGACCGTCAGGCACTGCTGCGCGCGGAAGCGCAGGAGGCTGAGGACGAGGAGGACGAGGACGGCGAAGGCGACGATCGCCAGAGCCGCGATCGCGGACGGCGCGGGCGCCGGCGTGGCGGCAAGAGCCGCGACCGCGGTGAACACAGGCGCGATGCGGGCGCAGCCGATTCCGGTGAGGCAGGCGAAGGCAACGACAACAGCGGCGATGCCGATGCGGTTGCTGAAGACGCCTCTCCGGCTTTCGAGACCATCGAACACGCTGCCGATACATCGGAACACGCCGCTACGTCCGACCATAGCGAGGATTCAGCCGACCAGGGCGAAACCGAACCCCGCGAAGGCGGTCCCACGTCCATCGCGGCCTCCATCGAGGCCGATGTGATTTCCGAAGCCGTCCCGCAGGCGGAACAGGGAAGCGAAGCGACGTCCGGCGACAACGATCGTGGCATGCTGGAGGAGGTGCAGTCATCGCATCCGGATGATCACGAGATCGAATCGGTCGGCGCCGAGGATGCGCTGGAGGAAGTGCGCAACCGCCGCAAGCCGGTGCGCCGCCAATACAAGATCCAGGAAGTGATCAAGCGCCGGCAGATTCTGCTGGTGCAGGTCGTCAAGGAAGAACGCGGCAACAAGGGCGCCGCACTGACAACCTATCTTTCGCTCGCCGGCCGCTATTCTGTGCTGATGCCGAACACGGCGCGCGGCGGCGGCATTTCGCGCAAGATCACCAGCGCGGTCGACCGCAAGCGCCTCAAGGAGGTGGTTGCCGATCTCGAAGTGCCGCAGGGCATGGGCGTCATCCTGCGCACCGCCGGCGAGAGCCGCACCAAGGCCGAGATCAAGCGCGACTACGAATACCTGATGCGGCTTTGGGAAAATGTCCGCAATCTCACCTTGCAGTCGACGGCCCCTGCCCTGGTCTATGAGGAAGGCAGCCTGATCAAGCGTTCGGTGCGCGACCTCTACAACAAGGATATCGACGAGATCCTCGTCTCCGGCGAGGAAGGCTATCGCGAGGCCAAGGACTTCATGCGCATGCTGATGCCCAGCCATGCCAAGGTCGTCCAGCCCTTCCGCGACACGACGCCGATCTTCGTGCGCAACGGCATCGAGGCACAGCTCGACCGCATGCTGCAGCCGCAAGTGACGCTGAAAAGTGGCGGCTACATCATCATCAACCAGACCGAGGCGCTGGTCGCTATCGACGTCAATTCGGGCCGCTCCACCAAGGAGCACTCGATCGAGGACACGGCGCTCCATACCAATCTGGAAGCGGCGGAGGAAGTCGCCCGCCAGCTCAGGCTGCGCGATCTCGCCGGCCTGATCGTCATCGACTTCATCGACATGGAGGAGAACCGCAACAACCGCTCCGTCGAGAAGCGGTTGAAGGACCACCTCAAGAACGACCGCGCGCGCATCCAGGTCGGCCGCATCTCGCATTTCGGCCTGATGGAGATGTCACGCCAGCGCATCCGCGCGAGCGTGCTGGAATCGACCATGAAGCCCTGCCCGCACTGTGGCGGCACCGGCCATGTGCGTTCCGATTCGTCCGTCGCGCTGATGGTGGTGCGGGCGATCGAGGAATTCCTGCTCAAGGATTCGCGCAGCCACATCACCGTGCGGACACCGGCGGCCACTGCGCTCTATGTGCTCAACCACAAGCGCGGTACGTTGGTGGAACTCGAAAGCCGCTTCGGCCTGACCATCACCATCGAGGCCGACGATTCGGTTGGTGCGCAGCACTATGCGATCTTCCGCGGCGCGCTGGCTGAAAAGCCGGAAGGCTTTGTCGAAGCCCGGAGCTTCCCGGCCTATGTCGAGCCGGACGAGCCCGAGGACGAGATTATCGCCGTGGAGGAAGACGACGAGGCACCGGCGCAGGCCGAGCAGCCCCGCCAGCAGCCGCAGCAACAGCAGCCGCGACCTGCCAGCGGAGAGGAAGGCGAAGGCCGTGACCGCAAGCGTCGCAAACGCCGCAGGCGGCGCGGTGGCAAGGATCGCGATCGCGAACATGGCGCCGCTACGGACGGTGCCTCTGTCTCCGCTCCGGCGGGCGATTTCTCCGAATCGGCGAACCCGACAGACGACGACACCGAAACGGACGACACTGCTCCGCTCGGCGCTGCCGAAACGGACGAAACGGTCCAGGCTTCGGATGAGGGCCAAGGCAAGAAGCGTCGGCGCGGCAAACGCGGTGGCAAGCGCAACCGCCGTGAAGACGGTGAAGGCGAGACCGAGGCAAGTGTCGGCGAAACGACCGAACCTTCCGAGGGCGACGCTTCCGCAAGCGAGGCTGCATCGATCGAGCCGGTTATCGCCGCGCCCGTCGAAGAGCCAGTGGCTGCGGTGAGCGACGAGGTGCCGAGCGCCGAGAAGCCCAAGAAGCCGCGTCGCGCAGCCAAGCCGAAGAAAGCAGCGGCCGAAGCCGTCGCCGAGGCGACTTCTGTCGAAGTCGCCGAGGAAGCACCAATCGAGGCTCCGGCGGCGGTTGCGGACGAAACGGTGGTCGCGGCTGTCGAGGAAAAGCCCTCGAAGGCCCGGCCGTCACGGCGCAAGCCGGCGGCCGTCGATGCGCCGGTCGTGCCGGTTGTCTCTTCAACCGTCGCGGATGAGCCGGCAGCCAAAACCGAGGACAAGCCGAAGCGCGCAGGCTGGTGGCAGCGGAAGGGCTTTTTCTAAACCTTTCAGTCGCTTGAGTTGATTTTTTGACAAAAGAGAGTCCCGTGCCGTTCGAAAAACGGCGCGGGATTTTCATATCTGGCGTTCTGACAGCTGGCGATATGCTATGGCGCGAAGATCGACCAGTTCATCATCCTGGCCAGCTTTTCCAGCGCGATCGACCCCAGCTTGGAATTGCCGTTGGCGTTGAGGCCAGGCGACCAGACGGCAAGCGAGGCGACGCCCGGCACGATGCCCAGTATGCCGCCGCCGACGCCGCTCTTGCCGGGAATGCCGACGCGGAAGGCAAAGTCGCCGGAGCCGTCATAGTGGCCGCAGGTCAGCATCATCGCGCCGATGCGGCGCGCACGCTCGGCCGACACCACGGAATGCCCGGTCGCCGGGTTCTTGCCGCCATTGGCGAGGAAACGGCCGGCGAGCGCCAGTTGCCGACAGCTCATGGCGATGGCGCAGTGGTGGAAATAGACGCCCAGCGCCAATTCCGGCTCGTGGTTGAGATTGCCGAAGGATTTCATGTAGTTGGCAAGCGCGAAATTGCGATAGCCGGTCGCCCTTTCGGAAGCGGCGACCTCGCGGTCGATGATAATGGTCTCGTCATCGGCCAGGAACTGGATGAAGCGCAGGATTTCACCGATCGCCTCGCGCGGCTGGTGGCCGGCAAGCAGGATGTCGGAAATGACAATGGCGCCGGCATTGATGAACGGATTGCGCGGAATGCCGTTCTCGTGCTCGAGCTGCACGATCGAGTTGAACGGATTGCCCGACGGCTCGCGTCCGACCCGCTGCCACAGCGCGTCGCCGACATTGCCGAGCGCCAAAGTCAGCGTGAACACTTTCGAGATGCTCTGGATCGAAAAGGCCTCGTCGGCGTCGCCCGCCATCAGCACACGGCCGTCATTGGTGACGGCGGCGATGCCGAACTTCTTGGGATCGACCTTGCCGAGCTGCGGAATGTAGGTGGCGACATTGCCACGATCGGTGCGTTCGGCCATTTCGGCGGCGACTTCGGCCAGCGCCTGCTCGAGTTCCGGCATGATGCTACCTCAACCAGCGTTCGATGCGCGCCATCGCCTCGACCATGTCGTCGTGGCTGCCGGCATAGGAGAAACGCATGGTGCGGTGCCCTGCCTGGGTGTCGAAGTCGCGGCCGGGCGTTGCGGCCACATGCGCTTCCGCCAGCATCTTTCGCGCGAAGGCCATGCTGTCATTGGTGTGCCTGGTGACGTCGCAAAAGGCATAGAAGGCGCCATCCATGGGTGCTGCCAGCGAAAAACCGAGTTCCGGCAGACGTTTCATCAGGAGCTCACGATTCCAGGCGTAGCGGCCCTTGACCGCCTCCAGTTCCTCGGTTGCGGCGAAGGCCTCGATCGCTGCGATCTGCGACAGTTCCGGCGGCGAAATGTAGAGGCTCTGGGCGATGCGCTCGACCGGCCGCACCAGCTCTTCCGGCAGCACCATCCAGCCGATGCGCCAGCCGGTCATGCAATAGTATTTCGAGAAGGAATTGATCACAGTCACGCTGCTTCCATAGGCGAGAGCCGTGGTGTCGGGGGCAGCGTAGGCCAGCCGATGGTAGATCTCGTCGGAGATCACCGCGATGCCGAGGTCTTGCGCCGTCTTCACCAACGCCGACAGTTCGGCAGCGGGAATGACAGCGCCAGTTGGGTTGGCCGGGCTGGCAAACAGAACGCCCTTCAGCGGTTTCTCGCGATGCGCGGTCTCGAGATGGCCGGCATGCAGGTAGGCCTCGTCGCCAAGCTCGATCTCGACCACCTCGATGCCGAGCGCTGCCATGATGTTGCGATAGGCGGGATAGCCGGGCGTGGCGATGGCGACGCGGTCGCCAGGATCGAACATGGCCAGAAAGGCGAGGTTGAAAGCGGCCGACGATCCGGTGGTCACCGCGATCCGGCTGGATGGAACATCGAGGCCATAGTGATCGGCATAATGTTCGGCGACCGCCTTGCGCAGGGCGGCGAGGCCGAGCGTGTCGGTGTAGCCGATGCGTCCGTGCTGCAAGGCCTTGCCTGCCGCCGCGCGAACGCGGGCAGGTGCCGGATCGGAGGGCTGTCCGACAGCCATGGAAACAACCGGGACACCCTGGGCCTTCAGCCGGTTTGCCTCGGCCAGGATGTCCATCGCGTGGAACGGCTCGACATTGCCACGACGTGAGAGCGAAACGACCATTTAACCAATATTCCCGCTGGCTGAAGGCGCCAACTTCTGGCGCATGCGCCGCACAAATGCCCGATTGATGTGAGGATCACAAGTTGAGGAAGTTTCCGGTGCCGACTTTTCATCCTTCGCCCGCTCGTCTACCAGTGGACACGTCATGTTGAGCCGACCCAGATCGACGATTGCCCAGGCAGCGCGCGTCTTCGCGACGCTTTCGCTCGGGGCTGTTGTTGCGGTGGCGAGTTCGGTCAGCGCCTTCGCCCAGAACGTGCCCGTGATACGCGATGCCGAGATCGAGGCGCTGGTGCGCGACTATGCGCGGCCGATCTTCAAGGCGGCGGGACTGGCGAATGACGGGATCGACATTGTCCTGGTCAACGATCAGAGCTTCAATGCCTTCGTCACCGGACGCCGGTTGTTCATCAACACCGGCGCGCTGATGACGGCCGAAACACCCAACGAGATCATCGGCGTCATCGCGCACGAAGCCGGCCATATTGCCGGTGGCCACCAGCAGAAACTGCGCGACCAGCTCGAACGCGCCAAGACGATGGCGATCATCGCCACATTGCTTGGCGCCGGCGCCATTGCTGCCGGCGCCGCCACCAACAGCCGCGGCCTTGCCGGCGCCGGCATGGGCGTGGCGGCCGGCGGCGGCGAGATGGCCCAGCGCAGCATCCTCGCCTATCAGCGCACCGAGGAGATGACCGCCGACCGCTCGGCGATCACCTATCTCAACGCCACCGGCCAGTCCGGCATGGGCATGCTGAAGACGTTCCACCGTTTCCAGACGGCGCTGTCGCTGTCGGGCGCGCAGGTCGATCCCTACCGGATCAGCCATCCGATGCCGCAGGATCGTATCGCCAATCTCGAAGTGCTGGTGAAGCAAAGCCCTTACGTCGACAAGATCGACCCGCCGGCGCTGCAGCAGCGGCACGACATGATGCGTGTGAAGATCGCCGTCTACATGGACGGCCAGGCGGCCGCGTCGCGGCTGATACGCAAGATGCCGGGCAGCCTCGCCGCGCAATATGGCGATGCCCAGGCGACCTACCTGTTCGGCGACATCGCCACCGCGCTCGCCAAGACCAATGCACTGATCAAGACCCAACCGAAAAACGCCTATTTTCAGGAATTGCGTGGCGATATCCTGATGAAGGCGAACAGGCCCAAGGATGCCGCGGACGCCTATGCCAAGGCGGTCAGCCTCGATCCGGCGCGGTCAGGCCTGCTGCCGGTTTCCTGGGGCCAGGCGCTGATGGCCATCGGCACGCCAGACTCCCTGAAAAAGGCAGTGGTGCAGATCAACAACGGTCTGGGGCGCGACAAGGAAAATTCCGCCGGATACCGTTACCTCGCGCAGGCCTATGGCGAACTGGGTGACATCCCGGGCGCCGAACTTGCTACCGCCGAAGGTCACTTCTATTCCGGCAACTACAAGGATGCGAAGATTTTCGCCATGCGGGCGCAGCAGCAGATGAAGCGCGGCGAGCCGCGCTGGCTCCGCGCTCAGGACATCATAAACTACACTCCGTCAAACAAGATCAAGATCAAGTGAACCTTTCGGCCACGCGCTGCGACACAGCCGGGTATACCGGGCCGGAAAACAGACAGAAGGAACAGGAACGATGAAAAAAGCACTGCTGCTGGGCACCACGGGGATTGCGGTCGCCCTTGCCATGCTGGCTTTCGGATTCGTGGCCGGAAGCCCACAGATTGCAAAGGCCGGCACGGCTCAGCCTGTCCAGATGGCGGGTGACACCAAGATCGACCGCGCCGAGGTCGAAGGCATCATCCGCGACTACCTTTTGAAAAACCCGGAAGTGCTGCTGGAGGTTCAGGACGCGCTTGAGGCCAAGCAGAAGGAAGAGCAGCGCATCGCCCATCTGGGCGTGATCAAGGACGCCAAGGACCAGATCTTCAACTCGGCCTTCGACGGCGTCGTCGGCAACCCGAACGGCAAGGTCACCATCGTCGAGTTCTACGACTATAATTGCGGCTTCTGCAAACGCGCCATCGACGACATGCGGGCTCTGACCAAGGCCGATCCGGACCTGCGCTTCGTGCTCAAGGAATTTCCCATCCTCGGACCGGATTCGCAGAAAGCGAGCGTCGTCTCGATGGCCTTCCACCTGATGAAGCCGGAAAAGTACGGCGAATTCCACAATGCGCTGCTCGGCGGTCAGGGACGCGCCACGGAGGCAGCGGCCATCAAGATCGCGCTTTCGCTCGGCGCTGACGAAGCAACGCTGCGCGAGAAGATGAAGGACCCGTCGATCCCCGAGGCTTTCTCCAAGACCTATGACCTTGCCAACAAGCTGGCGATCACCGGCACGCCGTCCTATGTGGTCGGCAACGAGGTCGTGTTCGGGGCGCTTGGACAGGAAGTGCTGGCTGAAAAGATCGAGGCGGCGAAAGCCGCACTCTGATTTTGCTCGCCAGCACATTTCTCACGGGCACATTTCCGCCTGTTGTGGACAGTGAAAGAACGCACTTGCGCTCTTTTCGCGGACGTCTATGCCCATTATAGAGGGCCCAGCGCGCCGGCTTGATGTCGGCGCCGAAGAAGGTCGGCTTTTTTGAAAACGGTTTTCGTCCTGAACGGTCCCAATCTCAACGCGCTCGGCAAGCGCGAGCCGGGCATCTATGGCGGCAAGACGCTTGCCGCGATCGCCGACGACTGCAAACAGGCCGGCGCGTCGCTTGGGTTCGAGATCGATTTCCGCCAGTCGAACCACGAGGGCGACCTGGTCGACTGGATTCAGGAAGCCGGAGACAAGGCGGTCGGCATCGTCATCAATCCGGGCGCCTACAGCCACACCTCGATCGCGATCCACGATGCCATCCGCGCCGTCGCGCCGCTGCCAGTCGCCGAAGTCCATCTTTCCAACATCCATGCGCGGGAATCATTCCGCCACGTCTCCATGGTCGCGCCGGTTGCCGTCGGCATGATCTGTGGCTTTGGGCCGCTCGGCTACACGCTGGCGCTGCAGGCGCTGGCCGCACGCCTATGACCGGCCAACAAACAGAAGGCTCGAAAATGTCGATAAAGAAGACCGGTGTTGACCAGCAACTGATCCGCGATCTGGCGGGCATACTGAACGACACCAACCTGACCGAGATCGAGGTTGAACTGGGCGACCTGAAGGTGCGCGTCTCGCGGCAGGCCCCTGCCGTCCATGCGATCGCAGCGCCGCAACCAGCTTATGCGCCAGCAGCAGCCCAGCCCGCCGCAGCTGCAGGCCCGGCAACGGTCGACGTGTCGAAGAACGCGGTGGCCTCGCCGATGGTCGGCACCGCCTATCTGGCGCCGTCGCCCGACGCCAAGGCGTTCATCGAAGTCGGCCAGAAGGTCAAGGAAGGCCAGACGCTGCTGATCATCGAGGCTATGAAGACGATGAACCAGATCCCCTCGCCCCGCGCCGGCACGGTGACGGCGATCCTGTTCGAGGACGCGCAGCCGGTCGAGTACGGCATGCCGCTCGTCGTGATCGAGTAGAGCGGACCGGATGTTTCAGAAGATTCTCATCGCCAATCGCGGCGAAATCGCGCTCCGGGTTTTGCGCGCCTGCAAGGAACTCGGCATCCAGACGGTGGTCGTGCATTCGACCGCCGACGCCGACGCCATGCATGTGCGGCTGGCCGACGAGAGCGTCTGCATCGGGCCGCCGCCATCGCGCGACAGCTATCTCAACATCCATCAGATCGTGGCCGCCTGCGAAATCACCGGCGCCGACGCGGTGCATCCGGGCTATGGCTTCCTGTCGGAGAACGCCAAGTTCGCCGACATCCTGGCCGCGCACAACATCACCTTCATCGGTCCCTCCGGCGACCATATCCGCATCATGGGCGACAAGATCGAGGCCAAGCGCACCGCAAAGCGCCTCGGCATCCCGGTGGTGCCCGGTTCGGACGGCGCCGTCACCGATCAAAAGGAAGCCAAGCGCATTGCCGCCGAGATCGGCTACCCCGTGATCATCAAGGCGTCGGCTGGCGGCGGCGGGCGCGGTATGAAGGTCGCCCTTACCGAGGCCGACCTCGAGATCGCCTTGCAGACAGCGAGCACGGAAGCGGGTGCCGCCTTCGGCGACGATGCCGTCTACATCGAGAAATACCTGGAAAAGCCGCGCCATATCGAGGTGCAGGTGTTCGGCGACGGGTTCGGCCGCGGCGTCCATTTCGGCGAGCGCGACTGCTCGCTGCAACGCCGCCACCAGAAAGTCTGGGAAGAGGCGCCCTCGCCGGCACTCAATGCCGAGGAGCGCGCCCGCATCGGTGACATCTGCGCCAAGGCCATTGCCGACCTTGGCTACTCCGGCGCCGGCACGATCGAGTTTCTCTACGAGAACGGCGAATTCTACTTCATCGAGATGAACACGCGCCTGCAGGTCGAGCATCCGGTGACGGAAGCGATCACCGGCATCGATCTGGTGCATGAACAGATCCGCGTCGCCTCCGGCGGCGGCCTCTCGGTGAAACAGGAAGACATCAAGTTCAACGGTCACGCCATCGAATGCCGCATCAATGCCGAGGACCCGCGCACCTTCACCCCCTCGCCCGGCACCATCACCCACTTCCACACGCCTGGCGGCCTCGGCATCCGCGTCGATTCCGGCGTCTATTCCGGCTACAAGATCCCACCCTACTACGACAGCCTGATCGGCAAGCTGATCGTGCACGGGCGTAACCGCGTCGAGTGCATGATGCGGCTGCGGCGGGCCCTGGATGAGTTCGTCGTCGACGGCATCAAGACGACGCTGCCGCTGTTTCGCGATCTCGTCGGCAATGCGGACATCGCCAATGGCGACTACGACATCCACTGGCTGGAAAAATACCTGGCCAAGGGCGAATAGCGCGGCAACGCGATGACCCGCCCCTACGCGCCCGGCTATCGCATCCCCACCGACCTGCTGCTCAAGGCCTATGCCTCGGGCGTCTTTCCGATGGCCGAAAGCGCCAGCGATCCCGAAGTGTTCTGGGTGCGGCCGGAGACGCGCGGCATCATCCCGCTCGAAGGTTTTCACACGCCCAAGAGCTTGAAGAAGACGATCCGCAAGCACCCGTTCGACATCCGTTTCGATTTCGATTTCGAAGCGACGATCGATGGCTGCGCCGAGAAGCGCGAGGAGCGGCGGTCGACCTGGATCAATGCGCCGATCCGCGAAGCCTATGTGCAACTGCATCGGCTGGGCCACTGCCATTCCGTCGAGGCCTGGCGCGAGGATCGGCTGGTCGGCGGCCTCTATGGCGTGTCGCTCGGCCGGGTGTTCTTTGGCGAGAGCATGTTCGCCAGGGAGACCGACGCCTCCAAGACCTGCCTGTTTTATCTGGTCGAGCGGCTGAAGGAACGGGGCTTCGCGTTGCTCGATACGCAGTTCACCACCGAGCACCTGAAGCGCTTCGGCGCGGTCGACGTGCCACGCGGCAAGTATGAGAAGATGCTGGCCGAAGCGCTGAAGGGTGAGGCGATCTTCTTTCCCTGACGATCAAGCCTCTCACTTCCCGGTCGCGGTCTCCAACGGTGTCTGCGAATGGAACATCATCTTCCAGCCGTTGACGCGATGGACATAGCCGGTGCTGACCAACGCCGCGTAGGGTTCGCCGTTCTCGCGTGTCGCATGGGCCTCGTAGGTCAGCATGATGATATCGCTTCCCGGCTCGATTATTCCCTTGAGCTCGATATCGAGGTCGCGCCAGCGGTTGGGCTTGGTCGCGGTCTTGGCGAGATCGGCATTGTCCATCGCCTTTGCCATCTGCGGAAAGGCAACCAGGCATTCGGTGTCGGCATTGGCCGCGTAGTAGGCCGCGTCGCCCGTCCAGAACCCCTTTTCGAGTTCGAGCAGCTCTTTCTTGCTGGCGGTGATCCGCTTGTGGTCTGACATGGGAAAATCATCCTCCAGGCGCATTGATGCGCTGTCGTTCGTGGCCCCAACGCATGATGGCGGCGACGGTTCCGGAGGATCAGTTGGCGTCGGTGGCATCCGGTTGTGCGGGATCGGGCTGCGCCACATCCGGAGTGGGTGCAGTCTCCGGCTTGGCTGCAGCAGGCTTCGCAGCGTCGGCCTTGGTCCCGTCAGCCTTGGCGGCGTCTGGCGCAGGGACATCCGACTTCTGCTTGCAGGCCTTCAGCCAGACGTCATAGACGGCATGTTCGACGGCGTTCAGGCCGGGGCTTTCGGCGAACATCCAGCCGGTGAAGATACGGCGAATCTTGCGGTCGAGCGTGATCTCGTCGACCTCGACGAAGGAATCGGTCTTCGGCTCCTCGGTCTGCGGCCGCGAATAACAGACGCGCGGCGTCACCTGCAAAGCGCCGAACTGCACCGTCTCGTCGATATAGACGTCAAAGGTGATGATGCGGCCGGTGATCTTGTCGATGCCGGCGAATTCGGCAACCGGATTGGTGATGCGATCCGACCCCGCGGGCGCCGCCGGCGCCGGCGCGGGCGCGGCGGGTGTGGGCGAAGCGGCAAAGGCCGCGGTGCTGACGGCAAGGCCGGCGGCTACCGTCAGGCCGCCCATCGATGTCAGGCTGAAAAAGCTCATATAGGGATACCGGTGGTTCGCGCCCGGGTGATTCTGTCGATCGCCAAGGCTAGTCGCCGTTTTCTGATCAGCAAGCAGCTAAACACCAATTGTGGCGATAAAGGACCGGCTCGCACTTGCGCCGTTACAAGCCGGGGCCGCTAGGACCCGGGCGTCCAGGCGTCGTAGTCGCCAGTGACCTGCGGGCGATGCTGATTGGTCAGCACCGAACCCTTCGGCCGATAGGCCGACGGGCTGCCGGTCAAATTGGGCTGATGCGGCTTCTGCCAGTCGCGTGGCTTGTAATCCTCGCTCGGCGGCGCGACATCGACACGGTGATGGATCCAGCCGTGCCAGCCGGGCGGAATGGCCGAAGCTTCCGAATAGTTGCGATAGATGACCCAGCGGCGCGTGCGGCCTTCCGAATCGATGCCGCCCTCGTAGTAGACGTTGCCCGTCTCGTCCTGGCCGACCTTCCTGCCATGCCGCCAGGTGTGCAGGCGCGTTCCCAGCGTCTGGCTGTTCCACCAGGTGAAAAACTGCGTAAGGAAAGTCTTCATCTCAGAACCCTCGCGCCGACGGCGCCCGTTTCCTGCTTATGGCGTCAGGCCTTCGGGAAGGCAAGGCTTTTGCCGCAGGGAGCGCACAAATGGCTTGCCGGAAACCCGACAAAAGCCCGTGATCTTGTCCTTCGCCGGATGCGCGCTTGCCAAGCCTTTGCGGTCTTTCTAAAGCTCTGCGCGCCCATGCGGGTATCCAACCGGGCTGCGGCCGAAGGAGGTGACGATTGGCCCCGGAATTGCCTACCACCGACATTCGCATCAGCGCCGATCTGATTCGCCGCCGCAAGGGCGGCACGCCGATCGTCTGCCTGACCGCCTACACCTATCCCTTTGCCCGTTTGCTCGACGAGCATGTCGATCTGCTCCTGGTCGGCGACAGCGTCGCCATGGTCCTGCATGGCCACCAGACGACGCTGGGTGCCTCGCTCGAGATGATGATCGCGCATGGGCAAGCGGTGATGCGCGGTTCGGCCAAAGCCTGCGTCGTCGTCGACCTGCCGGCCGGCAGCTATGAGGATTCGGCAGCACAAGCCGTTGCCTCCGCGCGGCGGGTGGTCGACGAAACCGGCTGCCAGGCGGTGAAACTCGAAGGCGGCGTCGACATGGCCCGGCAGATCGCGGCGATCGTGGCCGCCGGCATTGCAGTCATGGGGCATATCGGCCTGCTGCCGCAATCGGTCGAGAAGGATGGCGGCTACAAGATCAAGGGCCGCACAGAGGAGAACGTGGCGGCATTGGTTCGCGACGCGCTCGCTGTCGAGGAAGCCGGTGCGTTCTCGGTGGTTATCGAAGGCACGGTCGAGACGGTTGCGGCCGATATTACCCACCGCATCGCCATTCCAACCATCGGCATCGGCGCCAGCCGCGATTGCGACGGCCAGATCCTGGTCATCGACGACATGGTCGGGCTGACCGTCGACCGGGTGCCGAAATTCGTCAAGGAATATGCCGATCTGCGCAGCGCGATCTCGCACGCCGCGGCAAGCTATGCATCGGAGGTGCGAAGCCGGACATTCCCCGGCTCCGGCCATGTCTTCTCGGCCAACGACCGTATGGATGACGCATGAGCCGGCCCGTAGTCGTCGATAGTGTTGCCGCACTCCGCGCGCAGGTCCATGGCTGGCGGCGCGACGGCCTTCGCGTCGCCATGGTGCCGACCATGGGCGCGTTGCATGACGGGCACATCTCGCTGATCAGGATCGCGCTCGAAAAAGCCGAACGCTGCGTCGTGTCGATTTTCGTCAACCCGACGCAGTTCGCACCGTCCGAAGATCTCGACAAATACCCGCGCCAGCTCGCCCGCGACCTCGACCGGCTGGGACTGGCTCGGGCCGACCTTGCCTTCACACCAACGGTCGGCGAGATGTACCCCGCCGGCTTTGCCACCAAAGTCTCGGTCGGCGGCCCCGCCGCCGGGCTCGAATCGGACTTTCGCCCGACCTTTTTCGATGGCGTCGCCACCGTGGTGGCAAAGCTCTTCCTGCAGGCAACGCCCGACTGCGCGGTCTTTGGCGAAAAGGACTACCAGCAGCTTTGCGTCGTCAGGCAGCTTTGCCGCGACCTGGACCTGCCCGTCGAAATCATCGGCGCACCGACGATCCGCGACGCGCACGGCCTCGCCATGTCGTCACGCAACGCCTATCTCGGCGAAGCCGAACTCAACATCGCCCGCCAATTGAACGTCATCCTGCGAAAGGCGGCCGCGGAGATGGCGGCCGGTGCCGACCAAAAAGACGCGACCGCCGAAGCCAGCCGTGCCCTCGTCGCGGCCGGCTTCACGAAAGTCGACTATGTCGAAGCGCGCGAAAGCCTAACGCTCGCCCCATGGCGTCGCGATCGTGAAGGACGCCTGCTCGCGGCGACCTGGCTCGGCAAGACCAGGCTGATCGACAATGTGGAAGTCCCCTCCATCTAGGGCGCAGGTTCGATCAGTCGCATGTCGCTTCCTGCCGCGCCTAACCCTGCCTTTTTCTTACGCCGGTCCTGACAAACAGTTGCCCCACGGCGATCCCGATAACCCCGGCTGACGCTTTCACGAGTGCGTCGGCAAGGTGCGCGTGGCGGCCGGGATCCACGATCTGAAGCAGTTCCAGCATGCCGGCGGTCACGACAACAAAGATCAAGGCTTGATAGAGACGGTTGGGGAAGCCCAGCGCCAGGGCGAAACCCAACAGCACATAAGCCAGGGCGCGCTCAACATTCGCCTCCGCCATGTGGGGCCGCATCTGGATCGGCGACAAGGTCGCGAAAATGATGATGGCGAGCAGCGCCAGCGCTGTAATGCGGGACAGTTTGGTCATGCCCTTGCATATCTGTCGTGAGCCGGCACAGCAAATGCGAGGATGACGCAGGGCCGGACATGGAGCCATCGGCGACCATGTCCGGACGATGACGATGATGCGTCCAAGAGAAGCGCGATGCAGGCGCACCACCGCTTGCCGCGATGAAACAATCCCTGGATGTGGCGGCATCAGCAAGTTACATGACGACACTATTGTGCAACCTTACGCAGCGCGGCTGTGGAACCTGACACTCACTTGAAGGCGACACGAGAGGGTCCATGCCTGCGCTGGCGAACACAGTTCACCGTGCTCTGCCGCGGATCGTCGAAGCGATCTACGATTCAGTTGCCGACGTCGACCGCTGGCAGTCGACGCTCGATGCCATCCGCCGATTGGCACTCGGCCAGCTTGCCATGCTGGCGGTCATCGACACGGTCGGCAACTCCGCCCGATTTTCGGTTTCCTGCGGCGATCCGTCGATGCTCGAGCCGCTGCAGCGCGATTATGGGTCCGAGGTGCCCTTCTTCACGGCCGTGCCGAAGATGGACATCGACATGCCGTTCACGGTCGATTCCATCTATGCGCTGCAAGGTCCCGACGCTCGACAGAACTGGATCGAAAGCCGCATCGTGCGCGAATGGGTGGAGCCCAACCGGCTGGATGACTTCTTCTGGGTGGCGCTGATGAAAAGGCCAACCCGCATCGGCACGCTGATGGTGGTGACGGACAAGGACAGGCGACAGATTTCGGCCGAAGATCTCGAGCTGGTCTCGTCGCTTGCGCCGCATGTGCGGCGCGCCGTGACCATCGGCGACCTGTTCGAGGCGGAACGGCGCAAGGCGGAGATTTTCCGCTCCGTCCTCGAGACCCTCGACCACCCGGTGATGATCGTTTCCGCCGACATGCAGATCATCTTCGCCAATCCGGCGGCCGAGGCGCTGCTTGTCGAGAACTCAGCCGTCTGTTCGGTGCGCGGCCAATTGTCGTTCGCCTATCCGCAGGCCAATGCCTCGATCAGTTGCGCGGTTGCACTGGGCACACGCGACGAATTCGCGCTCGGACCGTCCGGCATCGACATTCCGCTCGCCAAGGTCAGCGTTCCGGCGGTGGCGCATATCATGCCGCTGGCACGGCGCGAGATTTCGGCGCGAATGTCGCAGCGCGCCGCCGCCGCGATCTTCATCGCCGCCGCCGGCACCGCCCCGATCCCGGCACTGGAGGCGATCGGCGCACTGTTCGGCCTGACCGCTGCGGAAAAGCGCGTTGCCGGCCATGTCGCCGCCGGCAAGACTCGCAAGGAGATTGCCGCCGCCAGCGGCGTCTCGGATGGTACGGTCAAGTCGCAACTGGCGACGATCTACGACAAGACCGGAACCGGCGATCAGCGTGAACTCGAACTGCTGATCCGCGAATTGTCGCCGCCCTTGCGTTCACGCAACGGGGCGTGACCTGACGCATCGGCGCCTATTCCTCGGTCGGCATATGCAGATACATCGACTGGATGCCGACACGACCCGGCCCGGTGAACCGGTTGACGATGAAATTCATGTTGGCGCCGAAGAAGCCGCTCGACAGGCGGTCGATCTTCGTTTCCATCTTGACCGAAGTATCCTTGAACAGCCACCCGCCCGGCTCGATGTCGATGGTCTCGCCTGCGGCGAGCGTCTTTTCAAAAACGTTGCCGTAACCATGCAGCCAGACAATGCCGTCGCCGGCATCGCCGCGAAAGCGGTCGATGAAAAAGCCGCTTTGGCCGAACAGCATCGTCGCCAGGCCGCGCACGCGCTCGAAGGTGTAATCGACGTTGCCGGTGGCGGCAAGAAACTGGTGCTCGCGCACCTGGATCTCCTCGCCGCGCCTGAGGTGGATCGGCACGATATGGCCGGGCCCATCGCGGCTGAAGGCAATGATGCCTGGCCCCGACGCCTCGGTGACGAATATCTGCATGCCGGCCATCATCCGCTTCAGCGCACCCTTCAGCGATTTCAGGCCGATGGTGATGGTGGAGTTCTTCCACAGCAGGATGTGGTGCTCGAAATAGACCGGCATCCGCGTCACATCGACTGAAAGCACCGGCACCAGCTCGCCCGCGATATGATAGGTGACGCCACCAAAGGTTTCGTCCGACACCTGTGTCGGCATCAGTTCCGGCAAGCTCGGCATGAAGTCCCCCCTCGCGCCGGCGCGTCATTGGATACGGGCGCGGGCCGAGGCAGCGTTGATACGGCCGTGGGGGCCGGTCAAATCAAAAACGCGAGACAATTGCTGGCCGTGCATACCGGCAGCGATCTATCCGAGCGGCTTCTCGAAACTCAGCGTCCTTGGCCTTGCGACGTCACCGGCGTCTGCAACATTGCCGGATGGTAAAAACCCGGTCGATCGGTAGAAAGCGATGGCGCCGCCATTGGCTTCCTCGACCTCGACGCGCAGCGTTCGAGCTTCCGGGAAACTGGCCTCGATCTCGTCCAGCAGCGCTTGCCCGATCCCTCGCCGCTGGCAGTCCGGATGAACGTAGAGCTGGTTCAACAGGATGACCTTCGCATCGGTGGCGGCCGCGAAAGCCATGCCGCCGATCCGCTTGCCATCATCGGCCACCAGGAATTCCGAGTTCGGCCGTGTCAGCCGTGACCGGAGCGAGACGATCGAGTGCCAGTCGTCGGTGATCTCGTTGACCTTGGCGGCGCCGTAGACAGCGTCATAGGTCGCATGCCAGGTCTCGACCAGCAGCGCCCGCATGGCAACAAGATCGCGCTCCCCGGCGGTGCGGACGAACACCGCCTTACTCGATACCCAGCTTGGCCTTGACCAGGTCGTTGACCGCCTGCGGATTGGCCTTGCCACCGGTCGCCTTCATCACCTGGCCGACGAACCAGCCGGCCATGCTCGGCTTGGCGCGTGCCTGTTCGACCTTGTCGGGGTTGGCGGCGATCACCTCGTCGACAGCCTTCTCGATGGCGCCGGTGTCGGTGACCTGCTTCATGCCGCGACTCTCGACCAGCTGGCGCGGATCGCCGCCTTCGTTCCAGACGATCTCGAACAGATCCTTGGCGATCTTGCCGGAGATGGTGCCATCCTTGATCAGATCGATGACCGCGCCGAGCTGATCTGGCGAAACCGGAGCATTTTCAATATCCTTGCCGGCCTTGTTCAATTGCCCGAGCAGATCGTTGATGACCCAGTTGGCGGCGAGCTTGCCGTCGCGGCCGGCGGCCACCTTTTCGAAATAGTCTGCGATCGGCTTTTCCGACACCAGGATCGACGCATCATAGGTCGACAGGCCGAGCGAGGAGATCAGCCGAGCCTTCTTGTCGTCGGGCAGTTCCGGCAATTCCTTCGCCAACGCGTCGACATAGGCCTGGTCGAATTCCAGCGGCAAGAGGTCGGGATCGGGGAAATAGCGGTAGTCGTGCGCCTCTTCCTTGGAGCGCATCGAGCGCGTCTCGCCCTTGACGGCGTCGAACAGCCGCGTCTCCTGGTCGATCTTGCCGCCATCCTCCAGAATGGCGATCTGCCGGCGGGCCTCGTAGTCGATGGCCTGGCCGATGAAGCGGATCGAGTTGACGTTCTTGATCTCGCAGCGCGTGCCGAACTCGCCGCCGGGCTTGCGCACCGAGACGTTGACGTCGGCGCGCATCGAGCCTTCGTCCATGTTGCCGTCGCAGGTGCCGAGATAGCGCACGATGGTGCGCAGCTTGGTGACGTAGGCCTTGGCCTCATCGGCCGAACGCATGTCGGGTTTCGAGACGATCTCCATCAGCGCAACGCCGGAACGATTGAGATCGACATAGGACATGGTCGGATGCTGGTCGTGCATCGACTTGCCGGCATCCTGTTCCAGATGCAGCCGCTCGATGCCGACCTCGATGTCCTCGAACTCGCCCTGACGGTCGGGGCCCACCGAGACGATCACGGTGCCCTCGCCGACGATCGGCTGCTTGAACTGCGAGATCTGGTAGCCCTGAGGCAGGTCGGGATAGAAGTAATTCTTCCGGTCGAAGACGGACTTGTGGTTGATCTGCGCCTTCAGACCAAGGCCGGTGCGGATCGCCTGCTTGACGCATTCCTCGTTGATGACCGGCAGCATGCCCGGCATTGCCGCATCGACCAGGCTGACATTGGCGTTGGGCGCCGCGCCGAAGGCGGTCGAGGCGCCGGAAAACAGCTTTGCCTCCGAGGTCACCTGCGCATGGACCTCGAGGCCGATGATGATCTCCCAGTCGCCGGTGGCGCCAGGGATCAGGCGTTTCGCGTCGGGGGTACGGGTGTCGATAATGCTCATGGCAGCCTGCGAATTACGGTGACCGAACTCATGTTTGAACATGAGTTTCACGTCTGGCGTGAAAGTCATTCGCTAGTGCAAACAGCCAAAAGAGACAAGCGCAAAGCCGCAGGCCGGCCCTATCCGGGCGTCGATCTGGACCTGTTTCGAAAGTTGGAGCGGAAGAAAGCCGTTTCGTCGTCGGGTGGCGGACCCTACCGCATAATCCGGCGCGGGCTCGCACTCGTTCGCTCGACCTCGACAACAGGTACCTATGACCCGCCGGTCGGTTCTCCAGCCGGCGGTTCCTTTCGCCGATCACGCAGTGGCGATGTAGGCCCTGATCTCGTCGGCCTCGCGCTCGACGTCCTCGATACGGCGCTTGACCACGTCGCCGATGGAGATGATGCCATCGAGCATGCCGTCCTTCTCCACCGGCAGATGCCGGAAACGGTGCCTGGTCATGATTTCCATGACCTCGTTGACCGTGTGGTTCTCGTTGCAGATCTTCACTTTCGGCGTCATAGCCGAACGAACGGCGATATCGAGCGCCGCAGCGCCTTCCTTGGCGACGACCCGGACGATGTCGCGTTCCGACAGAATGCCGACGATCTTGCGGTCGCCATTGGTGATGACCAGCGCGCCGATCTTGTGTTCGGCCAGGATACGGATCGCTTCGGTCAGTTTTTCGTTCGGCCCGAGCGTCAATACGTCATGGCCTTTTCTTTCGAGAATTGCCTTAACCGTCATGGCGTCCTCCTCTGCTTTTGCCCGCCGGTTCCTGCCCTGACCGGCTTCACGTAAGAGTGAACATCGTGCGCCGTGATCGGTTGCATTTCAAGTGCGTCGGTCCGTGGTCTCCCACTCAGGCGCCTGCCATCGCCTGTCGAACCAGCGCAGGCCGAAGAACCCGGCGACAAAGCCGCCAATATGGGCTTCCCAGGCGATCTGCCCGTCTGTTCCCGGGGCAAAGCCGAGAAGGCCAGTGGCGAGATTGATGACCATCCACATGGCGAGGAAGATCACTACGCCACGCGAGCGCAGTACAACTGCGATCGGCAACACAGGGCCAGCGAAGGCAGCCTTGCCGGCCGAGCGGTCGGTGCGGAAACCGAAACGCGCGGCAGCGCCCATCATGCCAGAAATAGCGCCCGACGCACCAACCAGAGGCGCCTCTCCGTACGGATGCATGGCCCAGAAAAGCACAACCGAAGCCAGCCCGGTCAGGGCGAAAAACAGCGCGAACCAGAGCGCGCCGAGACGGTTGGCCAACGGCGAGCCAAAGGCTGCGAGCCACACCATGTTGATGGCGATATGGGCAAAACCGCCATGCATGAAGGCATAGGTGAAGGGGCGAGAGAACAGGAACCAGTCGAAGCCGTATTTCCCGGTATAGAGAACGGGGATGAAAGCCCCATCGTACAGCAGGGTCAGCTGTTGCGTTTCGGTCAGCACATACTGCTGCAGCAGATAGACCACGATGCAGATTCCGATTACCGCCAGCACGACTGGCGGCAGGTTGAACACCGGCTCGCGACGCGGCTGCGGCTCACGCTCCATCTGTTCCATTTCCGGTGGGCTCACGGGCTCGTTCATGCGTGCTAGCACTCAGTCCAGGGTTTTGAATCAGGTGAGCATCTAGACCACCGCCCGCCGACTCACAAACGGCGAATCGCCTCGGCGCGAATCAAAAAAAACCGTCCAAGGTTTCCCTTGAACGGTTGGTCGAGCCCCCTGCTCCCCTAAAACTCTTGACTGAAGTGCTGCCGATCGTCGCGAAACGACCGCTTCTGGAGTGGTTTTTATGTGCCATGGGCCTCGCCTCGGCGCAACGTAAACCACTTGTTAACCTTAACGGCCCCGACCCGTGAACAAGTGTTAACGACGCTGGCACGCTTCCTGCTCCGCAACGCATGTAAGTCATCGGAGGGCGCCCTTCTGTTCACCGATGGGACATCAGACGACAGATTGCGCGGAGCAGCATAGCATGAACCAGAACGGATCGATCACGCTGTTCCAATATTGGAATCGCCTGCGTGACGGACGCCCCGCTCCGAAGCGTTCGGAGGTCGAGCCGGCCGACATCAAGTCGCTTTTGGCCGATACGTTCATCCTGGAAAGGGACACCCGCGGGCAAGCCGTATTCCGGTTGGCTGGTACAAGGCTTTGCGCCTACTATGGCCGCGAGTTGAAGGGCTTTTCCTTTCCATCGCTGTGGCGCGAGAAGGACCAGCGGCTCGTCTCGCGGCTGATCCATGGCGTCTTCGACCAGAAATCCGTTGTTCTCATTACCTTTGAGGGTTTCAGCCGCAGTGGCCGCTCCAACAGGTTCGAACTGCTTGCCTTGCCGCTTGACGGCGGTGTCGAAAGTCCGCGCTGCCTCGGCGTGATCAGCGCCGTGGAAAAGCCCTTCTGGCTGGGCGCTGACCCGATCACCGACGCATTGATCGATTCCATCCGCGTCGTCGATCCAGAGAAGGAACTGCTGAACAACCGTCCGGCGATCAATGTTCCCTCGCTCGTTCCCGACGAACTCGAGGCACCCGAGACGATTTCGGCGCTCGGCCGGGTTCGTCGCATCCGCCATCTCGTCGTTTTCGATGGCGGGCGCGAGGAATAGTCCGCAATCCAGCGGCGTGGAGCGCCCGCTTTTCCCCTTTGTTAACCCATTTTGTTGTACCTCAGCGATGAAGTTCCTCGCATCGACGCGTGGGATGCCAAACGGGGTGTAGGCAGTTATGAGGTCAGCGGCGGTCGACTACGCGCCGTCCCAAGCTGAAAGGCGTAACTTTCAGCGCGTCCGGGTCAAGATATACGGGCGCTTCATGCTGGAAGACCGCACCGAACACCCCTGCCAGGTGGTCGACATGTCCCCCGGCAACGTAGCGCTTCGCACCGACCGCGTCGGCATGCCCGGCGAAAAGGTCATCGCCTACATCGACCATATCGGCCGCATCGAAGGTGTCGTTACACGCACCTTGCAGGATGGTTTCGCGATGACCGTCATCGCGTCGGACCGCAAGAAGGACAAGCTTGCGGCGCAGTTGACCTGGCTTGCCAACAAGCACGAGCTCGACCTGCCCGAAGACCGCAGGCACGAGCGCGTCGCGCCACGCAACCCAACCAGCGTGCTGCAACTCACCGATGGCCGCCAGTACCAGTGCCGCATCATCGACCTGTCGCTTTCCGGCGCGGCGATCGAGATCGATGTCAAGCCGGCGATCGGCGTTCAGGTCATGCTTGGCACCATGCGCGGGCAGATCGTTCGCCATTTCGAGGATGGTGTCGCCATCGAATTCGCCGTCATCCAGCGCCCGGAAACGCTCGATTCCGAATTCAATACGCCGCGAGCCTGACAAGACCCGACAGAGGTACACGAAGAAACCGGTCCCTTGCTGCCGGTTTTTTTCGTTCACCGCATGGGCGATCGAGATGCTCCGGCCAGGATCCAGACAGCTTCGGCAAGGTCCGATATCGAGGCTCGGAAGGATTGGCCCTCCGGGAAACTCCAAACAATTCAATACTCGAATGATTCAAATTTTATGTTTATTCTACGGGCGTTTTACTTAAAATCTACTTCGCGCTTTTGCGTCAAATAAATCCACTTGTGGCAATGTCTCCCTCGAACGGGGAGACTACAACAATGAAAAGAACGAGGGGCAGGCTGTTGCTGGTGGCAATGGCGATGCAGCTTTCCGCCTGGGGATCGGCGTATGCGGCGGGACCCGCATTCATGCACACTGGCGGACGCACCACGCAACCTGTCGGCCACTATGAATTCTGCCAGCGCATTCCTGGCGAATGCAGTGAAAGGACCCCCAGCGGGGCGCCGGTCGAACTGACCCGCAAACTATGGGCGGCGATCGTCAACATCAACAATTCCGTCAACACACGAATCAAGCCGCGCACCGACATGGAAAACTTCGGTGTCGAGGAATACTGGGCCTATCCCGACAATGGCTATGGCGATTGCGAGGACTACGCGCTGGAAAAGCGTCGCGAACTGATGGATGCGGGCGTGCCCGCCGGCAATTTGCTGATGACGGTTGCGCGTCAGCCAAATGGCGACGGCCACGCGGTGCTGACCGTGCGCACCAGCCTCGGAGAATTCATCCTCGACAACCTGGAAAGCAAGGTGCTGTCCTGGACGGACACCGACTACACCTACCTCAAGCGCCAGTCAGACCAGAATTCGGGCGTTTGGGTGACGATCAACGACGGCCGCTCCGACGCGGTCGCCAGCGTCCGCTGAGAACGCCAGCGCATGTCACCCAAAAACGCGATGCGGCTTTGGGACAACGACATGGATAAAACAGAGGTCAAGCCCGTCGCCTGAATGCAACGCGCTTAAGGAGAAACCCGGTCGAGTCCCCACCCTCCCCGTCCCCAACGACCGGGTCAAAGGAGCCGGCCCCGTCCCCGGGCCGGCTCCGCCATTTCTGGCGATGCGTCACTGTTGCGTTGCGCGATGACAACAACCGCCCCTCGTGCGACGAATGGATCAGGGGCGAAGCTCAGACCTTCTTCAATCCCGCCTTGAAGCGCTTGCCGTTGGCGACGTAGTGCGCCGCCGAGCCGCGCAATCTCTCCACGGCAGCGTCGTCCAGCACCCTGATCACCTTGGCCGGCGAGCCGACAATCAGCGAATTGTCCGGAAACTCCTTGCCTTCGGTGACCAGCGCACCGGCGCCGACCAGTGAGTTCTTGCCGATCTTCGCACCGTTCAGCACGATGGCGCCCATGCCAATCAGGCTGTTGTCACCGATCGTGCAGCCATGCAGCAAGGCGCGGTGGCCGATCGTGCAGCCTTGCCCGATCGTCAGCGGGAAGCCGGGATCGGTGTGCATGACCGTGTGTTCCTGCACATTGGTGTCGGCGCCAATGACGATGGGCTCATTGTCGCCGCGGATGACGACACCGAACCAGAAGCCGGCATTGCGGCCGACGCGCACATCGCCGATCAGTGTCGCATCGGGCGCGATCCAGTTCGAGTCCGCATCCGCGAAACCGGGCTCTTTTCCATCAATCGCATAAAGCGGCATCTCGGTCTCCGAATCGTCTCAGGCTGGAAAGCTGGAGCCTAGGAGACCGGCCGTCCACGAGGCAATGGCAAGTATGACGACGCCGAGCGCCAACGCCCAGGCAACCGCCGTGCAACCGCAGGACATCAGCGCCACTGTCGAAATGCGGCGCTCGCGCCGGGCATCGAGGGCGTCGTTGACCAGCATGAAGGGCCCGGCACAGGCAGTCGCGACCAGCGAGCGCAGCACGTGCGACGGCGACACGTAGGGCTCGGTGAAGGCGACCTTGCGCCCATAAACCAGCTCCATCGCCGATCCGACCAGCCCGCAGGTCGTCAGCCCGACGACAAAAGCGAACAGAGTGAGTTCCAGCTGGCCCATCTTTACTTTCCATTTACCATGAAATCGCACAGTCGTGCGTAACGCGCTGCAAAAGCCATGCCGCGCAATGTGTGCCGCCCAAGGACACCAGGGGCACAGCAGAGGTAGCCAAGGAACTGAGATGAAGCAGGCAACGATTGCCGACGGCGCCGAACTCACCGTGGTCGATTCCACGCTGATGAAGCGGGTGTTCTACGTGTTCGCGGCGTTGGCCTTGCTGTCGATAGCGATCAGCCTTGGCGGCAAATGGTTCGGCCGTTCGATCGCGATGGCCGGATACACCGACGATGCAACGATCCACGAGGTGGTGATCGGCAACAATGTCATCGCCGTGCCGGCCAACGTCATCCGTTTCGACCAGGCCCGTCGCGACGGCATCGCCTCACGTCTCGACCTCTATCTGCGCTACCCCGAGATGGACGGCTACAGCGAGGCCGCGCGCGACGATTTCAACCACACGGGGGCGAACAAGAACATCGTTTTCCTGTCCTTCGAGCAACAGATGATGTCGCGTGACATGAGTGGCCGTTTCGCGCCGATCTACAGCGCGCTGATCACGCAGCCCGGCATTGCGGGACCTGGCGGCACGACGGTGTACGGCTTCAACGAAAAATCAGGCTATCTGAACGAGGTGCTGGTCGTCGGCAAGCGTCCCGGCAAGGACCCCTTCGTGGCCCGCTGCCTGAGCGGGCCGACTGCCGACGAATCGCTGGCGCCCTGCGAGCGTGATATCCAGGTTGGCGACGAGCTCAGCCTCAGCTATCGCTTCCCAAGGGAGTTTCTGGGCGATTGGCAGGCGCTTGACGTGTCGATCGCCACCGAAGCCGGGCGCATGCTGAAAACGAGACATTGAGAGATTTGGGTGGCAAGGCCGGCCGCCGTCCGTGCGGCCCGGCCAGCCTTGGCTCTGCAGGCTCAAGCCAGATCGATGTCGAGGATCGCCATCGAGAAATTGTAGTCGCCGTCGTCCTCGTCCTTGAAGACGATGCCGAGGAACTCGTCACCGACATAGACCTCGGCTGAATCTTCCTTGCGCGGCCGTGCCTTGACCTCGATCTTGGGGTTCTGGAAGACGCGCTTGAAATAGGCGTCCAGCTTTCTGATTTCGTCCGGCTTCAACAGTCTTCTCCGATCATCGGGCTTGCTCGTTCGAACGCGCTTCTGGCACGTCGACAATGGCGATGTAAAGGCAAGCGGCCTGATAAGACGAGAACAACGCCCACTCATACCCACGATCGGAATCCGGCCGCGGCCGGCGGGCACGTTGAAATCAGATGTCGAAGCTGACGACCTGATCCATCGTCTGCGAAGGCAGAAGCTGGTCCATTTGACGCGACGGCTGATCGCAGCCAGTTTCACCGACGACCCGGGCCGGCACGCCGGCGACCGTCTTGTTGTGCGGCACTGGCGACAGCACCACCGAGCCGGCCGCGATCTTCGAGCAATGGCCGATTTCGATGTTGCCAAGGATCTTGGCGCCAGCGCCGATCAGCACGCCGTAGCGGATCTTGGGGTGACGGTCGCCACCGGCCTTGCCGGTGCCGCCCAGCGTCACGCCGTGCAGGATCGACACGTCGTCCTCGATCACCGCCGTCTCGCCGACCACAAGCCCGGTGGCATGATCGATGAAGATGCCCTTGCCGATGCGGGCGGCCGGATTGATGTCGGTCTGGAAGACCGAGGATGAACGGCTCTGCAGGTAGAGCGCGAAATCCTTGCGACCCTGGTTCCACAGCCAATGCGCCAGCCGATGGGTCTGGATGGCGTGGAAACCCTTGAAATAGAGCACCGGCATGATGAAGCGGTCGCAGGCCGGATCACGGTCGTAATAGGCCTGGATGTCGACGCGCACGGTCGTCGGCCAGTCCTTGTCGTCGGCCAGCATGGACTTGAAGGTCTGGCGGATGAGGTCCGAGCCGATGTCCTGATGGGAGAGCCGTTCGGCCAGTCGGTGGATGACCGCCTCCTCCAGGCTGTCCTGGTTGAGGATCGTCGAATAGAGGAAGGCGGCGAGCAGCGGGTCGCGGTTGACCGCTTCCATCGCCTCGTCGCGGATCGAGCGCCAGATCGGATCGACCGGCTGCAACGCGCTGTGTCGGGAAATGCTGATGCTGTTCATCGACGTCTCGTCCTGCCGGCTTGCCTAGTATCCGGCCGCACATATAAGCCAGATCGTAGCATGATTGAACTCAATTTTCCTTAGTGCTGTGTCAAATGGATTTGGTTCGCGGGATTTCAAGCAGCCATGGAAAACGAACCCTTGATCGACAACGAGCTGAAGAGCGCGCTTTCAGCGCTCTACGTGGCCGAGGGCCGCCACTACCACAACCTGGCCCATATCGAGGCGATGCTGGCGCTGGCCGGCGAGTATCGAGGGTTGCTCGGCGATTTCGAGGCCGTCGAAGCGGCGATCTGGTTCCACGACGCCGTCTACGACAGCAAGGCAAAGGACAACGAGGCGCAAAGTGCCGCGCTTGCCGAGAAAAAGCTCGCGGGCCGCGCTGATCCTTCACGCCTCGGTCGCATCACGGCGATGATCGTCGCTACCGCCACGCACCAATTGCCACGTTTCGACGACGCATCGGCAACGCGGGACGCCAGTCTTTTCCTCGACATGGACCTGTCGATCCTGGGCGCCGCGCCAGACGCCTTCGACGCATATGAGCGCGCGATCCGCCGCGAATACGACTGGGTGGAAGAGCCAATGTGGCGCGCCGGCCGCAGCGCGGTGCTGAAGAACTTCCTTGCCCGACCGCAGATCTTCCACAGCGATGAATTTCGCCAGCGTTTCGAGCCGCAGGCCAGATTGAACATGGCGCGGTCGCTGGAGGCCCTCGCTGCAAGCTAAGGGCAATCAGGTAAAGGCGACGCCATCGCTGCCAGGAGAGCCAAGCCCCGCCGTCATCGACAACGCATTGAGAACGATCCCAGAAGGCCAAGCGCCGACTGTCGTTGCCAGTGTTGCCCGCTCCCAGCGGTCGGCTCAGAGCGGATTTTCGGCGTAGAACTCCAGCACGCGCTGCTTGAAGGTCTTGTCCCCGACGGCCAGCATATGGTCGCGACCCTCGATGTGAAAGGCCCTGGCGTTAGGCATCAACGCCGCCAGCTCGTCGGGCGAGCCGCCAATGTCGTCCGTTGTGCCGACAGCGATCAGCGTCGGCTGTGCGATGCGGGCAACTTCTTCCTCGCTCAGCAGCTCCCGCGAGGCGACGATGCAGGCGGCCAGCGCCCGGCGGTCACTGCGGGTCTGGTCGGCAAAGGCGCGAAACGATCGGCCGCGCGGATGGCCGGTGGTGGCGGGATCATCGGCGAGCAGGGCCGCGGCGATCGGATCCCAATCGCCGACACCGTCGATCATACCGATGCCGAGCCCGCCAAAGACGAGTGTCGCCACCTTGTCCGGATCGGACAGCGCCAGGAACGCCGCTATGCGCGCTCCCATCGAATACCCCATGACATGGGCGTGCTCGATGTCGAGATGGTCCAGCAAGGCGGCGGCATCCGAGGCCATCCTGGCTGGTGTGTAGTCAGCCTCGTCATAACTCTTGGACGACGAACCGTGGCCGCGATTGTCGAAGGCGATGGCGCGGTAACCAGCATCGTTCAGCGTCTTGAACCAGCCGGGCGACACCCAGTTGACATAGTGGGTCGAGGCGAAGCCATGGATCATGAGCACAGGATCGCCCTTGCCCGAGGCCGGCTGGCGGTCGAGGAAGGCAAGATCGAAGCCGTCATGGGAAAAAAACTGCATCGAAAGGCGATCCTTCACGCTCAGTCGGGATCGACGCTCGGCGAATCGCCCTTGTCCGCCGGCGGCATGCCGGGAGATGACGCGGTGCCGATTGCCGGATGACGCAACAGGTCGCCATCGGCGATCCCATCCCTGGCAGCTGTGCCGGCCTTGAGCTCGAGCACGAAGCGGACCGGCTCACCGGGCGAGATGATCGCCTCGGATTGCGGCTCGCCTGGTTTGATCGCGCGGATCCTGCCGTCCTGGCCGACGAATATCAGGTCCAGCGGCATCGGCGTATTCTTCATCCAGAAATTGACGTCGCGCGTCTCCTCGAAGACGAACAGCATGCCATGATCGCCGGCCATCTCTTCGCGAAACATCAGACCGGCCTCGCGCTCGGCCTCGGTATCCGCGACTTCGATCGAGAAGGAGCGTTCGCCGCCTTTTGTCACCGCGACCAATGGCGTCGGGTCGACAGGCAGGATCATCGCCTGGCCATCGGCCGCACTGGAGTTCCCGGAATAGAAGAAGGCGCCAGTGGCGACGATGACGGCAATCACGGCGCACATCACGCCCGCCGTCAGCCAGTTCCTGTGGGTCATACGAAGTCCTCGGCCGGAACCGCCCTAGTGCGAAACCGGCAAGGTGCCCATATCGGGGTGAATTTCGGCGGCCATAAGGCCTTTGTCGCCGCGCCCGAAACGAACAAGCACGACCTGCCCCGGCCGAAGCTCGGTGATGCCGTAGCGGCGCAAGGTCTCCATGTGGACGAAAATGTCCTCTGTGCCCTCGCCGCGCGTCAGGAAACCAAACCCCTTGGTGCGGTTGAACCATTTCACCAAAGCGCGTTCAAGGCCGCTCTCCGGCGTCACCGCGACATGGGTGCGCTGCTCCTGCATTTCCGCGGGATGAACCGCGGTGGTGACATCCATTGAGAGCACCCGGAAAGCCTGCAGTCCGCGTTCGCCCTGCTTGACGAGGCAGACCACGCGCGCGCCTTCCAAGGCAGTCTGGAAACCGTCGCGTCGAAGACATGTCACATGGAGGAGGATATCGCCCGAAACGCCGTCATCCGGGAGTATGAAACCGTAGCCCTTGGCCACATCGAACCACTTGATGGCGCCGGCAATTTCGGTCAAGTCGGCGGCATCGCCGCCTTCATCGTGCCTCAAGGCGTCGCCAAGGGTTCCGGCCCGCCCCGTCAAAGAGGCCTTTTCCCCCATAAGAATGCCCCCTTTTTTCAAGAACACCGCAACTGATTCTTGACACCAGATTAACACTGGGGCTTCCGGTGTGTGCAAGACCTGCCGTGCCTTTTTTCACGGTTCATTGCGGCAATACCGGATTTGTTCTTTGCCGGCATTGCCCGCCGCCAGCGGATTGCCCTTTGACCGGGTCGACCCTATCTTGCGCCGCATCCCAACAGATCGAGGAAAAATACATGCGCTATCTGCACACCATGGTCCGCGTCGCCGATGTCGATGCCTCGCTCGATTTCTACTGCAACAAGCTCGGCCTAAAGGAAGTGCGCCGCCATGAGAGCGAGCAGGGCCGCTACACGCTGATCTTTCTGGCGGCCTCCGAAGACGAGCAGAGCGGCATCGCCGACAAGGCTCCGCTCGTCGAACTGACCTACAATTGGGACCCGGAAGACTACAAGGGCGGTCGCAATTTCGGCCACCTCGCCTATGAGGTCGACGATATCTACGCCACATGCCAGCGGCTGATGGACAACGGCGTCACCATCAATCGCCCGCCGCGCGACGGCAACATGGCCTTCATCAAGTCGCCGGACGGCATTTCGATCGAGCTTTTGCAGAAGGGCCCGGCGAAGGCCAAGGCCGAACCCTGGGCTTCGATGGCGAATACCGGAAGCTGGTAGGCATCGACCCGACGCCGGGCGAAAATTGACCGATAGGCTTTGGCGTTCGGCAAGACGACGCCTATCTGTCAGGCCATCGTGCCGGCGTCGCAGCGCCGGCTCATGGTTATGCAAATGGGCGCCTGCCCTTCCTGGAGAATTCACTCATGCCGAGCAGCCATGCCGACGTCACCACCGAACATGCCAGCCGCTACCTGCAGCAGCTCTGCAAGCACTGGGCACACAAATTCCCCGTCGAGTTCGATCCCACCCATGGCACCATCGATCTCACGCTTGGCCGCACCGTCATGGATGCCGATGCGGCCGCACTGCACATCACTGTTTCGACGGACGAAGCCGGCTCGATCGAGCGCCTGGAGAGTGTCGTTGCCGATCACATCAAGCGCTTTGCTTTCCGCGAAGAGCTGACCTTCGACTGGAAGCCGGCTCCGGCGGCATAGGTATCTTACTTTCCGCCGGCCTGACCGGCCATCTCCAGCAGCGCCAGCACCGAGCGCCAGTTGCGCGCGGTGCCGGGCACCTTCAGGGTGCGCGGGATCAGCCCGGCAAACACCGATTTGCCAAGCCCGTTCGGCGCGTGCAGGTAGAGCACGTCGCCCTTGATCTCGAAGCTTTCAGGACCTGTGCACTTTTCAGCCAGCCGCGCCGCCTCGTCGGCGGTCGGCTCGCGCTCCAGCACATAGGCGTGCAGCTTCGTGTGGTCTGCCGCCGCTTCCGGATAGGGATTTTCGCTCACCAGTTGCTCGAACCAGCCGAGATCACGCACCATGATGCGCGAATGGAATCCCCATTTCTTCTCAAAGGCTGCTTCGATCTGTTTCGTCAGCGCGGCCGCGTCGCCCTTCTTCGCCCGGAACACGGCGTTGCCGCTCTGCACATAGGTGGCGACATCGGCAAAGCCGAGATCCTCGAAGAACGACCTCAACTCCGCCATCTTGACGATGCGGTTGCCGCCAACGTTGATGCCGGAAAACAGCGTGATGAAGACTTTTCCCGCACCGCTCATATGATGAACCCCGCCAGCGTCTCGTTGTCGGTGATGTCCTGATACTGGACGCCTTCGGCCTCGAAATTCGCCTTGAGCAGGTCGAAATTACGGCGGTCCTTGGTTTCGATGCCGATCAGCACGGAACCGAAATTGCGCGCCGATTTCTTCAGATATTCGAACCGGGCGATGTCGTCGTCGGGCCCCAGCATTTCAAGGAAGTCGCGCAGTGCGCCCGGCCGCTGCGGGAAGCGGATGATGAAGTATTTCTTCAGCCCCTCGAAGCGCAGCGCCCGTTCCTTCACATCCGGCAGCCGCTCGAAGTCGAAATTGCCGCCCGAAACCACGGCCACGATAGTCTTGCCGCGGATCTCCTTCTTCGAAAAATCCTTAAGCGCATCGATCGCCAGGGCGCCCGCCGGCTCCAGCACGACGCCTTCGACGTTGAGCATCTCGATCATGGTGGCGCAGAGCCGGTTCTCCGGGATCAGCCGCACGGTGTCGGCCGGGAAATCCTTGAGATGTCGCAACGGTTCGCGGCCGATTTCGGCCACCGCCGCGCCATCGACGAAATTGTCGACCTTTGCGAGCTTCAGCCGCTTTCCGGCGGCTAGGCTCTCGCGCAGGCTTGGCGCGCCGGCCGGCTCGCAGAAGACAAAGCGGGTTTCCCGGCCTTGATCGGCGAAATAATGGGTGACGCCAGCGGCAAGTCCGCCACCGCCGACCGGCAGCATGATGATGTCGGGCATGCGCGCGCCCGGCATCTGGTCTGATATCTCATAGGCGACCGTCGCCTGGCCTTCGATGATGTCCTTGTGATCAAAGGGCGGCACCATGTGGGCGCCCGAGCTTTCGGTGAATTCGAAGGCGGCACGATAGCAATCGTCGAAGAAATCGCCGACGAGTCTGATCTCGACGAAGTCGCCACCGAACAGCCGTGTCTTGTCGATCTTCTGCTGCGGCGTCGTCACCGGCATGAACACCACGCCCTTCTTACCGAAATGGCGGCAGACAAAAGCGAAGCCCTGCGCATGGTTGCCGGCGGAAGCGCAGACGAACAGTTCGGCCTGGTTGCCCGCCGCAAGCGCCTTGCGAAAGAAATTGAAGGCTCCGCGGATCTTGTAGGAGCGCACCGGCGATAGGTCCTCGCGCTTCAACAGCACCCGCGCACCGGTCTTTTTCGACAGATAGTCGTTTTCCTGCAGCGGCGTTTCCGGGAAGATCTGGCGGATCGCGGAGGCAGCAACAGAGACGCGGGAAGAGAAACTGTTCATTGGAAAATCACTTTGCACCGCATGTCTTGTGCCGACCTCTATCATCGATCAGGCCGTGCACCCTCAGTTTGCTGCGCGCCCTGGTCTCGTGCAGCCGATCCTGCCTATTGCATATCCGGCCCCTCGACGCCATTGCCCGGCCATTCTTGCCCCTCTGAATCGGGCATTCACAGAATCCTTGCAAGCACTTGGAGGTGTTTGTTCATGCCTGTTGCATCGGTCGCCCTCAAAACCATGTCGCTGCCGGAATTCGGTGAGCCGACGGTGATGCCGTTGGTCGAGCGCCCCCCACGAGGCCCGCATTCCGGCATTTCTCCCGCCGTTCTGGCTTTCACGCAACAGTGCGATGGCCGTCGCAAGGCGCTGATCACATTTCGACCGGAGATGACTTACTTCCGCCGCACTTAAACTGTCCGGGAGGTGTCGCGGGGGTAGACAGGCCTTTTGGCCGGAGTGGAATTTCAGACGTGCCTTTGAAGAAGATTTTTGCGGTTGCCCTTGCCCTGCTCGTTGCCGGCTGCGCCGGCCAACAAACACAGGAATTGCTTGGCAGCGCCATCGTCGCGACGCCGGTGACGGAGATTGCCGGCAATCACAGCATCTTCATCGCCACGACGCGCAAGAAGTCCGACGACCCGAACAAGGTTTTCGACGGCGAGCGCTCGGCCACGCTGAACTATGCCCGCGTCAACGTCACCGTGCCCGGAATCCATCAGACTGGCCAGATCGAGCGGCGCTCGCGCGGCAAGTCGGATGATCCGGCCAAATATTTCATGGCTTCCGAGGTCGTCGGCTACGACGCACAGCCGAAATTCTCCAGCGCGCTCAACGCCGATATCGCGGCACGCGGCGGCCGCGTCATGGTCTTCGTGCACGGCTACAACACCGGCTTCGACGACGCGGTCTATCGTCTGACACAGATCGTCCATGATTCCGGCTATCCGGGTACACCGGTGCTGTTTTCCTGGGCATCGGGCGCCAAGACCACCGACTATGTCTACGACAAGGAAAGTGCGAGTGCCGCCCGCGACCAGCTGGAAGTGACGTTGAGGATGCTGCAGCAGTCCGGCGCGCGGCGCATCGACATCGTCGCGCATTCGATGGGAACCTGGGTGACCATGGAGACGCTGCGCCAGATGGCCATCAGCGGCGACCGTGATTTGGGTGGCAAGCTCGGCGACGTGGTGCTCGCCTCGCCCGACATCGACGTCGACGTGTTCAAGAGCCAGATGCGCCGCTACGGCAAGCCCGACAAGCCGTTCATCCTGTTGCTGTCGGACGACGATCGTGCGCTGAGGCTTTCCGGCCTGATCGCCGGTTCGCGGCCGCGTGTCGGCGACTACAAGGACGCCGCAGATCTTGCCTCCTACGGCGTGACGGTCGTCGACCTCTCCAAGGTCAAGGGAACGGATAGCTTCAACCACACGAAATTCGCCGACAATCCGGCACTGGTGAAGATGATCGGCCAGCGGTTGCGCGAGGACGACGGCTTTGCCAGCGACCGTGAAGTGACCGATCGCATCGGCCTGCTCGGACAATAGATGCACTCGCGAGGCGTTCGCCCCGCCTGTTCACCCTTGCGCAAACCTCGGCGCACTTTGAACTGGACCGCGCCGGCCTATGGCTTTATCGGAATAGCCAGCGACGTCATGCGTTTGACGTCCCCCTTTGCGGGAGCCGGCGTGTGACCGTGCGTTTGAAAAGCTTAGTCATCGTCGCGTTCGCGCTCGCTGTCACCGGCTGCGCCGGCCGGAACACGCATGACCTGCTCAGCAGGACGACGGTCGCCGCCCCTGCTTCCGACGTCGCGGCCACGCATGAGATTTTCGTCGCCACGACACGCCGGAAGGCAACGAAGGACCCGCGACAGGTTTTCGACGGCGATCGCTCACCGACCACCAGCTACGCCCGCGTCGACGTGACTGTTCCCAAAACCCACCAGGTGGGAGCGATCGAGCGGGCCAAGGGATCCGCCAACAGCAATCCGGCCAAGGATTTCACGGCGAAGGACGTCACCTTCTATGACGGCGCGCCGCAATTCGCCAAGGCGGTCGGCGCCGACATCGCCATGCGCGGCGGCCGTGCGCTGGTTTTCGTGCACGGCTTCAACAATGGTTTCGATGATGGCATCTATCGGCTGACACAGATCGCGCACGACACCAAGTTTCCCGGCACACCGGTGCTGTTCTCATGGGCGTCCAGCGGCAAGACGACCGGCTATATCTACGACAAGGAAAGCGCCAACGCCGCGCGCGACGACCTTGAAGCGACGCTCAGAATGCTGGCAAAGACCCAGGTCAAGAGCATCGACATCATCGCTCATTCGATGGGAACCTGGGTGACGATGGAGGCGCTGCGCCAGCTCGCCATCACCGGGGACCGCGATCTCGGCGGCAAGCTCGGCTATGTTATCCTGGCTTCGCCCGACATCGATGTCGACGTCTTCAAGAAGCAGATGATCCGCTACGGCAAACCCGACAAGCCGTTCGCTATCCTGCTTTCCGCGGATGATCGGGCCCTCAAGCTCTCTTCCCTGATCTCGGGCGACAAGCCGCGTGTCGGTGACTATGGCAATGCCGCTGATCTCGCCAGCTATGGCGTGTCGGTCGTCGACCTTTCCCAAGCCAAGGGCGGTGATCGCCTGAACCATGCCAAATTCGCCGACAATCCGATCCTGGTGCAATTGCTCGGTGACCGGCTGCGCACGCCGGCCGGCCTGGCGTCGGACGACACATCGCCCGCGCAGCTCGACAATCTTGGCCAGGGCCTCGGCAAGGCCGTCGGCTCGGTCGCCGAAATCGTCATCACCACGCCATTCAAGGTGCTGACCATCGCCACCGGTGGGTAAGCAACCAAGAGCGGACGGCTGATCTCAGACGAACAGATCGATCTTCTGGAAGGTCGTCACGTCGATCAGGCCGACATCGGAAATCCTCAGCTCCGGAATGACGACCAGCGCCAGCAGCGAGTGCTGCATGTAGGCGTTGTTCAATGAACAGCCCATCTTGCGCATCGCCTCGGTCAGTTTCTCGGCCTTGGCCGCCACGATTTCAGCGCGCTCGTCGGACATCAGCCCGGCGATCGGCATCTCGACCAGCGCCAGCTCCTTTCCCTTGGAGAACAGCACGACGCCGCCGCCGACCTCGCCCAGCCGGTTGACGGCAAGCGCCATGTCCTGCTTGTTGGTGCCGACGACGATGATGTGGTGGCTGTCATGCGCGACGCTGGAGGCCATGGCACAGTCGCCCATGTAGCCGAAACCGGAGACGAAGGCGTTGGTGACGCCGCCCGTGCCTCTGTGGCGTTCGACCAGCGCGATCTGGCAGACGTCGTTGCGGCGATCCATGGCGACCAGCCCGTCCTCGACGGGAAGGTCGGCCTCGAGCGCGCGCGTCGGCGCCTGGTTCTCGATAACGCCGATGACGCGCACCCGAACTTCGTTGGCGCCCTTGGGGGCAACGATATCGAAGTCGCCGGCCTTCAGCCTTTTGCCGAGCTTGACGGTGTTCTTCGCCGTCCGGGGATAGTCATAGGCCGGAATGTCGATTTCGAGCTTGCCGCCCTTGGCCAGCCTGACGCCACGCGCATAGACCTCATCGATGCCCATCGCGGCCAGATCCGAGACGATCAGCAGGTCCGCAAGCCGCCCCGGCGCGATCGAGCCGATCTCGCGCTCCAGTTTGAAATGCTGGGCGGTGTTGAGCGTTGCCATCTGGATCGCCGTCACCGGCTTCAACCCCTGCTGGATGGCGTGGCGCACCACCCGGTCCATATGGCCCTCGTGGACCAGCGTGCCGGAATGGCTGTCGTCGGTGCACAGGATGAAGTTGCGCGGATCGATGCCGCCTTCCGTGACCGCCTTGATCTGCGAGGCGACGTCGTACCACGCCGAACCCAGGCGCAGCATCGCCTTCATGCCCTGGCGTACACGAGCGATGGCGTCCTCGGCGCGTGTGCCCTCGTGGTCGTCCTCCGGGCCACCTGCGACATAGCCATGGAACGGCAGACCGAGATCACGCGAGGCATAGTGACCGCCAACCGTCTTGCCCGCTTTCACCGTGGCGGCGATCTCGCCCGACATCACCGGATCGTTGGCGACGACGCCGGGGAAATTCATCACTTCGCCGAGGCCGATGATGTTCTCCCAGGTCATCGCTTCCGCGACATCGGCGACCGTCAGCTCGGCGCCGGCATGTTCCAGCCCCGGTGCCGAGGGCACGCAGGACGGCATCTGCACATGCACGTTGATGGGCATGGCGACGGCCTCGTCATGCATCAGCCGTACACCAGGCAGGCCCAGCACATTGGCAATCTCGTGCGGATCGATGAACATCGAGGTGGTGCCGTGCGGGATGACGGCACGGCAGAACTCGGTCACCGTCACCATGCCGCTCTCGACATGCATGTGCGCGTCGCAAAGGCCGGGCACCAGATAGCGGCCGCCGGCGTCGACCACCTTGGTGCCCTGGCCGATGGCGTGGCTGGCGTTCGGCCCGCAATAGGCGAAGCGGCCGCCGGCAATGGCGATGTCGGTGCCTGCGATGATCTCGCCCGAATGAACGTTCACCCAGCGCCCGTTGCGGATGACCAAATCGGCGGGTTTCCGGCCCATGGCGACGTCGACCAGATGCGTCGCCATCTCGGTCCACGGTTTGGGTTTCGTCGCATGCGCCGACGGCTTCTTTGCCATGAAGGACTCCTGTTTGCCCGACTGTGCCAAGCCAGCGTGGTTTTGACCAGCGCCAAACAGTGGATCGCTCGAGGCCTGCTCCATCTTCGCGAAACTCACCCGGCCTTCACCAAGGCTAATCAGCCTTCACGAAGGCTATCCAGCCTTGACGTCGACCGTGACTTTCGCCTTTCCGCTCGAAATCCGCTCCGCGAGGCGCCTCAGTTCGCCCTTGGCGAAGGTACCGCTGATCATGACCTCGCCACCGCGTATGGGTTCGACCAGCCGCGACAATGCCGCCTGTCCGCGCCTTCGATGCCGGAGCAGCGAGCGATATTTACCAGAGTCAGAAATAAGATTCCGTTTTGGCGCAAATCGCGTTACTTTCAGTGGAAGGACCTTTCTGAACCTTCTTTCGGGGAGTTCGATGCGTCGCCTGATGGTTGCAAGTGCCGGTTTTCTTGCCGCTCTGGCCGTACCGGCTTTCGCGGCCGACCCGGCAGTCGATGTGCCGATGACCGCGCCCGGCTTCGACTGGACGGGCTACTACGCCGGTCTGCAGGCCGGCTATGGCTGGGGCCAATCCGATATATCAGGGACAGATGGCGGGCCATTTTCCGTCTCGCCCGACATCGACGGCGGTTTCGTCGGCGGTCATGTCGCCGGCCTTTGGCAGTTCGACCAGGCGGTGCTCGGGGCCGAGGCAGACCTCAACTATTCCTCGATCAACGGCACGGCCGAAGCAGGCCCGGGAAACACGTTCGGCACCGACATCAAATGGTTCGGATCGGTCAACGCCAAGGCCGGATACGCGATGGATCGCCTGCTGGTCTATGGCATTGGCGGCATCGCCTTTGGCGGTATCGAAACCTCGCAAGCCGTGGGTTCGGCGTTTTCCAGCACACGCACGAATGTCGGCTGGACCGTGGGTGCAGGCATCGACTACGCGCTCACTGACAAGTTCGTCGTCGGCGCACAATATCGCTACTACGATTTCGGCTCCGAGCACTACGACACGCCGGATCCCTTCGTCGATCGCGATCAGAATGTGAAGCTGAACACGGTCGGCATCAACCTGAGCTACAAGTTCTGAACCTCGCCGGTAGCGTGACGCCACCGGCCACGGCCGTAGCTCGAGGAGCTATCTCAGCGGAAGGGAGCGGCCGACGCCCCCAGTGGGCGGGGGATTGGGTTGGGCCTGAGAAGCGCCGGCCTTGGCGGATCCGATCCGCCGAGCGATATGCTAGCGGCGCCTGCCAGCGCGCGTAATTCCGTGATCACGCCAGCATCACCACGCCACCCGGTCTGGTTTGCCCGTTCAGGCGTGGCCAAGATCACGACTTGACGGCCTGTGTCTGGCGTCTGAAAAGGGCTGGCCTGCGGACGTGGCGGAATTGGTAGACGCAAGGGACTTAAAATCCCTCGATCTCTGATCGTACGGGTTCGATTCCCGTCGTCCGCACCACCGCTGCTATTTGCAACTTGTCGGTCCGACTTCCAGGCAGCCTGGAAGCGACGGCGTTTTCGGCGCCACCATCACATGTCGAGCATTGCGATACGGACAGGGTGGGTCCGGGATCGCCGCGCGCCCGTGAGTTGGAGGGGCGCAACGCCGGTCACGAAGACATCGGACACTATGGCCGTTCAACCAGCGGTGTCCCGCTCACAGTGACGCCATACCGACCAGGGTTTGTGCGTGAGCATGGAGTTCGCGGGCAGCCCGCCGGTATTCGATCTCGTCGCCGCTGCAAACGACCATGAACTGCGCCGCGAACTCATGGGTGGTTGTGGCCGGGGTTGCGAACATAGTTTCCACGATCTCGGCCATGCCCCTGTGGACACGCTTCAGATCGTTGTCGGAAATGCCAAAAGAGATCGAATCCCTGAGCGCTTCCCAACGCCGGAAGCCGGCCAGGATCGGGCTTTCGTTCAAGTTTGCGGCAGAAGTCCTCTCCACTGCAGCGGCTCCCATGGCTGGAATGGAGACGACCGTGTCGAGCGCGGCGCTTCTGGTCGTTGCATGAAAGATCATGTCCAAGTCCCTACGGTTGAATCGGATGTCTACCGCCGGCGACCCGATGCTGCTTTGCTCTGAGTCAAATCGTCGGCGACGGGCCGAAAGCCGGGAGCGTGGAACAAACCGGGGATTCAAGCAGGGATCGGGTTCAGCTTCAGATGCTGGATCAGGATGATGGTCTTGGCATCGATGATGCGGCCATCGGCAATGCCGGCCAGCGCCTCGTCGAGCGGCATTTCCAGAACTTCGATGTCTTCGCCCTCTTCCGGCGCACCGCCGCCGGCCGAGATGCGGTCGGCCGGTGAATAGCGGGCGACGAAGAACCACAGCCGTTCGGTGACGCTGCCCGGGCTCATGTAAGGCGAAAACAGCCGCTCGACGTTGTTCAGCCGGTAGCCCAGCTCTTCCTCGGCTTCCTTGCGGATGCAGGTTTCCGGATCGTTTTCGTCCAACAGACCGGCACAGGCCTCGATCAGCGGCTCGCGATGGCCCGTGACATAGGCGGGATAACGGAACTGGCGCACCAGAAGCACGGTCGAGCGCGCCGGATCGTAAGGCAGGATCACCGCGCCGTCGCCACGATCATAGGTCTGGCGAATCTGCGTCTCCCACCGTCCGTCCCGCCGGCGATAGTCGAGGACGGTTTTCTTCAGGACGGCCCAGTCGTCGGAGAGAACCTCCTCCGAACGGATGCGAATGCGATCTTCCATCATGGTCTCCCTGCTGTTGGTCGAGGCGTAGCCGCGAACCGGCATTTGCGCAATGTGGGCAATCGGTCCAAAAAGGCCGTCTCACCGTCTCGTGTCTGGCGCGCCTTCGATCCATTGCCTAGATAACGGCTTACCCCTCCCGGAGCCTCATTTCATGACAGCATCGCTCTTCCAGCCGATCACCCTTGACGGCCTCAGCTTCCCCAATCGCATCGCTGTCGCGCCGATGTGCCAGTATTCCGCCGAAGACGGCTCGGCCAGCGACTGGCACCTCTACCACTGGATGAACCTTGCCATGTCGGGCGCCGGCATGGTCACCGTCGAGATGACCGATGTCGAGCGGCGCGGGCGTATCACCCATGGCTGCCTCGGCCTTTACTCCGAAGACAACGAGGCGGGCGCCCGCCGGGCGCTGGATGCGGCCAGGCGCGTGGCTGCCCCCGGCACCAGGTTCGGCACCCAGCTTGCCCATGCGGGCCGCAAGGCATCGAACCGCAAGCCGTGGGAGGGCGGCGGGCCGCTGCAGCCAAACGAGGATCCCTGGCAGACCGTCTCGGCTTCGGCCATTGCCTACGACACCGGCTGGAATGTGCCGCGAGCGCTGGAGGACGAGGAAATCCTGCAGCTCATCGAACGGTTCGCCGAGGCGGCAAGGCGAGCCGAGCGCGCCGGCTTCGACTTCATCGAGCTGCACGCCGCGCATGGCTACCTGATCTTCCAGTTCCTCTCGCCATTGTCCAACCAGCGTACCGACCGCTGGGGCGGCTCGCTGGAGAACCGCATGCGTCTGGTCGTCGAGATCGCCAAGGCAGTGAAGAAAGCGGTTCCAAACCTGATGCTCGGCGCGCGACTGTCGGTGAAGGATTGGGTCGACGGCGGCTTCGACGTCGAAGACGCGATCGAGGTGGCAAAGGCGTTGAAGGCCGTCGGCGTCGCCTATCTCTGCTGCTCGAGCGGCGGCAATTCGCCGTTGCAGAAATTGCCCACCGGCCCCGGTTACCAGGTGCATCTGGCGGAAGCCGTGCGCAAGGGTGCGGCCATTCCGACCCGCGCGGTGGGCCTGATCGATGACCCTAAGCAGGCCGAGGCAATTATCGCCGAGGGCCGCGCCGACATGGTGGCGCTGGCGCGTGCCTTCCTGGCCGACCCGCGCTGGGGATGGCGCGCGGCCGCCACGTTCAGCGAGACAATCCACCCGGCGCCGCAGCTTGCCCGTTCGGTGACCACGATGCAGCATTGGATGAAGGCGGCCGGCTGACCGGCCCATTCTCCCGATACCGGCGCGGCCCTGCGCGTGGTTCTGGCCAGATTGCACGGCTTCAATTTTGTCCGCGAACTGTTACGTTGGGTGAGGCTGCGGCAGGCGCGGCCAGGCTTGGGAGGAAATCATGTCGTTCAGGACATTCTTGCCTGTTGCAGCGCTGACGGCTGCGGCCGGGCTTTGGATTGGCGCGTCGACGCCGGCCGGCGCGCAATATTGCGAAGGCACGGTGCACGGCCTTTCCGGTCGCTACAATCTGGCCACGGGAAGCGGTTTTCTCGCCGTGCGGGCACGGCCGAATTCGTCGTCGCGGATGATCGGACAGCTGTTCAATGGCGATCATACCGAGATCTTCGACAGGCGCGGCAACTGGTACAAGGTCGAGATCGGCGGCACGACCGGCTGGGCGAACGCACGCTGGCTGCGCAACGATTGCGGCTACTGAGACGTTTGGGCGCAGGCTGAAGGACATGGTTGCAACCAAATTGGCTGCTTTGCGTTGCGGCCATGATGGACAAAAAACCTTTCGAAACGCCAGTCGTGGTCGAACTTGGCCATGTCGGCAAATATCGCCATATCCGCAGCACCCAGGAGGCGGCGGAGTGCCTGATGACGGTGTGGCCGCTCAATCGCGGCCAGCGACATCGTGATGCCCTCGACACTTGCCTCAAAGTGCTGGAAGGTTATCGTTCGACAGCGGATGCGCGCCGGGCGCTGATTGAAGCCGCCAAGGAATCCGAAGTGCTGGTGCCCGACGACAGACTGCCCGACGACCGGCTGCATTGAGCAGGCGGACTTTCAACCGGAGGTTTTTATGGCGAAGCTGACTTACAAGATCGTCGAGCACGACGGCGGCTGGGCCTACAAGGTCGGAGAGACCTTCTCGGAGACGTTCCCCACCCACCACGACGCATTGCGCGCCGCCGAGATCGCTTCGGCCGAGCAGCAGGTCGCCGGGGCCACTGACGGCATCCAGTACGAGGATGCCGACGGAAAATGGCACGACGAACTGGCCGACGGCCGGGACCGGCCGCAGACAGAAATCTCCGACTGAATTTGGATCGGCGACCAGTTTCGGCGACGGACAGGCAGGGCGCCGACCGCGGACGTCCGGAGAGAAGACGTTCCGCGGCCAGCAGCCACCCTGCGGGCTTTATCCGTGCGAGCTTTTTCCGTTTATTTTAGCATGGTCTTTCCCGAAAACCGGTCCGCACTTTTCGGGATCGTGCTTTTGACTACTTCCCGCAATACTGATCGTTGACGTTCAGTCCGGCATTGGCGTCGGGGCCGGCCGTATTTGAGGCACAAGGCCAGACGGCCCCGGGATTGCCCAGGCTGTTCAATCCGGAGCTATCGCCGTTGATGCTGCCGGTGGTGGTGGTGTCGACAGTCGCCGAATCCTCGTTGCCGAAGAGCCGGTTGTGGGAGTTGGAATAAGTGTTGTCCGACGACTGCGCCATCGCCGATGTGGCGAGACCGATCGTCAGAACGGATGCTGCGAGAAGTTTCGTGTACATTGAATTACTCCGTATCTTTGTCGCCTTGGGTGCGACACGGGGTAAACCCGGCAATCAGCCGAATGGTTCAGTGAAATTGTCGTGAGGCCGTGGTGATGTCCGAGCGGAAAACGCGCGGGCTGCAATGCGCTCGATGAAGGCAATGACCCGTTCCGGCTCGACGAATTGTGGCATGTGGCCGAGACCGTCGACAGCTTCGAAATCGAGCCCTTCGATCTTGTCCTGCATCGGCTCGCCATGGATGCTGATGTCGATGACGCGATCGGCGGCCCCGAAGAGAATGCCGGCCGGCATGGCGATCTCCCCATAGCGGCCCTCGATGCGGCCGAGATCACGTTCGATCGCCACCACATCGGAGGACGTGGCATAGAAATGGGCTGGCCTGAGCCCTAGCCACCCGCCTGCCGCGACCATGTAGTCGGCGGGCGGGACTTGCGGCGCGAAGATGAATTCCATTGTCGGCCGCGCATATCTGAGGCCTGTCGGGATCGCCATCGTATGGGCCATGACCCGGCGCAGCAGGCGTGAGGGAATATACAGCGGGCCGAACTTTTCGCGTGCGCCATCTTCCAGATGGGTCAATGGCGCCAGCAGGGCGATGCCGGAAATCGCCTCGGGGTGTTCCACGGCCAGGGTCAGCGCGATGGCGCCGCCTAGCGAATGACCGACCACCAGCGGCTTTTCCAGCCGCATCGTTTCGATGAAGCGCCGCACGATCTCGGCCTGTTCCGGCAGCCGGCCCGTGGCGCCGCTCGCCCGCACCGAATAGCCCGACCCCGGGCGATCGAGCGCGATCAACCGGTAGCCCGGATCGAGCCGCCCGAACAGGGTGGACCTGAAATGATGAAGTTGGGCGCCGAGCCCGTGCAGGAAGACGATCGGCCGCCCCTCGCCCACATCGACATAGTGGACACGGTTGCCGTCTATCTCGATGAATTTTCCGACCGGCGGCACCAGCCTTTCGGCCTTCGCCGCGATCCACTGCGTCGCCAGCACCAGACTGGCGATCCCGAGGACCGCCAGCAGGAAGAACACGGCCAGCAGCCACGACAGAATAGAAAACAGCATTGTTCACCGGACCAGAACCGGAGTGAGCTTAGCCGTATCCCGTCGTGCCGCAACCTTGTATCGAAACGGGCGGGGCGAGGACCGGCCGTTTCGGGTGGCATTGCGGCCGCCGCCATGGCGCGCTATCTGACTTGGACCCGTCCCTCCGGAGCCTTCCATGCCCGAAATCGTTACCGCCGCCATGCTCGTCATCGGTGACGAGATTCTGTCCGGCCGCACCAAGGACAAGAACATCGGCCATCTCGCCGACATTATGACCGCGATCGGCATCGACCTGAAGGAGGTGCGCATCGTTCCGGACGAGGAAGACGAGATCGTCGCGGCGGTGAATGCCGTGCGCGCACGCTACACGTATGTGTTCACCACCGGCGGCATCGGCCCGACCCATGACGACATCACCGCCGATTCGATTTCCAAGGCCTTCGGCGTGCCTTGCGAATACGATGCCAAGGCCTATGCGATGCTGGAGGCAAGCTACGCCGCGCGCGGCATCGAATACACCGAGGCCCGCAAGCGCATGGCGCGGATGCCGCGCGGCTCCGATCTCATCGTCAATCCGGTATCCGTCGCGCCCGGTTTTCGCATCGGCAACGTCCATGTCATGGCCGGTGTGCCGTCGATTTTCCAGGCCATGCTCGACAATGTCGTGCCGACGCTGAAGGCCGGCACCAAGATGCTGTCGGCAACCGTGCACTGTCCGTTCGGCGAAGGCCTCATCGGCGGGCCGCTGGGCGACATCCAGAAAGCGCATCCGGACACGATCATCGGCTCCTACCCGAAATATGGCGATGGCAAGTTCTGGACCGAACTGGTCGTGCGTGCCCGCAGCCAGGACGCGTTGGACGCGGCGCGCGCCGATGTCGAGGCAATGGTGGCCGGCTTCGCCAGCAATCCCGGCTGATCTGGTGCAGCCCGGAACCAAGCACGACGCCGCAACGTTTCGTACGCGCGAGTTCGATCGCCAGTAAACCGAGGGATTACCATGCGATTCAAAACCATCGTCGCCATTCTGCAGAATGAACAGGATGCGGAGCGCGTGCTGGATTGCGCCATTCCGCTCGCCAGCCGGTTCGAGAGCCATTTGATCGGCATCCATGCCGAGACGCTTCCGGTGCCCTACACTTCGGCCACGGGCTTTCCGGACACCGAGTTCCTGCAGGTCTCGGCCGACATGAACCGCGAGCGGGCCGAGAAGCTGCAGGCCGTTTTTCTCAGATACATCGAGAATTCTGGCCTTTCCTTCGAGTGGCGCAGCCTGGAGAGTTTTTCGGGCGACAGCGCGCTGACCGGCATTTCGACCGTGCGCGCCGCCGATCTGATCATCGCCGCGCAGCGCGAGACGGGCGGTGACCCGAGCGCGGATGTCGACACGCTGGTCTACGACGCCGGCAGGCCAGTGCTGGTGGTGCCGCATGCGGGCCCGCTGATCACCACCTTCAAGCGCGTGCTGCTCGCCTGGAACGGCAGCAAGGAAGCGGCCCGCGCCGCTTTCGACGCTCTGCCCTTCATCATCGAAGCAGAGAAAACCGACATATTGGTCATTGACCCACCCGAGACGCTGGACGAGAGCCCGGAGGCCGCCGGCGCCGAGATCGCTTCCGCCCTGTCGCGCCACGGCGCCAATGTCAGCGTCTCGGTGCAGCGATCGGGCGGCAGTTCGGTCGACGACATCATCCAGACCCGGATCACCGAGACCGGTGCCGATCTGCTGGTGCTCGGCGCCTACAGCCACTCATGGCTGCGCCAGCTTCTGTTCGGCGGGGTAACCCGCACTGTGCTGCGCACGGCGCCGATAGCCGCCTTCCTGTCGCGCTAAGTCCACAGCGATCGCTCAGGCCCGCCCTTGCCAAGGCCAAGGCTTTCCAGTTAATTCCGCGCGCATTCCCCTGTTTTCTTGCGCGCGGCGTTCGCGCGCTGCGGAGTGCGCGAAATGTCCCTTCCCGAAAAAGCCTTTCCGGTCTCCTGGGACCAGTTCCATCGCGACGCCCGTGCGCTCGCCTGGCGGCTTGCGGGCACCAACAAGGGGCAATGGAAAGCGATCGTCTGCATCACCCGCGGCGGCCTGGTTCCCGCGGCGATCATCTCGCGCGAACTTGGCATCCGCATCATCGAGACGGTCTGTGTCGCCTCCTACCGCGACTATACCAGCCAGGGGCAGCTGCAGGTACTGAAGGAGGTGACGCCGGCATTGCTGGTTGACGACGGCGCCGGCGTGCTGATCATCGACGACCTGACCGATACCGGCAAGACAGCGGCAATCGTGCGCGCGATGATGCCGAGGGCGCATTTTGCCACTGTCTACGCCAAGCCGAAAGGCCGGCCGCTGGTCGATACTTTCGTCACCGAAGTCAGCCAAGACACCTGGATCTATTTTCCTTGGGACATGGGCTTCACCTATCAGAAGCCGATAGCCGACGACCACGCTGGCTGATTCGTAACCCCTGCCTGTTCCAGATCAGCTGCCGCCGTCGGGCATCATTTGCTTTCGCAAATGGTCCCGGCAGGCCGGATATTTTGCGAAATCGACGTCTATTGGCGGTAATCGGCGAGATAAGTGAAAGTTTTTACTTTTATTGCGGACAATTGGCCGTAAGATTCGTGAGACGGCAAACGATTCTGGAGGCTGGGGCTAGCTTCTCCGATGTTGACGAGGCCAACGACGCACAATCATCTGGCCGAAAGGGTCCGACGGCTCTTCGGCACGGCGCCGTGCCGCCTGCAGGTTGCCGCCCTGCCCTGGCGCGACACGGGGAACGGCGTCGAGGTCATGCTGATCACCAGCCGCGATACCGGGCGCTGGGTGCTTCCCAAGGGCTGGCCGGAGGCCAGGGAGCCGCTCTGCGAGGCTGCGGCGCGCGAGGCCGGCGAGGAAGCCGGACTGCGCGGGAGTGTCTCGCATCTCGAAGCCGGCCGCTACTTCTATGCCAAGGTGTTGGCTTCCGGCGAGGAAGTCCCGTGCGAAGTTCTTGTGTTTCCCCTGCAAGTCGACAAGGTCGCCGACCGCTGGAAGGAAAAGCGCTCCCGCATCCGCAAATGGGTGAGTTCCAGCGAAGCGGTGCGCATGATCAACGAACCCGACCTTTGCCAGATCATCGCCTATTTTTGCGCCGACCCACACAGCTTCCCCTGACCTGACGTCGGGCGATAGCGCCGCGCTGCATTGCCGGGCAAATTACGCATCAACGTGAATGCTTTGCTAACGAATCAAGAATACGATTCGGCTGCTTTGGCTAATTCAACGATGGCAACCCCTGCAAAACCAGTTCCGGACGAATCCGATGAGCCCCGGCGCGAGCACCGCCAGCGTGTCCTCAAGGGTGGCGCCATCATCACCGGAATTTCGAATTCGGAAGTCAGCTGCACGCTGCGCAATCAGCATGAAGGCGGCGCCGAACTGAAGATTGCGGTCGAAGCCAGGGTGCCGGATCGCTTTCTACTCTATGTGCCGGTCGACGGCATTGCCTATCGCTGCGAGGTTCGCTGGCGCCGCAATGGCCGGATCGGGGTGCGGTTCACCGGCACCGAACCAAAACCCAGGCTGCATTACGGCTGAACGCAGCGGTCGGGCCTGGCAAGCACGCGGCTGGATCGTCGGCCCCATATGCAGCACCGCAGGCGGCAAATCGCCGTCGCCGCACCGCAATTCTTTCCCCGTTATCCACATATGTGACACACAAGATGTTGGGGTCACAAAAGCTACGCAAACGAATCCTTGACGGCGCAAAACGAGTCGCCTTTTATAGGCCATGTGCTCCTGTTGAGAGCGCGACCGGAAAGTTCTGAGCCCGGTCTTTTTCCCGGATTATGTGAGTTTTTTCCCGCATTTCCGCCTGTTTACGAGGCCGGCGGAAGCGTTGGAACTGTGGCGGCTTGGGGGACGATAGGGAGAATTGTCGGACTGGAATAAATTGTCTGTTAATACTATATTTAGTGTTTGCAGCTAGGTTCGACGCTAGATAGTGTGAATTTCCCTCGGTCGAGGGAATCGGAAAAAATTCAGTTTTGAGGGACCCGTGGGGTTCGTCGGCGAGTTGGACAGGCGCTCCGCAAGGAGTTTGACCAGCAGGGCGGACGAAAGCTGCGAAATGGAGAGCCGGCCGTTTTCGAACGCCGGCAGACGGCGGACATGCGCGTTTCGCATTGGGGGCAGAAATCCCCGGGGAAAAGCGCTATATATAGACAAAAGGGACCGGACCAATGCGCATCGAGCGGCGTTTCACCAAGCAAGGGCAATCGGCTTACGCGGAGATCGAATTCCGCAAGGCGCTTTCGGAGATCAAGAATCCGGATGGCTCGGTGGTTTTCCGCCTCGACAACATCGATGTGCCGGCGCAGTTCTCCCAGGTCGCCGCCGACATCCTGGCGCAGAAGTATTTCCGCAAGGCCGGCGTCCCCGCGCGGCTGAAGAAGGTCGAGGAGAACGACGTCCCCTCCTTCCTGTGGCGCTCCGTCGCCGACGAGGCCGAACTTGCCAAATTGCCGGAAGCCGAGCGCTATGGCTCCGAGATCGACGCCCGCCAGGTCTTCGACCGGCTGGCCGGCACCTGGACCTACTGGGGCTGGAAGGGCGGCTACTTCAAGGCGTCGGAGGAGGACGCGCGCGCCTTCCGCGACGAACTCGCCTACATGCTGGCCACGCAGCGCGTCGCGCCGAACTCGCCGCAATGGTTCAACACCGGCCTGCACTGGGCCTATGGCATCGACGGACCGAGCCAGGGCCACTTCTATGTCGACCCGTTCACCGGCAAGCTGACCAAGTCGAAATCCTCCTACGAGCACCCGCAGCCGCATGCCTGCTTCATCCAGGGCGTGCAGGACGACCTCGTCAACGAGGGCGGCATCATGGACCTTTGGGTGCGTGAAGCGCGCCTGTTCAAATACGGGTCGGGCACCGGCTCCAACTTCTCGCTGCTGCGCGGCGAAGGCGAAAAGCTGTCCGGCGGCGGCCGCTCGTCCGGCCTGATGAGCTTCCTCAAGATCGGCGACCGCGCCGCGGGCGCCATCAAGTCGGGCGGCACGACGCGCCGCGCCGCCAAGATGGTCATCGTCGACGCCGACCACCCCGATATCGAGGAATTCATCGACTGGAAGGTCAATGAAGAGCAGAAGGTCGCCTCGCTGGTGACCGGCTCCAAGATCGTCAAGAAGCATCTCGAAGCGATCATGAAGGCTTGCGTCAACTGCGAAGGCAATGGCGACGACTGCTTCGATCCGTCGATCAACACCGCGCTGAAGCGCGAGATCAAGCTGGCCAAGAAGGACGCGGTGCCGGAGAACTACATCTACCGCGTCATCCAGTTCGCCAAGCAGGGCTACACGTCGATGTCGTTCAAGACCTACGACACCGACTGGGATTCGGACGCCTACCTCACGGTTTCGGGCCAGAACTCCAACAATTCGGTGTCGCTGAAGGACAATTTCCTGCGCGCTGTCGAGGATGATGCCGACTGGCACCTCACCGCCCGCAAGGACGGCAAGGTCCTGAGGACGCTGAAGGCGCGCGATCTGTGGGAAAAGATCGGCTATGCCGCCTGGGCGTCGGCCGATCCGGGCCTGCATTTCAACACGACGATGAACGACTGGCACACCTGCGCCTCCGCCGGTGCGATCCGGGCGTCCAACCCGTGCTCGGAATACATGTTCCTCGACGACACCGCCTGCAACCTCGCCTCGATCAACCTCTTGCCCTACCGCAACGCGGACGGCACCATCGACATATCAGCCTACGAGCACACCGTGCGGCTGTGGACCATCGTGCTCGAGATCTCGGTGATGATGGCGCAGTTCCCGTCGAAGGAGATCGCCAAGCTCTCCTACGAATACCGCACGCTCGGCCTCGGCTATGCCAATATCGGCGGCCTGCTGATGACCTCGGGCATTCCCTATGATTCCGACGAGGGCCGCGCCATCTGCGCAGCACTCACCGCGATCATGACCGGCACCGCCTATGCCACCTCCGCCGAGATGGCTTCCGAGCTCGGCGCCTTCGCCGATTACGACCGCAACGCGCAGAACATGCTGCGCGTCATGCGCAACCATCGCCGTGCCGCCTATGGCGACAAGGACGGCTACGAGAAGCTGGCCGTCAACCCGGTGCCGCTGGTCGCTTCCGACCTCAAGCAGCAGGCGCTTGCAGAACATGCGAAAGCCGCCTGGGACCGCGCCATCGAGCTCGGCGAGGAACATGGCTACCGCAATGCGCAGGCGACCGTGATCGCGCCGACCGGCACGATCGGCCTGGTCATGGATTGCGACACAACCGGCATCGAGCCCGACTTCGCGCTGGTGAAGTTCAAGAAGCTGGCCGGCGGCGGCTACTTCAAGATCATCAACCGCGCCGTGCCGGAAGCGCTGCGCACGCTCGGCTATTCGGAAGCCCAGATCGCCGAGATGGAGGCCTATGCGGTCGGCCACGGCAATCTCAACCAGGCACCCGGCGTCAATCCCGGCTCGCTCAAGGCCAAGGGCTTCACCGACGACAAGATCGCGGCGCTCAACGCGGCGCTGAAGTCGGCCTTCGACATCAAGTTCGTCTTCAACCAGTGGACGCTGGGCGCCGACTGGGTGAAGGAGACATTCGGGTTCACCGACGAGCAGCTCAACGACTTCTCGTTCGAGATGCTGCCGGCGCTCGGCTTCGCCAAGAAGGACATCGAGGCCGCGAACATCCATGTCTGCGGCGCCATGACGCTGGAAGGCGCGCCCTTCCTCAAGGCCGAACACCTCGCCGTGTTCGACTGCGCCAGCCCGTGCGGCAAGATCGGCAAGCGTTCGCTGTCGATCAACAGCCACATCCAGATGATGGCTGCGGCGCAGCCCTTCATCTCCGGCGCCATCTCCAAGACCATCAACATGCCGAACGATGCGACGGTGGAAGACGCCAAGGGCGCCTACATGCTGTCGTGGAAGCTGGCGCTGAAGGCCAACGCGCTCTATCGCGACGGCTCGAAGCTGTCGCAGCCGCTGAATTCCTCGTTGCTCGCCGATGGCGAGGACGACGAGGACGAAGCCGTCGAGCAGCTGATCGCCGCGCCCGCCGCGCAGCGTGCGGTGCAGATCACCGAACGGATCGTCGAGCGCATCATCGAGCGCGTGTCGCGCGAGCAGGAAAAGCTGCCCGGCCGCCGCAAGGGCTACACCCAGAAGGCCAAGATCGGTGGCAACACCATCTTCCTGCGCACCGGCGAATATGACGACGGCCGCCTCGGCGAGATCTTCATCGACATGAACAAGGAAGGCGCGACCCTGCGTGGCCTTCTCAACAACTTCGCCATCGCCATCTCGCTCGGCCTGCAATATGGCGTGCCGCTCGACGAATATGTGCACGCCTTCACCTTCACCAAGTTCGAGCCGGCCGGCATGGTGCAGGGCAACGACGCCATCAAGAGCGCGACGTCGATCCTCGACTACGTGTTCCGCGAGCTTGCCATCTCCTATCTCGGCCGCAACGACCTCGCCCATGTCGACCAGTCGGACTTCTCCAACACCGCGCTTGGCCGCAACATCAGCGAAGGCAAGACCGACGCCGTCTCCAAGGGCCTGACCCGTGGTTCGCCGGTGAAGCTGGTGTCGCGCGTCAGCGGCAACGAGCCGAAGGGGTTTGCCGGTTCGGCGCCCTCCGGCGCCCCTGCCCGCTCGGCACCCACCGCCTTCTCGGGCTCCAACGTGCTGGCGCTGAAGCCGGCCAGCGACGAGGCGGTCGCCTACAAGCGCGACTATGAGGAGCGGGCAAAAGAACTGGCCGAGGAGATCGCCTTCGAGGGAGCGGCGGGCGCTGCTTCCGAGGCCTCGGACGCCACGGCGGCGCTGTTCACCGACGCCGCGGCCAACGAAGCGGCCGAAGCGAAGAAACTCGCCGCCGACCGCCGCGCCAAGTCGCTGCTGCAAGGCTACACCGGCAATTCCTGCTCCGAGTGCCAGAACTTTACGATGGTGCGCAACGGGACTTGCGAGAAGTGCGATACTTGCGGCGCGACGAGCGGGTGCAGCTGAGAAAAATCTGAGGCACTAAAACGCAAGATCATCGGCCCGGTCGCAAGATCGGGCCGAAATAGTAAAAGGAACAAATAGGGTACGACGCATAAGGATGTCTTTATGTGACATCCCCTGAAAACACCAAAGGCCGCCCCTTCCGGGTCGGCCTTTGGTACCGCGAATAGGCCGAAGCCACGCGGGGCGACGAGATCAGAATCCCATCTCCTGTTGCAAGGTTATTATATGGAGATTCTGATCTAGGAGTCGAGAAGGCATCGGTAGCTAGTGTGACTTTAACGGCTCAAGAAAGGCCCTCTCGCTATGAAAACCGAACCACAAATTAGCGCCAATAAATTGATCGAATATTGCTTCGCTCGATCGACCCGCCGGACTGCGATCATCGAAGATACCATCAGACCCAAGAACTTCCTCCTCGACACGCGCTACAACGAGATTGAGCGCGCGATGATGCATTTCATAGAAACTCATGGTCGTGATGACAGCCGACTATCTCAGCTCGACGGGGTCTTGTTGTCTCGCCAACCTGCCACTTAGCACGACGAACAGAGGCTTCTTACGGCCCACGATGCAATCGAACTCTGTCGAACTATGAGCTTGGCTAAACTGCCTGCTACTGCGAAATTAATCGGTATTTCAGATAGTCAGCCAAAATTCTCTCTTGGCGGTGTCTCTGTTAGCGTCCGACCGACAAACTCAGTGAAGCTGGCACAGATAGGAAAGAAGGAATTGGGCCTTGGCTTGATCAAGCCTTACCTCTGCAAGACGCTGCCACTAACGACAGAAACTTCGTCGCTACATGGGGCCCTTCTCCACTGGTACGCGGAAGAATGCTTCAAAGGTGCTGGAGAACCACGTGCAGAATTTTGTTTTGTCGTTGATGTGTTTGCTCAGAAGATTTTCGCTGCGCCTGGCAACTTCAGCCAACGCAGAAAACTGCTGGCGGCCTCGTGCCAAGAGATTGCTGACCGCTGGCAGTCGATTCGGGCAAGGCTAGTTGCCGATGAAGCGGCCCGTCAGAAAGGGCTTAGATAATCTGCTAATTATCTCCACCTTCTCCCTTGGATCTGGGGGAGGGTGGCTGAGCGAAGCTTTGCCGAAGACTCTGATCTCGGCCCTCACCCCTTCGGCAACACCCGCAACGTCTGCTCATCAAACAATGGCTCATCCTGGCCGATGCGGACGAACAGCACCTTGTGCACTTCGCCCGCCGGCACCTCGAAATATTGGATGCCATCCGGCATTTCGCCCCAGTCGCCGCAGGGCGGGTCGGGAACCTCGTTGGGATCGGCAAGCGCCTTCAGCTCTTTCGCGTAGGCGGCGTCGGGGCTGAAAGTGTAGCGTTTGACGCCGCTGGGCACGGTTCCCTCGGTGTAGGGCGCCAGCACGCAGCGCGCGCTGACGGCCTTGTCGGTCTTTTCCAGGAACAGGCGCTGCAACGCAGCCTCGGCGGTTTCGCCGGGCTCGATGTCGAACAGCTCGACAAGAGGGTCGGCCGCGCCGCCGTCGCTGTATTTAATGGCGAGCGCGTTGCCGGCGAACTCGAAATGGATCTGGCGGAAGCCGAAGTCGCAGCGCTGCACCCAGGCGGCAAGACCGATCGTCTTGTCGGCGAGCCTTTCCCAGGCGCATTTGTCGACCGGCGGGCGCAACGGCGCCGGCTCGTCCGCACGTGCCACGGCGGATATCGTCAGGTACGCCAACAGGGCGCTGATCCAGACGATCGATCTCATGGCGCTATTCATCGCTGCATCCTGTCAAGGTGAAGGCATCCCACGCCCAGCCCTCTGGATTGGCTTTGGCGAAATCGGCCCCTTCGGTGAAAGTCGCGCCGAAATCGGGCAGCAGCAACCCTTTCGGCGCCGGTGTCGCTTCGCGGGAATTCAACTGCTCGGCGCCGCCGCCGGTCAAGGCATAGACCTGCCCATCCCATATCCTGCACAGTCCGCTGCCGTCCTGCAGCCCCGCTTCTCGATCCTCGTCGGTGCAGCGGTGGCGGATGGTGCCGAGCGGAAACAAATTCTTGCCATTGGTCCAGGTGATGTCGGCCGGCAGCCTGATGTCGGTATGCGGCACGGTCAGCGAAAACACCTCGGTCGTCGCCGCCGCCGGCTCGTTGTCGATCGGCCGAAACTGCATCACCGCGCCCGAGCGGGGCTCGCGGTAGGTGGCGTGGCTCAGCAGACATTCCCCGGCGCTCGCCGCCTGCATCGGATCGAGCAACCCCAGGAAAACGAAGGCCAGTTTGCGAATGATCATCAAACGTCTCTGGGAAAGCGTTGTGAAAGCCAAAGCCTGGGTGAGTACCGGCCCGCACAGTTGGATCATCAGGATTGGGTCTGAACAAGAGCTGCTCGCAATATGACAAGCTGCAGTTTGTCGGTACCTAACGCCTGTTCTGTCCCGCCTGCCCGCGCAGATGCTCCTTGGTTTCAGCATCAAGCGCCCGCCAGTCGCAACCGCGAATTGCCGCCTCCATCGCATAGAGCGCGAGGATCGTCACATGCCGACCGAACCGGAACCTCAATCGGTGGTAAGCTTCAATCGCACCGAAACTGCGCAAATCCTCTTCACTGAAAATATCAATTTCCGCCAGCATCCGCGCCATGGCTGGTCCGAGGTTTCTCATGTCTTCGATGCGAGTGCTCATCGCAGGGTCTTGGCGCGTTCAAAGCGCATAGTATAGTCCTTATGGGAATTGCCGCCTCGCAACTTCAACAGCCTGTATGGTCGAGCGCACCAATCGAAGGAGATAGACTGGTGATGCGGCGTTTGGCAATGACGATGGCAATGTCCGCACTTGCGGGCGGCACGGCACTGGCGGCGCCACCCTATGTCGGGACATGGTCCAGCGAACGCCTGAACTGCCGCGCGGCCGCGGATGTGCAGCGCCAGACTGTCTTCACCGTGGATCAGTCGGCCCTGTCGCTTCCCGAATTCGGCTGCGAGCACGCGACATTTCACAAATCCGCCAGCGGCTGGGTGGTGCATGCGAGCCAGTGCTACGGCGCGGACCCGTCGCTCGCGGAGCCGTTTTCCCGCGTCGTCCATATGGTCAGGCACGGGGCCAAGATGCGGTTCACCTGGCCTGGCTTCGACAGCGGGCCTCTTGCCCGCTGCTGAAGGAAGCCAGCCTCAGACCAGTCCGACCAGCAACGCAGCGCCGCCGAGAAAGCCAAGGGAACAGGCCCACAGCACCCAGAGCCCGCGCACGCGGCATTCGAGCACCGCCGAGGCGGGATTGGCGGGATCATAATGCACGTCGACCTTGCCGCCCTCGACATAGCGCGCCGCCTGGCCGCCGACGAGGCCAGGCAGCGAAGCCGTCACCGTGGCGCCGAAGGCGACGCGATCGGCGCTGTAGCGCTGGCCGGCGACGCCATAGCTGTAGACGATGCGGGACTTGAAAACAGTGCGCCAGGGCCGAGAGAACTCGAACCGGTCACGAGTCTTGATTGCCTGCAGGCCTGACGCATCGATGCGGCCGGCGGCGACCGGCCATTTCGCCGCCTGCTCGGCCATCGCTTTCTGGACGAAGGCCATGCGCAGCACAAACAGGCCCATGAACAGCAGCAGCGCTGCCGCGCCGAGGTTTTGCGGCTTTGGCAAATGCGGGCCGATTGCCTCCAGCACGCCGCCGACGGAGAGCACCAGCACCAGCGCGCCGATCACCAGCCCCGCCGAAAGCTGGACCATGAATCTGAAGGCGCCGTCCGGCATGGTGCGCTCGATCACGGCCTTGGCCGGATTGGACGGGTTGTAGAAGACGGTCACCTTGGCGCCGCGCGGAAACCGCGCCAGGGTCTCGGCGACTTCGAAATTGCCGAGGTTTTCCTGCACGCTGTAGTGCGAACTCTGGAATGTCCTGCCGCCCACCTTGTATTCGTAGGTGATCGCCGGAAAATTCCTGATCTCGGTGGCATCGCTGCTCTCCGAGCCGGTGCCCGAGCTTCGGACCTCGCGCGCCTCGACACGCGAGGAGATGATCTTTCCCGGCACCGGCAGCCAGCGGCTGACCGCCTTCACCTCTCGCCATTTCAGGAAGGTGACGATCGACAGCCCGCCGGCGACCGCGCAGGCAAAGCCGACCAACAGGAACTTGAGCTCCACCTCGTCTCCAATGCCACAGAGTGCGGGAACCCGCACATAGACATCAAGGCGGCGGCAATGTCTTGTCCATTCGCAAAGCCGCAATCTTCGGTTGATCCAGGTCAACGCGCATCGAGCGTTCGTCCTGTCTCCTCGATGATCATCGAAGGGGAGAACAACGTGTCGACTTACAGCCTGATGGTTACCACCATGGTCCTGCTCTATTTCGGGACCTTTTCCGGTGTCCTGGCCTATGCCACCATCGAAGAGTCGCGCCGCCGGCAACCAAGATAAGATCAGGCCGTGGCGCTGGCGGCGCTGCCAATCAGCGGATTGCGCTGTTTCAGTCGGCGTCGGCGACGGTCGTTTGCCCTCCGGCGAAAGCCCGCCACTGCCGTTCATCGCCCTGGAAGACGTTGAGGTCGATGCGGCCGGTGACGCCATGCGAGAGGCCCGAGCCGGAATACTGCCAGAACAGCCATTTGCGGCCGGGATAGACCTTTGACGGGTGCGCCGCCACCGCGCGCAGCCAGAACGGGTAATCGAGGAATTCGCCCCTGAGGTTGTCGCGATAGAAATCGGGCGAGGTGTAGATGATCGGCCGCTGGCCGTAGTGGCGCTCCAGCTTGTCCATGAACACCTGCATCTTCTCCAGCACCTTTTCGCGCGATGGCCGCCGCTTGCAGCTGGATTCGCCGTTCCACTCGACGTCGATCACCGGTGGCAGCGCACCATCCATCTTCGGCACGTTGCGGATGAACCAGTCGGCCTGCTCGCCCGCCGTGCGGCACCAGTAGAAGAAGTGATAGGCGCCGCGCTTCAAGCCGGCGGCGTCGGCGTTGCGCCAGTTTTTCATGAACATCGGATCGAGATGGTCGCCGCCATCGGTCGCCTTGATGTAGGCGAAGTTGGCGCCTTGCGCGCGCAGCTTTTCCCAGTTGACGTTGCCTTGCCAGCGCGAGACGTCGACGCCATGAACGGCAAGGTGCCGGGGCGAAGCCTTGCCGAAATTGATCGGCTTGGCGTCGCGAAAGCCGTAGCGGGTGAGCGGCCCGGCAAGCATCGGCGGGGCGGCGCGGCTCAACAGCCTTGGCTTCGATACCAGCGCGGCCGGCTCGACCGGCAGCCCGCCGACATCCGGCACTTCAGGCGCCGGAAACGCCACCGTCTCTTCCTCCGCCAGGCCGAAAGGCCGGGCATTGTCGTCTACCGGCGCCCTTTCGGCCCTCGGCGCCCTGCTGGCCATCGCCGCCGGGACTGCCGTCACCGGTGCCGGCGGGCGCACCACGGAACTGGTGGTCTCGCTCGACGGTTTCTGCAAATCCAGCGCATCGATGCCGGCCGTCGACGAGCAACCGGCAAGGCAAAGCGATGCGATCAAGAAACTGATGACGCCCGGTATCCGCATCTGGACCTGTACTCAAAACACAACAGACCGAGGGCAAAACGGCAGCCGACGGACAAACCAGATCGAGTTATGAACGAGAAATTACCAATAAAGTTTGAATCAAGTTTTTTCCGTGCATGCCGGGCGGCGAAATCCGGCCTTCGGCACCAACGGCCAGGCCAGCCTTGACAGCGCCACGATGTCCCTGTTGAGACGATACGCACCTCCCGCGCTTGCCGCTGGCACAATCCCCGCAAAGGCATCCGATGATTGCATTGCAGCGACTGCTCCTGCCCTCCTGCTCGCCATCCCCTGCAGGAGCCCGCTCGATAGTGGCCTCTGAGTAGCGTTTTATCACGGAGCTGGCGTGCAATCCTTCATCGATCAATGTGTTTCCTTCATCGAGACGCACCAGGCCTGGGCCGGTGTCATCGTCGGTCTGCTGGCTTTCGGTGAATCGCTGATCCTGATCGGCATCCTTTTGCCTGGCACCGCTGTGCTGGTGATCGTCGGCGGCCTGGTTGGCGCGGGCATCGTCGAGCCGCTGCCCGTTCTGCTCGCCGCGATGATCGGGGCGGCGCTTGGCGACACCGTCTCCTATTTTCTCGGCAGATGGCTGGGACGCGGTGTCGTCCATGAATGGCCGCTCAACCGCTACCGCCGCGAGATCGCCAGGGCACGGCTGTTCTTCCGGCGCTATGGCTTCGCCGCGATCTTCGCCGGGCGCTTCTTCGGTCCGGTGCGCGCCACCGTGCCGCTGGTCGCGGGCATGATGGGCATGAACCGTCGCCTGTTCCAGATCGCCAACATCGGGTCGGCGATCATCTGGGCGCCGGTCGTGCTGTCGCCCGGATGGCTGGTGGCCAAGGGCGCCGGCAGTTTCGCGGAGCCCGGTGCGACCAGCCTGTACGGCATGGCGGCGATCGCGGCCGTGACGGTGATCATCGTCGCCGTGGCCATAGTCAAGCTCCGCGGCCGGCGCGACGCTCGCCACTAGCCCTTCCTGAAGACACCGATCATCGGCCCCAGGTTCCAGTAGTCGTCATTGCGGCCGATCGCCGGGGCAAGCAGGCTCGATATCGTGCCGTCGAGGAACAGCGCGTTGTCGCAGCCGAGTGCATCGCGAAACAGGCGGGCGAACGCGTGGAAGGTCACCGTGCCGTTCGAAATCGCGAAGACGGCGACACCATCCTTGCGCACCCCGACACCGTCGCGGGTCTTGCGCGAAGTGCTGTCGGCAAGGAATTTCGGATGCAGCCGGCCATCGATCACCAGCATCGGCCCGGATTGCGTCGCGTAGTCGACAGGTGGCCGTGCTCTCAGGAAATCCCTGGTCGAACGGACCGCGGCCTTGCCGCCGCTCATGTAGAAAATGCCGTTCGGCTGCATGGAAAAATTGCCGCTTCCCGAACCGACCTTCGCGGATGTGACTTCCTGGCCATGCTCGACATAGAGACCAACCGGATCGAGGTTCGGGTGATACATGCCGGCATTGATGGCAAACAGCATCGTGCGTCCGGCCGCCTGTTGCGAGGCATGGAGATTGTGCAGCGACTGAAAGGGCTTGCCCGCCGGATCCTTCCAGAACAGTTCGATCGCATAGCGTTTCGGGTCGACCTCGCAAACAAGATAGCTGGTCGCCTCGAAGGCCAAGTCCCGGCATGGCGGCAGCGAGGTGACCCATTGGCCAAATCCCATGCCGAGTGCCGCCACCGACGGCAGCGCGCCCTTGGCCAGCGCCAGCAGCAGCGGCACCGATTGGAGGAGGGTCAAGAGATCCATGCGCGTACCGGAATCGAACTTCGGGGCCCGGTACGGGTATAGCCCGTTTCAAGCGATACTGTGGAAGCCCTAGACGAGCCACCCCATGGCGACGCTCAACAGCAGGACGACGCCGAGCACGCCGCGATAGATGACGAACGGCCAGGCCGAAAAGCGCTCCAGCACGCGCATCAGGCCCCAAATGGCGAAGAAGGCGGAAACCGAGGCGACGACCAACCCCACCGCCAGCACCGACCAGCCGTGAGAGTCGAGATGGACCTTGTGCAGTTCCCAAAGCTCCTTGAGACCGGCCAGTGCAATGGCGGGCAACCCGAGCAGGAACGAGAAACGCGCCGCCTCGGCCCGCTTGAAGCCGAGCCCCAGTGCTGCCGTCAGGGTCGAGCCCGAGCGCGAGACGCCGGGAATCAGCGCACCGATCTGGGCGACGCCGACGAGCAGCGCGTCGGTCAGCGACGCTTCGCCGATGGTGCGCCGGTGACGGGCGAAAATCTCGGCCAGCGCCAGCAGGATCGCCATCGCGATGCAGGCCCAGCCGATGACCGTCAGGCTGCGCAGCGGCGAATTGCAGGCGTTGAGCACGCCCGACAGCGCCACCCCGGCGACGACGATCGGGATGGTTGCCAGCACGATCCACAGCGCCAGCCTGAAATGCTGGTTGGCGAAATCGCGTCGCGTCAGAGCGTTGAGCGAACCAAACAGGATGTCCCTGACATCGCTCCAGAAATAGCTGACCACCGCGGCAAGGGCCGCAAGCTGCATGGCGGCGGAGAATGCGGAACCCGGATCCTGCCAACCGAGCACGGCCGGCACGATTCGCATATGGGCGGTCGACGAAATCGGCAGCAATTCGGTGATGCCTTGCACCACGCCGAGAATCGCCACCTTGGCGAATCCCAAACCGACGAAGCCGGTGTCCACGCCTTGAGTACACATTCCGGCCATGTCGAATTCCATGCGAGAGACTTGCGCAGGACCAACCGGTGCAGGTCAGCCCCGCGGGAGCCTTACCCTCATGTGGCGGAGAATCAATTTACGGATTTGTAAGCTTGGCGCCGCCGCGCCGAAATACGCGTCATTCCACAGCGAACGCCAACGGGCCGGTCTGTGTTTTCATAGGGGACAATCGCAACGCGATTACGGGCACAGCCAGAGTTTCTGGCAGGCCCTGGCGATCACATGCGCCGGCGGCACAACAGGCTCATCGACGGAAGGCCGGCGAACCCGTTCGAGCAGCAAGCGCACCTGTTCCGGGCGCACACGGTCGCGCTCCATCACAAGCAGGACCATCGGATCGCTCAAAAGCTCGTCCAGGGTGCTGATGCTGTCGTTCATCCGTCGTCTCCTCGAATGCCGGGCCCGCACCTCCTAGATAGGGAGACAATGATGGCCCGCCAATGACGCTTTGCCGGCTATCTCGTGTCTCTTTGGAATAAATTTTGGTCAGACTTGCGCGCTCCCTTCTCACCTCGCGAGAGAACGCAACAACCTAGTTCGGCGGCGGTGCGCCGTCATATTGCGGCAGGCCGTCATCGAGCATCACCCAGGGCTGCTTCGAGGCCGTGAAAATATGCATTTGCGGCTTGAAGGCCGTGGGATCATCGAGCGAACCGGTGGTGATGCCGATGATGCCGGCGGAATCGCGCCGGGAAAACATCGTCGTCCCGCAGCTTGGACAAAAGCCCCGCTTGAGGTCCGGCGACGTGTTTATCGTCGCCAGTGGCCCCTCGATCGTCACATCGTCGATGCGAAACAGCACGCGGGCGTTGAAAGTGGCGCCGATCGCCTTCTGGCACAGCCGGCAGTGGCAGATGCGTTCGTTGATGGGGTCGGCGTCCGCGCGATAGCGCACCGCCTTGCACAGGCATCCGCCCTCATATCTTGCCATCGCCCGGATCCGTTGCTGGAGTGAAGAGCGGCAAGGTAACGGCGGGGCCGATTGGGTCAATTGAAAAGCTTTGATACAACGTCATCGATTATCGTGATGCGGGGGACCTGAAGCCATGAAGCCAGACATCGAAACCTTGGACATCGCGGCCCTGTTCGGGCCGCCCTCGTCCGCCCGCGACCACACCGACGCCAGGATCATGGCTGCCGCCGCTGGCATCGGCTTCATGGCGGTCCGGAACTTTCCCGGCGATGACTGGCTGACGCCGGACAAACGAGCACAATTGCTGCGCATCTTCGCGCTTCCCGACACAGAGAAGCAGAAATTGCTGCGTTGGAATTTCGACCACACGAAGAAGAACGTCTATCGTGGCTGGTTCCCGCTGCAGCCGACAGCCGTTTCCTACAAGGAAGGCATCGACATGGGGCCGGATCTTGCCCATGCCAGCGATATCCTGGCGTCCGACGATCCGCTCCTCGAGCCGACGCCCTTGCCGGCCGAGGAGGCCCTGCCCGGCTGGCGCACGGCGGCAGCCAATTACTATCGTGCGATGGAAGCGGTCGGCAACGCGCTGATGCGCTCGATCGCCCGCGGGCTCGGCCTGCCGGAAACGATCTTCGATGGCTATTTCGAGAACGGCATCTCGACGCTGCGCCTGATCCGCTATCCCCTGCGTGACGCCAATGCGGGCGTCGATACCAGCGGGCCGGAATTTTCGGTGGTCCACAAGGGCGAGACGCGCACCATCATCGGCCGCGAGCATGCCGATTCCGGCTTCGTCACGTTGCTGGCGCAGGACGGCGTCGAGGGGTTGCAGGCAAAGAACCTGGCCGGCGAATGGATCGACGTGCCGCCGGCCGACGGCACGCTGGCGGTCAATTTCGGACAGTTGCTGGAGCGCTGGACCGGCGGGCGTGTCCGGGCGACGCGGCACCGGGTGATTGCGCCGAAGACGGCTCGGTTCTCGATCCCGTTCTTCTACGAACCGCGCGTCGACGCCGAGATCGCGCCGTTGCCGCTGAGCGACACGCAGCCCTTCGAACCGTTCCTCTATGGCGACTATCTCTGGGACTCGGCGACGAATTTCGTCGAGATGAGTGGCATCAAGCATCTCAGGCAACCGCGCCGCGCCAAGGCTTCCTGAGCCGGGCGCGGTCGTCGTCGGGGCAGTCCTGTATCAAAGCGTTCTGGCGAGCTCTTCGAACTGGTCGGTGCACTGGCCCCAGCCCACGTGGAAACCCATCTTCTCGTGCTGTTCGCGGTCGGAAGCGTCAGTGGCGCTTGGCTTGCACCAGGTAAGCGTCGATCTCGGTCTCGCCGAGCCACTTGGCCGCTTCCAGACGATGCAGGCCTTCGACGAGGATATGGCGCTTGCCGTCATGGCGGACCTGGATCGGCGTCTTCATGCCATTCTCCAGTATATCCTCGGCCAGATGCCGAACCGTCTCCGGGTGCAGCGTCTTCTTGCGCGCTGTCGGCACGTATATATCGTCGACCTTGACCTTCTGGACTCTGAGCATGCTTGTCCCCGTGGCGGAAAACACCGCCCCCTGAGATAGTCCGTTTGCTGGAGCCGGCCAAGGGCGCGGCTAACGAATACCGGGCCCAAATAGCCGGTTTGCCTGTCGTCGCGCATTTCGATATTGCGTGTGCGCAATCGCGGACGGCAGGGTCCTGCAGGGCCACGGAGCAATCCCCATGAGCAAATCTCTCGTCACCTTTGTCGGCGTCGCTCATCCCTGGATGTGCGACGTGATGGGGCACATGAATGTGCGCCATTACGCGGCGATGTTCGACGATGCCAGCTTCCAGCTTCTCGGCCATATCGCCGGACAGGACGGCAACCAGCCGTCGCAGACCGGATGGGCCGATGTGCGCACCGAGATCGACTACCGGCACGAAACGAAGGCCGGCTCGCTCATCACCATCCGTTCGCATGTCGTCAAGATCGGCCGTACGTCCGTCACCTTCGAACAGGTGATGTCGGGATCGCTCGACGGCATTGTCCATGCGTCGAGCCGGACGACCTGCGTGCGCTTCGACCTTACGGCGCGCGCCTCGGTCGCGCTGGACGAGCCGATGCGGAGCCGCGCGGCGGCCTTCCTGATTGAACAGCCAGAAGCCTCGGCCGGTCAGCCGTTGTAGATGCGGTCGCCGAGCGGCGTCTCGGCGATCAGTGCTTGCAGTCCTGACAGCAGCGCCTTCTCGGCGCGATTCATCGCCTTGTCGGGATTGACCAGCAGGAAGATGTCGATGGCTGGTGGCGCGTCGTAGGGCGGCAGCCGCCATAGCGTCCCGTCGGCCACGTCGCGCCGCGCGACATGCAACGGCAGCGGACCGATGCCGAGCCCGGCGACGATCATGCGCCGTACCTCCTCCAGGCTGGAGGAGACGCCGACGACATCGGCGTTCAGCCGGGCCTCGCTGCGCAGCAGCGCGACCGGCCGCAGCGCGTCCGAAATATGGTCGGTCTGGAACGATACCGAGGGCTCGCCCCGCAGATCCGCCAGCGTCAGTCCGGTCTGCCCGTAGAGCCTGTGCTGGGGACCGCAGAAGAAGCCGAAGAACTCGCGATAGACCATCGCGTATTCCAGCGCCGGATCGCGCTGGCTGACCAGGCAGATGCCGAAGGAGGCGCGGCGCTCCCTCACCTGCTTGGCCACTTCGGTGCTTGCCGCGACCGAGATGGTGATGCTGGCGCGCGGGTAGTTGCGGTGAAACTCCGAAAGCGCCTGGTCGAACAGTGGCGAGACGACATGGCTGGCGGTGGCGATCATGACGTGGCCGGTGACGTCGTCGCTGATGCCCCGCATCAGCAGCGGCAGCTGCGATATGGTGCCGAACACCTCGACGCTCTGCTCATAGAGAAGCCGCCCGACCTCGGTGAGTTCGAAGCGTGTCGCATCGCGCTCGACCAGCCGCCGGCCAACCCGGTCTTCCAGCCGCCGTAGCGCATTGCTGACGCTTGGCTGCTTGAGGTTCAGCCGCTCGGCGGCGCGCGTGATGCTCTTTACCTCGGCGATGACAACGAATGTCCGCAGAAGGTTCCAGTCCAGATCCCAGACCAGCCGTTCGGGGCGAGGCAAAGCCATTCCTGATATCTATGCTCTCTATTCCCATTATCTATTTGCGCAATGCATGCGCAAAGGCAATCATTGAAGTCAGGAAAGCGTCCCCGCGCCTCCCAAGAACAAGACTTCGCGCTCCATCCAGAGGACAAGGACACCAGATGAACAGAGTATTTTCCGGCATCGCGGTTGCGGCACTGCTGCTTGCGTCGACCTTCACAACCGTGTCGGCCAGGGCCGACGACCTCGAGAAGATCAAGGCGGCGGGCGAGCTGAAGATTTCCATGAGCGGGCAGTATCCGCCGTTCAACTTCGTCAACGACCAGAATGAGGTCGTGGGCTTCGACGCGGATATCGGCAAGGCCATCGCCGAGCGCATCGGCGTCAAGGGCACCATTATCACCACGGCGTGGGACGGCATCATCGCCGGGTTGCTTGCCAACAAGTACGACACCGTCGTCGGCTCGATGACGATCACGCCAGAGCGCGAGAAGGTGGTCGATTTCGTCGGCCCGTACTATCACGCTGGCCGCGCCGTTTTCGTGAACGAGGATTCCAAGGTGCAGAGCCTCGACGATCTCAAGGGCAAGACCCTTGGCGTCACGCTGGGCGAGACGCATGAGAAATGGGCCCGCGAACAGGGCGGTTGGGACATCCGCACCTACAAGGGCCTGCCGGAACTTCTGCTCGAATTGAAGGCCGGTCGCGTCGACGCCATCGTCGTCGACAACATTCCGGTCATGGTCGCCGTCAAGGAGACGGGCGAGAAGGTCCGCAAGCTCGACACGCCGAACATTGAAGGCGGCAGCGTCGCCATCGGCATCGCCATCCGCAAGGACAATCCGCAACTGAAGGCCGCCATGCAGAAGGCGCTGGACGACATGATGGCCGACGGCACCTACAAGAAGATATCCACGCAATGGGTCGGCAGCGACATCCGCTGATCCCTATGGGCTCCCGGCGGCCCCAAAGCCGCCTGGAGCACTCCTCTTGCCGGGCTATTCCATGGATTTCTCCTTGATGCAGCGCGTCTTCCCGTTCTTCGTGGAAGCCGCGTTGGTGACGATCGAGATCACAGTGCTGGCCCTGATCCTGGGCCTCGCGGCCGCTGCACTGGCCGCGGCCGCCAAGATGTCGAGGTCCGCGATCCCGCGGGCCATCGGCACACTCTATGTCAGCCTGTTTCGCGGTACGCCCTGCCTGATCCAGCTCTTCGTGCTCTATTTCGGCGGCCCGCAAATCGGCATCAATCTGGATCCGTTCGCGGCAGGCGTCATCGGCCTCGGCCTCAACATCGGCGCCTATATGGCGGAATCGATCCGCGGCGCGCTGGTCGCTGTCGACAGAGGCCAGATCGAAGCTGCGCGCACAATCGGATTCAGCCGTTTCCAGACGTTGCGCAAGGTCGTGCTGCCGCAGGCCGCGCGGCTGATGATACGGCCGCTCGGCGTCAATACGGTCGCTCTGTTGAAGGGATCAGCACTGGTGTCGACAATTTCGGTCGTGGAACTCACCTACACGGCCCAGCGCTTTATCGGTTCCACCTATAAGCCGTTCGAGATCTTCGGCGTTGCCGCCCTGCTCTACATGATCATGGTCTACGCCGTCGCCCGCATCGTCGATTTGCTCGACAAGCGCTTCGCAATCGTCTGATCGGAGAGCGCGATGCAAGGTCTCGATTTCACCGTCGTCGCGCCCTACTGGGACCTCTTGTTGACTGGCGCCTGGTGGACCGCGCTGCTCACGGTCTCGGCAGGAGCGCTCAGCTTCGTCTTCGGTATTCTGTTCGCGGTGACAGTGCTGTACGCGCCGTTGATCGTCGCCTATCCCGTGCGTGTCTTCATCTGGGTGTTCATGGGCACGCCGCTGCTGCTGCAGCTCTTCCTGATCTATTTCGGCCTGGTGCAGATCGGTATCGACATTCCTGCCCTTGCAGCCGGCATCGTCGGGCTTGGCCTGCATTTTGCCGTCTACAATGCAGACGTCATCCGCGCGGGCATCGTCGCCGTCGATGTCGGCCAGACGGAAGGCGCACGCAGCATTGGCTTCGGCAAATGGCAGACGCTGCGCTACGTCGTGATACCGCAGGCTATCCGCAACACGGCCCCGCCAATCGGAAGCAACCTGATCGCGCTGCTGAAAGAATCCTCCATCGTCTCGGTCATCGGCATCGCCGAGCTGGTTCATTCGGCCCAGCAGGCGATCAGCGAAACGTTCCGGCCGTTCGAATTCTACATCACGGCGGCGGCGCTCTACTATATTCTCAATCTCGTGCTCGAAGCAGGTCTGCGTCGGTTCGAACGGAACGTGGAGGTTTCCCGATGAGCTTGCGCCAGCCAATGGTCGAGGTTCGCGGCGCGCGCAAATCGTTCGGCGCCGTCGAAGTCCTCAAAGGCATCGACCTGTCGGTCGAGCGTGGGCAGATCGTGGCGATCATCGGGCCGAGCGGCTCCGGCAAGAGCACGCTGCTGCGCTCCATCAACCATCTGGAATCGCTCAACGGCGGCGAAGTCTGGCTCGACGGCGTGCAGGTCAACCAGCCGCTGCATGGCCAGGCTTTCGAACGGCACATCAACAAGGTGCGCCAGCAGATGGGCATGGTATTTCAGCACTTCAACCTGTTCCCGCATCTGACCGTGATCGAGAACATCACGATGGGGCCAGTGATCCTGAAAGGCATGCCGAAAGCCGAAGCCCGTGCGCTGGCGCTTGCTCTCTTGTCCAAGGTCGGGCTCGCCGACAAGATCGACGCCTATCCCTCGCGGCTTTCGGGCGGACAGAAGCAGCGTGTGGCGATTGCCCGCGCGCTGGCGATGCAGCCCAAGGTGATGCTGTTCGACGAAGCCACCTCGGCGCTCGATCCCGAACTCGTCGACGAAGTCAACGCGGTGATGAAACAGCTTGCCGCCGAACACATGACCATGCTCATCGTAACGCATGAGATGCGCTTTGCCGGCGAAGTGGCGGACAGAGTGCTGTTCATGGATGGCGGCGTGGTGGTGGAAGAAGGCCCGCCGGCCGATATCTTCCGCGCGCCGCAGAAAGAACGCACCCGCGCCTTCCTCAAGAAATACCTTTCCGCCTGAGTACGATGATGACCAGATTGATCACGGAATTTCCCGATTTCGGACTGACGCCGGAACAGCGCCGGCACGCGGTACGCGGCCACTATTATGAATGGCCGGGCATGGATGGCGAGCGCGGCGAGATCTGGTGCTACAGCGACCGCTTTTCCTATCGCGCTGGCGAAACGGTGGCGTTGCATGTCAGTTCAACGGCACCCGCATTCAGCATGACGATCACCCGCGACGGCGGCAGCGAAACCAGGGTGTTCGAGAAATCGGGCATCGCGGCACGCTGGCAGGACACGCCCGACCATTGCTCGGCCGAGGGTTGCGGCTGGGAAGCTTCGTTCGAATTTCCCGTCGGGAGCGATTGGCCGTCCGGCGCCTACCGGGTGACGCTGACCGCCGATGGCCGGGACGGCAAGCCGATCCAATGCCACCATGTTTTCATCGTTGCTCCCCTGCCCGGCAAGAAACCCGGCCGTGTGCTGCAAGTGGCGGCGACAGGAACCTGGCTTGCCTACAACACCTGGGGCGGCTCCAACCACTACCAGGGCATTACCGGACCGGATCGCAACCAGTATTCGCCCATCGTGTCGACACAACGCCCCTGGTGCCGTGGCTTCGTCGTGCTGCCGAAAGACGCACCGCGCGTGCCGCTGGAAGTCGCCGTGCCGCCCAAGACGATACCGCGCTATCCGCATATGGAGTGGGCGCTCGCAACCGGTCATTCGAAGAAATACGCCTCGTCGGGCTGGGCCAGCTACGACAGCCACTTCTTCCGCTTCGCCGAACGGGCCGGCTATGCCGTCGATCTCGTCAGCCAGCACGATCTGCATTTCTCGCCTGGTATTCTCGACGGCTACGACTGTGCGGTTTTCGTCGGCCACGACGAATACTGGACATGGGAGATGCGTGATGCCGTCGACCATTATGTCGAACGCGGCGGCCATGCGGCACGCTTTGCCGGCAATTTCATGTGGCAGACGCGGCTGGAGGAGCAGGGCCACCGGCAGGTCTGCTTCAAATACCGCGCCCGTACCGAGGACCCGGCCTATCTCCAAGGCGGCGACGTCACCCGCGCCACCAACTCCTGGGAGGCGCCGGAAATCGGCCGGCCTGGTTCGGCGACCTTCGGGCTCAACGCGACGCGCGGCGTCTATACCGGCTGGGGCGGCTGTGCGCCGCGCGGCGTGCGCGGCTTTCCGGTCTACAGGCCGGAGCATTGGGCCTTCGCCGGCACCGGCATCTATTATGGCGACCTGCTCGGCTCCGACAGCCATGTCTATGGCTATGAGGTCGACGGGCTCGACTTCGAGATACGCGGCGGCCTGCCCTACCCCACCGCCACCAGCGGTGCTCCGGATGGCCTGCAGGTTCTTGCCGTCGGCATGGCCAGCCAGGTGGAGGAAAGCGCCGATATCCCGATCGAGGACCAGTTCCTCACCGACGAGGATGGCCGCTTCACCGCCGAAACGCTGTTCGGCGAGGCGAGCGACGCCAACCTGGAAAAAGTCAAACGCGGCAATGGCATGATCGTCAATTTCCCGCGCGGCAAGGGCGAGGTGTTCCACGCCGGAAGCTGCGAATGGGTGGCCGGCCTGCTAAGACAAGACCCGATGGTCGAACGCGTCACCCAGAATGTCCTCGATCGTTACCTCAGAAAGTCCTGACATGTCGAAAGCCCTTCCTCAGACCGCCGCTGCCAACACTGACGCCCGGCCACCATCGCATCTGTTCTACCTGTCCAGCCTGCGCCGGCCGCTGATCGATCGCGCCGAAGGCATCTATATGTGGACGCAGGACGGCCGCCGCTTCATCGACGGCTCGAGCGGCCCGATGGTCGCCAATATCGGCCATTCCAACCGCAACGTGCTCGACGCGATGAAACGGCAGATGGATCGTGCCACCTTCGCCTATCGGCTGCATTTCGAAAATGAGCCGGCGGAGGAGTTGGCGCGGGAACTGGCCAGCAAGCTGCCGGAAGGCATGGACCGCATCTTCTTCGTCTCGGGTGGCTCGGAAGCGACGGAGTCCTGCATCAAGCTGGCGCGGCAATGGGCGGTCGCTACCGGCCAGGCAAGCCGCTGGAAAGTGATCACGCGCTTCCCCTCCTATCATGGCGGCACCTTGGGTTCGCTCTCCATTACCGGCGACGATGCGTTGGCCGAGACCTTCACGCCGATGATGCGCGTGATGCCGACCGTGCCGGCGCCGACCGCATGGCGCGACCGCGACAATCTTTCGATGGAACAGCGCGGCATCCGCTATGCCGACATGCTGGAGGAGAAGATCCTGGCCGAGGGTCCAGACAGCGTGGTTGCCTTCATCATGGAACCGATCGGCGGTGCGGCCACCGCGGCGCTGGTGGCGCCGGACAGCTACTATCCGCGCATTCGTGAGATCTGCGACCGCTACGGCATCCTGCTGATTCACGACGAAGTGATGTGCGGCGCCGGCCGCACCGGAAAATTCCTCGGCGGCGACCACTGGAACTGCAGACCCGACATCGTCGCACTGTCGAAGGGGCTGGGCTCGGGCTACGCGCCGCTTGGCGCGCTCGCCGCACCGATGCGGCTGGTGCAGCCGCTGCTCGCCTCGGGCGGATTCCAGCACGGCCACACCTATGCCGGCAACCCGCTGGCCTGCGCCGCCGGGCTTGCCGTGCTCGGCGAAATGGATCGGCTCGACCTGATCGCCAATGCGGCTGCCATGGGCGACGTGCTGATGGACGGGCTGAAGGGACTGGCGAAGCGGTTTCCGTTCATCGCCGACGTGCGCGGCAAGGGCCTGCTCACGGGCGCCGAGATGGTTGCCGATCCCGAGACCCTGAGACCCATCGACCAGAACAGGAAAGCCACGCAGCGGCTGCTCGACCTCGCCTATGAGCGCGGACTGATCATCTACGGCCGCAGGGTCAAGGGCGGCGTCGACGGCGACAATTTCATGGTCGCGCCGCCGATGATCGTCACCAGGGAGCAGGTCGGCGAGATCGTCTCCATCATCGGTGACTCGCTGGAAGTTCTGGCCACCGAACTCGACCTGCCGGTCGCAGGCCAGGGGTAAAAAATGGCGCCACGTAAAGTCATCATCACCTGCGCCGTTACCGGCTCGGTGCATACACCGTCGATGTCACCCTATCTGCCGGTGACGCCGGACCAGATCGCCACTGAGGCGATCGCCGCCGCCGAGGCCGGCGCCTCCATCCTGCACCTTCATGCCCGCGACCCCAGGGATGGGCGGCCGACCGCCGATCCGGACGTGTTCATGCAGTTCCTGCCGCGCATCAAGCAGGCTACCGACGCGGTGATCAACATCACCACTGGCGGCTCCTCGCTGATGACGTTGGACCAGCGGCTGGCGGCGCCGCTGCGGGCCGAGCCCGAAATGTGCTCGCTCAACATGGGCTCGATGAACTTCGCGCTGTTTCCGATGCTCGACAAGCCAAGGGAGTGGCAGCACGAGTGGGAGCCGAAGCTGCTGGAAGCCACGCGCGACACCATCTTCAAGAACACGTTCGCCGACATGGAGGGCGTTCTCGAGCGGCTGGGCAAGGGCTGCGGCACGCGCTTCGAATTCGAGTGCTACGATGTAGGCCACCTCTATTCGCTGGCGCATTTCCGCGACCGGGGGCTGGTGACGGGACCGCTGTTCATCCAGTTCGTGTTGGGCATTCTGGGCGGCATCGGCGCCGATCCGGACAATCTCGTCCACATGAAGCGGATCGCCGACAAATTGTTCGGCGACAGCTACCAGTTCTCGGTGCTGGCCGCCGGCCGCAATCAGATGCCGTTGATCTCGATCGCCGCGGCAATGGGCGGCAATGTCCGTGTCGGGCTGGAGGACAGTCTCTATGACGGCCGCCAGCTGGCGAAATCCAATGCCGACCAGGTGCGCCGCATCCGTGGCATTCTCGATGGACTGTCGCTGGAGGTTGCGACGCCCACGGAAGCGCGCGACATGCTGGCGCTCAAGGGTGGCGACCGGGTGGCGTTCTGAGATAAGACCGTGATCAAACCAACATCCAATGACGTCCTCATCCGCCCCGGCCGGATCGACGATGTCGAAACGATCCACGCGGCGATCCTGAAACTCGGCACGCACATCGGCGCGCCCGAGGAGATCATCTCGACAGCGGACGATCTCAGAACCTACGGCTTTGGTGAAAAACCGGCCTTCTCGACCCTGATTGCCGAAGTCGGTGGCGAATTCGCTGGCCTGTGCCTCTATTTCCCGATCTTTTCGACCTGGATGGGACGGCCTGGCGTCTATGTGCAAGATCTCTATGTCGAGGACCGGTTTCGCGGCCGCAAGATCGGCGAGCGCCTGTTGCGGTGCGTTGCGGCGCAGTGCCGGAAGGAAGGCGGCGTTTATCTCCGACTGTCCGTCGACAGCGACAATGAGGGCGCCAAGGCCTTTTACGAAAGGCTGGGCATCGCCTGGTCGAGCTATGAGCAGACGCAGAAGATCATCGGCGAGGCCTTTTTTGCCTTCGCTGACGCGCCAGAGAATGGGGAGCAGGAATGAAAGCCTTCTATGCCGAGGAACAGAAGCGCCATGACCCCAAGGCGTTCCTTTCGAGCGGTGCCGCGCAGCCCAATCCGGAAAAACCGGAGCGCGTCGAAAGATTGTTAGCCGGCGCAAAATCCGCTGGCTGCACGATCGAGCGGCCGCGCAATCACGGGCTCGGTCCGGTCGCGGCGGTGCACACGCCGGAGTATCTCGATTTCCTCGAACACATTTATGCGCGCTGGCAGCGCATCGAGGGCGCGTCGGCGGAAGTGATCCCCAACATCCATCCGATCGCGCGCAACGGCTCCTATCCGGCCTCGGCGGTCGGCCAGGCCGGCTACCACATGGCCGACACAGCCTGCCCGATCTCGGGCGAAACCTGGCAAAGCGCGCTGTGGAGTGCCTGGAGCGCGGTCGAAGCCGCCGAAGCGGTGATGGCAGGTTCGTCGGCGGCCTATGCGCTGTGCCGTCCGCCCGGACACCATGCCTTTGCCGATGTCGCCGGCGGCTTCTGTTTCATCAACAATTCGGCAGTTGCCGCCCAGGTTCTGCGCAAGACGGCATCGCGCGTGGCCATCCTCGATGTCGACCTGCATCACGGCAACGGCACGCAAGGCATCTTTTATGCACGGCCCGACGTGCTCACCGTCTCGCTGCACGCCGATCCGGTGCGCTTCTACCCGTTCTTCTGGGGTCACGCCGACGAACGCGGCGAAGGGCCCGGCCTCGGCTATAATTTCAACCTGCCCCTGCCGCGCAAATCCGCCGACGCCGCGTTTCTCGGGGCGCTTGAGGTTGCGTTCCAGCGCATCCGTGCCTTCTCGCCAGACGCGCTGGTCGTGGCGCTCGGTCTCGACGCGTTCGAGGGTGACCCGTTCGGCGGGCTTTCCGTAACCACGCCAGGCTTCTCGCGCATCGGCGAGGCCATCGCCAAGCTCGGCCTGCCGACGGTCATCGTGCAGGAAGGTGGCTATCTCTGCGACGAACTCGGTGACAATCTCACCGCATTCCTCACCGGCTTCGGCGGCAAGGCGCGGTGAAGGTCCAAGCTGGTCTCAGGAGCGCTGCTGCCTGAGCATGGCGATCACCCGGTGCACGCTCTCCAGTGTCTCGTCGATTTCGCCATATGTGTTGTAGTGGGCGATGCCTATGCGCACGACGCCGTGCTCGGCCGGGATGCCGAGCTGGTGGACGATCTCCCAGGCGTAGTTATGCCCGGACCACAGGAAGATGTTTTCGGCGTTCATCTGCCGGACGATCGTCTCCGGCACGATGCCGTCGACGGTGAAGGAAACGGTCGGTACGCGATCACTGAGCCGCTTCGGATCGGTGATACCATGGATGGTGAGGCCTGAAATATCGGACAGACCATCGATCAGCCTTTGCGCCAGCGGGTTCTCGTAGGCGATCGACACTGCGAACGCCTTGGCAATCTTCTGCCTTCGCGATCCCTTCTCGCCTGCCGCCGCGCCCAGTTCGGAGAAATAGTCGACCGCGGCCGAGAGGCCAGCCATCAGTTCGATCTGCGGTGTTCCGAGTTCGAAACGCTCGGGCAGGCCGTTCGACGAGCAGCGGCATTTGTAGGGCTTCAGACCATCGATGACGTCACGCCGGCCCCACAAAATGCCCATGTGCGGACCGAAGAATTTGTAGGCCGAGCAGATCAGGAAGTCACAGCCAAGGTCCTGCACGTCGATCAGGCCATGCGGCGCGAACTGCACGGCATCGACATAGACCAGAGCGCCGGAATTCTTGGCAATGGCTGTCAAAGCCCTCACGCGATTGATCGAGCCGGTCAGGTTGCTGGCATAGTTCAACGCGACCAGGCGCGTCTTCTGCGACAGCAGCCCGACCAGCGCCGCCTCCTCGACCTGCCAGCTCCTTTCGTCGAACGGCAGCCAGCGCACGACGAGACCGAGGTCCTCTGCCAGTTGCAGCCAGGGCGACACATTGCCCTCATGGTCCATACGGGTGAGGATGATCTCGTCGCCCGGCCTCATCGACCGGCCGAGCGTACGCGACATGTGGTAGGTCAGCGTCGTCATGTTGGCGCCGATGATGATTTCCTCTGGGCTCGCCGCACCGAGGAAATCGGCCATCGCCTGATGCGCCTCGTCGACGACAGCTTGAGCGGCGATCGTCGTTTCGAAATAGCCGCCGAGATTGGCATTGGTGGTGAGCAGACAACGCGACACCGCATCGGCGACGCTCTGCGGCACCTGCGTGCCGGCGGGGTTGTCGAGGTAGATGCGCCGGCGGCCCTTGTCGTTCAGGGAGAGAGCGGGAAACTTTCCACGCACTGCCTCGATAGGAAAGTCCACCATCATCTCCACCCCTTTGTTATTCCTCGTCAATTCTGCACTCGGTCCGATCAAGGACAGGGATTGCCGACCCGCTGGTGAATGGCATCCACCGCCTTCTGCATCTCTTCGGTCCAGGCGACGTCCACGGAAGACAGCGCCATATCGAGCTGCTCGACACTGGTGGCTCCGACAATGTTCGACGTGACGAAGGGCCTGCTCGACACGTAGGCATTGGCAAACAGCGCCGGCTCCAGGCCAAAGGAGCGCGCCAGTTCATTGTATTCAAGCAGCGCTTCGGCGGCATTTGGCTTCTCATAGCGCTGGCCGCGGTTGAACAGCTGCGAACGCGAGCCCTGCGGGCGCGCGCCATGGTCGTATTTGCCGGTCAGGTAGCCCTGCGCCAGCGGCGAATAGGCGAGCAACGATACATCTTCGCGCTCGCAGACCTCGGCGAGGTTCACCTCGAAGGTTCGGTTGACGAGATTGTAGGCGTTCTGAATCGACGCGACCCGCGGGCCGATCCCTTTGTCGGCCTCGGCAAGGAACCGCATCACGCCCCAGGAGCTCTCGTTCGACAGGCCGAAATGACGGATTTTTCCCGCCTTCACCAATTCATCGAAGACGGCAAGCGTCTCGGCGATCGGCGTTTCGTTGGTCGGGGCGCCGTCGGCATCGGCGCGCCGAGCCACCGCCCCGACACGCGTCGGATTGGCGCCCCAGGGAATATCCCGTTCCGGCCAGTGGATCTGGTAGAGGTCAAGATAGTCGGTGCCGAGCCTGGTCAGCGACTTGTCGATGGCGTCAAAAATATCCGCACGCACCAATTGCGAGGGTCGGTCGCCCCGAAACCAGCTGTTGGCCGTGCGGCCGACGACCTTGGAGGCGATGATCACCTTGTCTCGATTGCCGTTGGCCTTCATCCAGCTGCCGATGATCTTTTCGGTCCGTCCTTGCGTCTCCGCCTTGGGCGGGATCGGGTAAAGTTCGGCCGTGTCGATGAAGTTGACGCCGCGCGAAAAGGCCAGATCCATCTGGGCGTGGCCCTCGGCCTCGGTGTTCTGCTGGCCCCAGGTCATCGAACCCAGGCAGATCTGGGTAACAAGAAGATCGGTCCGACCGAGACGGCGTTTGTGCATGGAATTCTGCTCCGGAGGGAAAGCTGGCGCGGCTGCGCGGGGAGGAATTCGCATTTATAGGGAAAGCTGAGGCGCTCTCCAAGCCTTGGCAGGCCGACTTTTGCGTGAACCGAAGCGTTTAGCGGCGGGCGCCGGCCAGCGCGCGGCGCTTGGCCTCGTCGATCAGCATGTTAGCCACCTGCATCCGGATCATGGCGCGCTGGCGCAGATGCGGGGCGACACGATCGGGGTGGTTGGCGAAGGCAAAGCTGCGGCGCATGCGGCCGATATCGGCGAGCTGTTTCGGCTGATCAAGGCCGAGTTCGACGGCGATCGATTCCGGATCGATCGGCGGCAATTTTTCCTCGGGCTTTGATTCTTCGCCTGCGAGAGCCAGCTTGGCGTGGTCGAGCAAGGCGGCGAATTCCGTCGCCAGATCGGCGCCAGCCTCGCGATATTCGGTGGTAAAGCCGCTGCCCGAAACCTTGATGCGGCCGGAATGGAGTTCGTCGGCAACGGAGAGATAATCGAACGGGATGGACGGACGGGCGCCGGCCTCGTCGCCCTCAATCCCGTCGCTCTTGTCGGAGGCGACGAAGAGGTCGTCGAGCAACGAAGCGAAATCGCGCTTGGCGCTGGTAGCGATGTCAGCCTCCCTCTTGTCCGACCATGCGAGCTTCAGAGCATAGAACCGGCTCGTTAAAAATGCATGCCATCGATCTTGACGAATTTAGCCGTTCCCCGGACCGCTGCTCGGGCAGTTGCCGCCCACTGACAAAAAAGCCGGACTGCATTTTCATGCAGTCCGGAATTCGCCAGGAGTGGCGAGGAAAAGCCGGCCATGTGCCAGCGTTCAAGCTTACGGTCCGTGCCGGGCAAAAGTTTCACTCGGTCGCGCAAATACGGCCAAAAAAATCACCAACACATGGCAGGCATGCAAATGCTGCACTGCACAATTGTCACGATTCACCTATATTGGCAGGCGTGGAGGACCAATCAGGAGCCTGAATCATGGGTTTCTTCACTGAAATGTTCGCCCGGCCGCGCCCGCAGGAACATCTTAGGTACCGCGCGGCACTTGCGTTGCTTCATTCGATGAGCAATGCGGACCGTGCCGACATCGGCATCAAACCCGCCGATTTTCCGCGCATCGCACGCGAAATGTCCATTCGCTAGACGCTTGCCAGGGTTTCCCGGCAACAGCCGGGAAACCTCGACGTCCGCAATCGTCAGCGCGTTCCCAGGAATGTCGCCTTGCCCAGCGGTACGCCATTGTGGCGAAGGATGTCGTAAGCGGTGGTGAGGTGGAAATAGAAGTTGGGCATGGCCACATGCAGCAGATACTGCATGCCAGCCATCGAGGTTTCGCGTCCGCCAAGCTTCAACTCGATCACCTTGTTATCGGAGCCGTCGATGTCGGCGGCCGAAAAAGTCGCCAGATGCGCGATCGTCTTGGCGATCCTCGCCTCCAGATCGGCGAAGCTCGCTTCATTGTCCTCGTACTTCGGCACTTCGCGGCCGGCCAGCCGCGACGGTGCCCCCTTGGCATGGTCGGTGGCGATCTGCACCTGCCTGGTCAGGGCGAACATGTCGGGCGCGAGCCGCGCCGTCAGAAACACCTGCGGGTCGATCTTGCGGTCATGCGCATTCTGCTCGGCTGCCGCCAGCACGCTGGAAAGCGCTTTCAGTCTTGCCGAAAACACGGGCACGGAGGCCTCGTACATCGATATTGTCATGTGAAATCTCCTGTCAGGCCGGAACGCCGGAGGAAGGGACCTAGCGCCTTCGTGCACGATTCTTCAAGCACCCTGACACCACGTCACCACGCTGCCGCAATCGCCATAGTAGAATCTCCCTATCGAGCGGAGATTCCCGATGAGACGCGCCCTTTTCGCAGCGACTGCCTTTCTCTCCCTTGCCCCGACTGGCCAGACGGCACTGGCCGCCGACGATGCCCCCGAAGCACCCTATGTCGACGATCGGTCGAGCGCCGACGCCGTCATCCGGTCGCTCTACAGCGCCATCAACCGGCATGAATTCGCTCGCGCCTGGGGTTATTTCGGCGAGACCAAGCCGGCGAAGGATTTCGACAGTTTCGTCAAGGGCTATGACGGCACCGAAAAGGTCGAGGTCGAGACCGGCAGCGTCTCCGACGAAGGTGCGGCCGGCAGTATTTTCTACAACGTGCCTGTCGCCATCCGTGCCACGGACAAGACCGGCGGCGAAAAGGTCTTTGCCGGTTGCTATACGCTGCGCCAGGTGAATGCGCAGATCCAGGCGGCCCCGCCCTTCGATCCGATCCACATCGAAAAAGGTGCGCTGAAACCCTCCACTGCCGATTTCGAGGCAGCTCTGCCATCAAGCTGCGGCGACGGGCCGCCGCCACCGAAGAAGGACGCGGCGCTGGAGCAGGCCAAGAGGGCCTTTCTGGCGACCTATGGAGCCCAGTGCGACAAGAACCTTCTCGCCAATGAGCCGGATACTTTCTCGATCAAGTACAAGGACAAGGATGCGGCTGCCAGCGACCCCGAAAGGGAAACGCGGCTTTTCCATTTCTCCTGTTCGGCCGCCGCCTACAATGAAAGCTCCATCTACTACATAAGCGACGATGTATCCGGCGTAAGGCAGTTGCAGTTCACCGAACCGGAGATGGATATCCGCTATGTGAACAACGACAGCGAAGGCAAGGTCGAATCCATGCATATCGTCGGCTTCCAGACGACTGGCTGGGCGACCAACTCGGACTATGACCAGGATGCCCACACGATCACCACTTTCAACAAATGGCGCGGCGTCGGAGATGCTTCGTCATCGGGCACCTATCTGTTCCGCAACGGCGATTTTTCGCTGGTTCAGTACGATGTCGACGCATCCTATGACGGCGAGGAGAACCCGCAGACGGTCGTCGACTACAACACCGCGCCCTGAAGGTCGGACGGGCTTCCGGGCAGCGTTGGTCAGGGTGCCTTCGACAGCATCCAGTTCAATGTGCCGCGCCAGTCGGTCATGCGGATCGGCGTGCCGTGCGTGCCCGTCTCGAAGCGGACGAAGCGGGTCGGGTAGCTCTTTGTTTTGGCCAGTATCGAGCGAAAGAATGCTTCCTGGTTTGCCACGGGAAAAACCACATCATGGCTGCCCTGGCCGAAGAACACCGGTACGCGGCGCTTGAAGGCGGGACTGGCGAAAAAACTCTCGTCCCATAGCGAGCCGAGCAACAGTAAGCCGTTGATACGGCCACCGGTGTCCTTGCGGACGGCGAGCTTCCAGCACAGCGCGCCGCCCATCGAGCCGCAGGCGACGAAGATTTTCGCGCCCGGCGACTGTTCGGCGTAGTGATCGATCAGCGCCGCCACCTGCGCCGCTCCCGTATCGCCGAAATCGGGAAAGTCAGGCGACAGATAGAGGCCGCCATTTTCGGCCATCAGGTTCTTGAGGCGATTGAAATTGCCGCCGAAGGTGAAGTCGTCGACGCCTTGCTTGCGGCTGCCACCCTGCCCATGCAGATAAAGCACGATGATGCCGGCACCCTTGGTCTTGCCGACGGCAACATGTCTGACATCGCCGGCATCGGTCTTCAGCAGCAGATCCTGCTGCACCTTGCGCACGCCGGTGTCAGTGTATTGGGGGTGCACGCGGCGCTCGGGCACCTCGTCGCGCTGGTTGATGTCGCGCATCTCGCGATAGTCGATGACCGTGTAGGCGCCGTTGGTGTCGGACGAGAGCGTGGCCGGATAGGCGAAGAGATCGTCCTTGAAGGGTTTCAGCGACAGCGTCTGACCTTGGGCGGCCGACACCAATGCTGCCGCGGTTGCAAGGACACAGAAAAATCGGAAACGGAAAGACATGCCAGCAGGCATGCGTAATTCGGCTTGGGTTTGTCAATCCTGCAGCACGCCGCCGGCACCCTCGAGCGCTTCGCGGGTATCGACGTCGACGGATGCCGCTTCGCCGATCTCGACATCGATGACATCGAGCCCCTCGGCCTCGACCAGATGCCGCGCGCCGGTATCACCTTCGAGATGGGCAATCGCCGGAAACAGCGAGCGTGGCAACAGCACCGGGTTGCCGCGCTTGCCCTGGTGCGAGGCGCGGACCACCGAATTGCCTCCGGCCTTGCGGAACGCATCGACCAACCTGTCGAGGTCATCAGACGAGACACCCGGCATGTCACCGAGAACGATCATCACGCCGGCGGAGTCTTCAGGCAGATAGGCAATGCCGGCTTTCAGCGATGTGGACAGGCCGTCGGCGAAATCGGGATTGTCGGCGAAGGTCACATCCAGCCCCGCCAGCGCCGCGCGCACCCGCTCGCGCTGATGGCCGGTGACGACGATCGTGCCCGAAGCCTTCGAGCCGAGTGTGCGCTCGGCGGTGCGGCGCACCAGCGGCTTGCCGTCGAACAGCGCCAGCAGCTTGTTCGGCCCGCCCATGCGGCTCGACCGCCCCGCCGCCAGAAGCACGATTCCGACCTTGAGCTGGCTTTTGGGCGGCAGCGGTTCGCGCGGCTGCGGCCGGGTCGGGATTTCCATCAACAACCCGCCGACCCCCATGCCGGCGATGTCGCTCGCGGTGACGTCGAGGCCGGCAACCAACCGGTCGAGCACCCAGTCGAAGCCGTTCTCCTTCGGGCTGCGGGCGCAACCGGGCGCGCCGATGACGCGCTTGCCGCCGAGCGTGCCGAGCACCAGCAGATTGCCGGGATCGACCGGCATGCCCGCGCGGATAACAGTACCACCCGCCTTCTCAATCGCCGCCGGAACGACGTCGGAGAAATCGCTCATCGCCGAGGCGCCGAAAATCACCACAAGGTCGTTGTCGCGCGCCAGCGAGGCCGCGGCCTCCGCCACCGGCGCGATCTCATGCGGCGTGCGGCGCTCCGCCGTCAACCTGCCGCCGGAGCGCGCCAGCCGTGCTTCGGTGACGCGAAGCGTCTTGTCGAGCACACTCGGCTTGATCCCTGGCAGCACCGTCTGGATGACGCCGACGCGCACTGGTTGATAGGCGTTGACGGCAAAGATCTCGCCGCCGGCACAGATTCTTCTGACCGCATCGACCAGGGCAGAGGCGACGGCGAAGGGAATGATCTTCACAGTCGCGACCATCTGGCCTTTTTCGACCGGCGCATGCCGAGCCAGCGTTGCGATGGTGATGGTCGGATCGACGGCGTTGATGGCGTCGATCATCGCCGCGTCGACGGTGAAGATGCCGGCCGCTTCGGCGTGGAGGTTGACGCGGCCGGTGGCCGCAGGCTTTGCCTCGACATTGCGATGGCGCATGCTGGCGGCGATCTTTTCAGCTGCCGCATCCTCGCCGAGATCATCAGGGGCAAGCACGGCCCCGACGACTTCGGTAATCCCGGCGGCTTTCAGCTCCGACAAATCGTCCGCGCTCAGACGGTGCGCCTTGCGGAAGCGCCGTTCTCCCGCGGTGGTGGCATGAGCCAGCACCGCCCCCTCAGCCGCCTCGATCGGTATCGGACCGAATTTCACGCCGCCGCACCCTTGGCATCGAGGCCGCGCGAGCGGAAAGCATGAATGGTCTGGGCGAGAACGGCGACAGCGATCTCGGCCGGGCTGGCGGCACCAATGTCGAGCCCGATCGGCGCGTGAAGACGGGCTATCTGGTCGGCGGTCGCGCCCAGAGCCAGCAAGCGTTCGACGCGCTTGGCGTGCGTCTTGCGGCTGCCAAGCGCCCCGACATAGAAACAGTTGGCGTCAAGCGCCGCCTTCAGCGCGAAATCGTCGATCTTCGGATCGTGGGTGACGGCGGCAAGTGCCGTGTAACTGTCGAGCGGCTGGCGCTTCAGCACATCCTCCGGCCATTCGGCGTGCAAGGCGATATCGGGAAAGCGCTCGGGCGTGGCGAAGGCCGTGCGCGGATCGATGATCTCGACAGGGTAGCCGGCGATTTTCGCCATCGGCGCCAGCGCCTGGCTGATATGAACCGCGCCGATCACCACCAGGCGCGGCCGCGGCAGATGCGCATTGAGAAAGAAGGTCCGCCCTTCGGCCTCGACCGAACCGGAATTACCGGTGCGGAACGCCTTGGCGATCGCGGCGCCGAGATCGCCGGCGACCTGATCGCCTTCGCGCACGATGCGGTCGCGTCCATCACCAAGGTCGGTGACAAGGATCGCCGCGCGGCGGGCGCGTCGTTCGGCGTTGAGGGTTTTCAGCGCATAGGGATCCATCGCAGATCAGCCCAGTCTTTCCACGTACACCTTGATGCGGCCGCCACAGGACAGGCCGACCTGCCAGGCGGTTTCATCGGCAACACCAAATTCCAGCATCCTGGCCTTGCCGCTGTCGATCACGTCGATCGCTTCGGTCACCACCGCGCCTTCGACGCAACCGCCCGAAACAGAGCCGTGGAAATTACCGTCGGCGTCGATGACCAGATGGCTGCCCACAGGGCGAGGCGCCGACCCCCAGGTCTCGACCACCGTGGCGATGGCCACGTCCTTGCCGTCCTTCATCCAGCCCTCGGCTATGACAAGTGGGTCGCGGGCTTCATCGAGATAGATGCTGTTTTCCATGACCGTTTCTCTAAGAGTCTGTTTTTCGGGTAAGGAAAGATATGGCTACGCGGCGTGCCTCGCGCCAGCTTCCATCCATCGACGCGGATCGACTGAAAGCACCGACTTCTTGTCTAGCGATGCGCAGAGATCGGCCAGCGCGTCGAGGTTGTGCACCGAGCGGAATTCATCGACATGCGGCAGCATCGCCTTGACGCCGCGGGCACGTGCCTGGAAACCGTCAAAGCGCAGCAGCGGGTTCAGCCAGATCAGCCGCCGGCAGGATTTGTGCAGGCGCTCCATTTCCTCCGACAGACCGGCGACATCGTCGCGCTCCAGCCCGTCGGTGATCAGAAGCACCACCGCGCCCTGCCCCAGCACGCGCCGCGACCATAGCCGGTTGAACTCGGCCAGCGTGTCACCGATGCGCGTGCCGCCCGACCAATCCTTCACCGCTGCCGAGCAATCGGCAAGTGCTGCATCGGGATCACGGTGACGCATCTGCCGGGTCAGGTTGGTCAGCCTGGTGCCGAAGACGAACGTGTGCACGCGCCGGCGCTTTTCGGTCAGCGCATGCAGGAAATGCAGGAAGATGCGCGTGTATTGGCTCATCGAGCCGGAAATGTCGGCCAGCACCACCAGCGGCGGGTGAACTTCGCGCGGTGAGCGGTATTTCGGCAGGATCAAGTCGCCGCCGGTTCGCGCCGCCGAGCGCATCATGGCGCGCGGGTCGATGCGGCGGCCATGCGCGTCGGCCTTGAAACGCCGGGTCCTCACCATGTCGAAGGGCAAACGCAACCGGGCGATCGCCTTCCTGGCATCCGCCATCTCGGCGGCGTTCATCTGGGCAAAATCCTTGCCGCGCAGCACTTCGTTGCCGGAGAAGGTGAAGCGGGCATCAACCTCGATCTCCGGGATTTCCTGGGCCGGCTGGTTCTTCTGATGGCCCTCGAACATCGCCTGGCTGACGCGATTCTCGGCGGCGCGCGGTTTCTGCTTCTCCCTGACGTCAGGCGCCACCGGCGAAAACATCGCCAGCATCTTTTCGATCAGTTCGCGCGACTTCCAGAACAGCCGGAAGGCCTCATCGAAAATGGCGTGATCCTCGTGCCGCGAAACAAGCACGGCGTGCAGCGTCCAGTAGAAATCGTCGCGTGAGCCGATGCCGGCAACCAGCACCGCCTCGATGGCGTCCTTGACCGAAGCCGGTCCGACCCGCATGCCGGCCTTGCGCAAGGTGCGGGCGAAATAGACGATGTTGTCGGCGATACGTCCGTCCGGCCGGGCTTCCTTGGGTTCGGGGCGAGACACCGGCATGGCCCTTCCCTACTCCGCCGCCGAAAGCTCGGCCTTCACCTCGTTGAGGATGCGCCGGCCTTCGCCCTGTTCGATACGGGCAATGTCGTCCTGGTATTTCAACAGCACGCCGATCGTGTCGGACACGGTTTCCGGATCGAGCGCCACCTTGTCGAGTTCGGTCAGTGCGCCGGCCCAGTCGATTGTCTCGGCGACACCCGGTACCTTGAACAGCTCGATCTGACGCAGCTTCTGGATGAAGGAAACCACCTCGGCCGAAAGCCGCTGGTTGGCTTGCGGCACCTTTCGGCGCACGATCTCCAGTTCGCGCTCGGCGTTGGGATAGTCGACCCAGTGATAGAGACAGCGCCGTTTCAGCGCGTCGTGGATCTCGCGGGTGCGGTTGGTGGTGATGATGACGATCGGCGGCTCTTCCGCCTTGATGGTGCCGAGTTCGGGCACCGTTACCTGGAAGTCGGACAGGATTTCCAGCAGGAAGGCTTCGAAGGCCTCGTCGGTACGATCCAGCTCATCGATCAGGAAGACCGGAGCAGCACCAGCCTTGCCGGTCAGCGCATCGAGCACCGGACGACGGATCAGGTATTTTTCGGAGAAGACGTTGCGCTCCATGTCGGAGCGATCGACCTTGCCCGCCGCCTCCTCCATGCGGATTTCGATCATTTGCGCGGCGTAATTCCACTCGTAGACGGCGGACGAGACATCGAGGCCTTCATAGCACTGCAGGCGGATCAGCCGGCGGCCAAGCGCCTGCGCCAGCACCTTGGCGATTTCGGTCTTGCCGACGCCGGCCTCGCCCTCGAGGAACAGCGGCCGTTTCATGCGCAGCGACAGGAAAAGCACGGTCGCCAGCGACCGGTCCGCCACATAGTCCGCACCGGTCAGGAGATCGAGTGTCTCGTCGATCGTCCGCGGCGCGGCGCGCGGTTTCAGCTCGCTCATTCTTTCTCCGTGAACGCCGCCGCTCCGCTTTCCAGAACGTGGTAGCCGCGGGCGTGGTAGATCAGCGGCCGCAAATTATCGCCCATACGCAGACCTGTCACCTTGCCAAAAAGCACACGATGGGTGGCCAGATCCTTGGTGTCGATCAGTTCGCAGTCGAAAACGGCGAGCGCACCCTTCAGCGTTGGCGCGCCGGTCGAGATCACGTCCCATTCGCCGAGCGCAAAACGCTCCTCCACCGACAGTCCGGTGATACCCGAAAAGCCAACCGACAGTGGCTCCTGGTGCGACGCCAGCGTGTTCAAGGCAAATCTGCCGTTCTTCACGAACAGCTCATTCTTGGCATTTTCGCGGTTGAGACAGACCAGAATGGTCGGCGGCGTGTCCGACACCGAACAGGCCGCGATGACCGTCGTACCACGCTTGCCGGCTGGCCCGTCCGTGGTAACCACATGGACGTGGCCGGCAAAATGGCTCATCGCGTCGCGATAGGCCTGCGGCCCAATGTCGTTCTTCTTCAGCACCGGAAATTTTCCACAGCCAGAACCCTACCGCTATATATGGCGACATACGACATGCCACAAGCGAAGTGCTTGGCCCATCTACTGAAATTCGCGTGTTGCACCAAGGCCAGCCAGCCTTTAGGTCTTGGCGGGAATTGGCGCCGGCGAAATGTCGCCAGCTGGGAGGAACTCTTCAACAGGATGCGATCCGGGGCAACGATATCTGCCGCACTGGTCTGGCTGTTCCTGGCCAGCGCCGCCAGCGCCCAGACGCTGCTGGTCGGCGTCGCCGCACCCTTGTCCGGACCATCGGCGATCCTCGGCAAGCAGATCGAGGCCGGCACCGGCCTGGCGGCCGAAGCGAATGGCGTCGAGCTCAAGATCACGGATGATGCCTGTACCGCCGATGGCGGCAGCGCCGCGGCGAAGGAATTCGCGGCGGCCAAGGTCAATGTCGTGGTCGGCTTTCTCTGCACCGATGCGATCGAGGCGGCGATGCCAATCCTGAAGGATGCCAACATTCCGGTCATTACGGTTGGCGTGCGAACCGAAAGCCTGACCGACCGCCGCGCCAAGACCGGCTGGCCGGTCTATCGCCTCGGGCCACGCGGCGACGATGAGCGCAACGCCGTCGCCTCGGCCCTCACCCGTCTATGGCAGAACGAGTTGTTCGCCGTCATCGACGACGGCACCATCTATGGTCGCGAGATCGCCGAGACGCTGCGGGCGGCGGCCGAGCAGGCGGCGCTGAAGCCGGTGTTCGTCGACACGTTCCGGCCACAGCTCGACAACCAGATCGGGATGGTTGGCCGGCTGAAGAAGGCCGGCGCGACGCATGTCTTCGCCGGCGGCGACGGCGAGGACATCGCCATCATGGGCCGCGATGCCGCGCAACTCTCTGCCGGCATCGTCTTTGCCGGCGGCGAGAATCTGCGCACTCCACCCGGCGACGTTCCATATGCCACCGGCACGCTGATGATCGCCCCGCCTGAATGGGCCGATGTCGCCGATCCAAAAGTGCTGGAAAGCTTCTCTGGGCGAAAAATCGTGCCGGACGGCTACACGCTGCCGGCCTATGCGGCGATCGAGATCGCCAAGGCGGCATCAAGCTTGTCCGAAACCTCGGGCAAGCCGCTGACCGAAGCCCTGACCGGACAGGATTTCACCACTGCGATCGGGCCGGTCCGCTTCGACGCGAAAGGCGACCTCAGCAAGAGCCCTTATCGCGTCTTCCGCTTCGATGGCACGCGTTTCGTACCCTTGGAAAGCAACTGATGTTTCGCACCGGTCCGCGCAATCTGATCACGGACGTTGCCGGCCTGCGCGTCGGCAATGCTTCCGATGCGAGGCTGAAATCCGGCGTCACGACCATCCTTTGCGATGAACCGGCAGTGGCCGGGGTGCAAATCCTGGGCGGCGCGCCGGGCACCCGCGAAACCGATCTGCTGGAACCGCACAATTCGGTCGAGGCGGTCCATGCCGTGGTGCTTTCGGGCGGTTCGGCTTTCGGCCTCGACGCGGCGTCCGGCGTGCAGGCGGCTCTGCGTGAACGCGGCATCGGTTTCGAGGTGGGCGGCTTCCGCGTGCCGATCGTGCCGGCGGCGATCCTGTTCGACCTGCGCAATGGCGGCGACAAGGATTGGGGCCGCTATCCACCCTATCGCGACCTCGGCTATGAAGCAGCACAAACCGCCACCGCCGATTTCCAGTTCGGCACGATCGGCGCCGGCACCGGCGCATTGACCGCGGGACTGAAGGGTGGCCTCGGCTCGGCCTCGACGCTGCTGGAAAGCGGCGTCACGGTCGGGGCACTGGCGGCCGTCAATCCGACCGGCTCGGTGACCGTCGGCCGAACCCGTTATTTCTGGGCGGCTCCGTTCGAAATCGGTGACGAATTCGGCGGACTTGGCTACCCCTCGCCAATGCCGGATGACGCCAAAAAGATCCTGCTGAAATTCCGCGACAAGGATGTCGCAAGACAGATGGACACTGGCGGCAGCACCACCGTCGCCGTCATTGCCACGGACGCGGTTCTCACCAAGGCCGCCGCGAAACGCCTGGCGATATCAGCGCATGACGGCTTCGTGCGCGCCATCTGGCCGACACATACGCCAGCCGATGGCGACCTCGTGTTCGCGCTGGCAACCGGCCAGAGTGGCATAGAACTCACCGCGGACGCGGCAATCGATCTCTATGCCGCGGCCGGAGCGACGATGGCGCGCGCCATCAGCCGCGGCGTCCACGCGGCGAGGCCAGCCGACGGCGACCTTTTTCCCGTCTGGGCGTCGCGCCTGGGGTGAAGTGGTCGATCAGACCGGATCGGACTTTTCTTCCTCGAACGTCACCGCGACATCCGAATTCGCGGACAACCACACCTTCTTGCCATCGACCTCGGCAACGAGGCTGAGGGGAATGTAGTGGTGATGGCCCCTGTGGGCGCCCTCGCCGCTGTCGACCTTGGTCAGTTTGATGCGCTTGCCGTCGACCTTGTCGACGGTGCCGACATGCACGCCATCGGCGCCGACGACTTCCATATGCTCACGAATTTTGCTGGTGTCGGTCATGGTGGTTCTCCATTGGGACTGCCGACAATAACAAATGACGGGCCGATTGGATGCATCTGCTTTCAGACCGCACGACGTTTTGATTCCGTCGTGGTAGGGGGATTGCAACGATCATCGGCTGCCGGAGTGACGAACCGATGCGAATGCTTTTTCCGTTTGCCGTTTTCCTGCTTGCGCAGTTTGCGATGTCGATCGCCGCCCATGCCGGCGACGTCGCCGAGCTGGAGATCCTCGGTTTCACCAGGGATGGGGGCGTGTTCGCCTTCGAGGAATACGGCGTGCAGGACGGGTCTGGCTTCCCCTACGCCAACCGCTACTACATCGACACCAGCACCGACAGTTTTCTCAAGGGCACCCCGATCCGGGTCCGGCTCGACGACGAGAATGCCAAGCTCGACGCGGCGCGCCTTCAGGCACGGCAGAAAGGCGAGGCCATTGTCAGCGAGGCGGAGTTGACCGCCAACAGGGGCATCACCGCAGGTTTCAACCCGGTGACCGAGCTTTCGGCCGATCCGCACCGGATGGCAGTCAATCCACGCCCGATCTTTTCGCCGGTCGACCCACCACTCGAGTTTCGGCTCGACGAGATCGGCATGAACAACACTGAAGGCTGTGAGAGCCAGGGCGAGATCAATGGCTTCCGGCTGCTGCGCACCGTGGCGCAGGATGGCGGCGCGACCAAGCTGCTGCACGAGGACAAGTCGATCCCCAAGAGCCGGGGATGCCCGAACGGCTACCGGATCGGCGCGGTGCAGACGTTTTCAATGGACAATCTCAGCGCTTATGCGGTGCTGATCGCGGTGCGCCAATATGGCTTCGAGGGGCCGGACTTTCGCTGGATCGCGGTGACTGGCCGCCTGTGACACCGCACGCCGCCATCCCCAGTCGCGCCCCGAACTACATCCGCCGCGCCTTGCCAGGGTGGCGCACAGCGCTTTGCGGCGCCTTGTTGTGGGCCATGACGATGGGCGCCAGCGTGCTCGTCAACCTGGACGCCTGGGAGACGCCGGAGAAAATCCGCACCGTGTCGTTGCTGTTTGCAGGTGGCGGAGCCCTCGCCTTTCCGGTTGGCCTGCTCGCGGCACGGCTGGTCTCGCTCGGAAAGCACTGGGAGGTCGCCTTCGCGGCGGCATTCGTGTGCCTTGCCGCGGCGACCATCGGCCTGACTGGCGGACTGTTTGCCCTGCAATACCGCTCCTACTATGCCGAATGGCATGAGCCCGCTTTCACCCTCACCTGGGCCATCCAGTTCGTCTTCACGACGCTGGTGGCGCTCTACCAGTTCGTGGTGCTGGGCATCCGGCTGTTTTTTCCGATTGGTTTCGTCGCCTTGTTTGCCGCGAGCGTCTGGTTTGCGCGGCAGCAGCGTTGAGCATTTTGTCTGCCTCTGTTAGGACGCGGGCAAACCCCTCGACACGTCAGGACTGACCGATGATCCCACGCTATTCCAGACCGGAAATGGTCGCCATCTGGTCGCCGGAAACCCGGTTCCGCATCTGGTTCGAGATCGAGGCCCATGCCTGCGACGCGCTGGCCGAGCTCGGTGTCATTCCGAAAGAGGCCGCGAAAACCATCTGGGAAAAAGGCGGCGCGGCAAAGTTCGACGTCGCGGCCATCGACGAGATCGAACGCGTTACCAAGCATGACGTCATCGCCTTCCTCACCCACCTTGCCGAATTCGTCGGACCGGACGCCCGCTTCATCCACCAGGGCATGACCTCGTCGGACGTTCTCGACACCTGCTTTGCCGTGCAGCTCACCCGGGCCAGCGACATCCTGCTCGCCGACATCGATGGCCTGCTTGCTGCGCTCAAGCGCCGAGCCTTCGAGCACAAGGACACCGTCACCATCGGCCGCAGCCACGGCATCCACGCCGAGCCGACGACCTTCGGCATCAAGCTGGCGCAAGCCTATGCCGAATTCTCGCGCTGCCGCGAACGGCTGGTGCATGCGCGTGAGGACATTGCCACCTGCGCGATTTCCGGCGCGGTCGGCACCTTCGCCAACATCGAACCCTATGTCGAGGAACACGTCGCGGCAAAGCTCGGGCTCAAACCGGAGCCGGTGTCGACGCAGGTGATCCCGCGCGACCGCCATGCCATGTTCTTCGCCACGCTCGGCGTCATCGCCTCGTCGATCGAGCGGCTGGCGATCGAAATCCGCCACCTGCAGCGCACCGAAGTGCTCGAGGCGGAAGAGTATTTCTCGCCGGGCCAAAAAGGCTCGTCGGCGATGCCGCACAAGCGCAACCCGGTGCTGACGGAAAACCTCACCGGCCTTGCCCGCATGGTGCGGTCCATGGCGCTGCCGGCGATGGAGAATGTGGCGCTCTGGCACGAGCGCGATATTTCGCACTCCTCGGTCGAGCGCATGATCGGACCGGACGCCACCGTGACGCTCGATTTCGCTTTGTCACGGCTGACCAGTGTCGTCGACAAGCTGCTCGTCTATCCCGAGAACATGCTGAAGAACATGAACAAGTTCCGCGGCCTGGTGCATTCGCAGCGCGTGATGCTGGCGCTGACGCAGGCCGGCCTGTCGCGGGAAGACTCCTACCGGCTGGTGCAGCGCAACGCCATGAAGGTGTGGGAGCAAGGCGCTGATTTTCTTGAAGAACTGCTGGCCGACAAGGAAGTAACCGCTGCCTTGCCAGAAGCCGAGATCCGCGAGAAATTCGACTTGGGCTACCACACCAAGCATGTCGGCACGATCTTCAAGCGGGTGTTTGGGGAAGCTTGAGCCACCCCAACATAAAAAAGAGGCCCGCCCCGGCCACTGGCCGGCGGGCCTCTTTCGCTTGGCGTTGCCGGTGCCTGCTCAGGCCTTGCCGGGAACAGTCCTGATCACCGTGCCCCACGGGTCCTCGCGGGTCGTTTCGCCGGTTACATTGTCCGAACGCATCTCGACCCAGGCAAGGCCCGAGCGAGCGGCGTCGCGGCGGCCTGCGCCGGCGCTCTGCCAGGCATTGGCGCCGATGTGGTGGTGATAACCGCCCGACGACAGGAACACCGCCTGGCCACCATATTTCGCCACCGTGTCAAAGCCGAATTCCTTGTTCCACCAGGCTTCGGCGTCTTCCGGCCTGCCAACGCGCAGGTGGACATGGCCGACAATGCTGTTTTCCGGCGCCCCTTGCCAACCGGCGTCACCCGCCGGCACTTCGGCAACGACGGCCGGGATGTTCAGCCGCTCCGTCGCCATGGCCACCTTGTCGCCATTCCATTTCCAGTCCTGCGGGCGGCGATCTGAATAGATCTCGATGCCATTGCCTTCCGGGTCTGTCATGTACAGCGCTTCGCTGACCAGATGGTCGGAGGCGCCATCGATGGCGATCTTGTTGGCGATGGCATGGTTGATCCAGCGACCGAGATCCGCGCGGCTGGGCAGCAGGAATGCGGTGTGGAACAGGCCGGCGCTGCGCGGATCGTCGGGCTTCGCCGAAGGATCCGGCTCAAGGACGAGCAACGGCCGGTTGGCGGCGCCCAGTGTGATAGCGCCGTCGGCACGGCTAAGCTCCTGCAGTCCGACGACTTTGCGATAATAGGCGGCCAGACTTTCGGCGTCGCGCGCCTTCAACCCGACGCGGGCAACGCTGACCGGGGTGGTGGCGGCAAAAGGCAATTCGCTCATCAAAATGCTCCGTTCGGCCGGTCCGCGGTGAAACTCCCAAGGCCAAGAGCCCCGCGCCGCCAAATCATACGTCGTGTCGGTCCCAAAAATCGGGGTTTTCGCACACGGCTGTTTCTTTTCCTTACGACAGATCGTCCATCGGCATCGTTCACACAAGATGGCAAGAAGCGAACATCGTGTTCACCATTGTGATCAAGAGCGCAGCCTGATGACCGTTGCACGAAGCGGCGTCGCTCGCTATCTCAGCGCCATGAAGGTCAAGGAAGCAGATATTCTCATCGTGCCGGGCTATACCAACTCCGGCCCCGATCATTGGCAAAGCCGCTGGCAGTCGAAATTGTCAACGGCGCGCAGGGTCGAACAGGCGGAGTGGTCGAAGCCGGTGCGCGACGACTGGACGGCGAGCGTGGCCAAGGCTGTCAACGAGGCCGAGCGACCGGTTGTCATCGTCGCTCACTCGCTCGGTGTCGCTGCCGCGGTGCAAGCCATTCCGCAATTCAAGAAGACGGTTGCAGGAGCCTTTTTCGTGGCACCGCCCGACGTCGCCAATCCCGATATGCGGCCCAGGCACCTGATGACCTTCGGCCCTTACCCGCGCGAGCCGCTGCCGTTTCCTTCCCTGGTGATCGCCAGCCGCAACGACCCGTTCTGCGCGTTCGATGTCGCCGAGGACATTGCCGGCGCGTGGGGTTCACTGTTCATCGACGCCGGCGAGACCGGTCATCTCAACGCGGATTCGGGCTTCGGGCCGTGGCCCGAAGGCTCGATGACCTTCGCCAAGTTCCTGACGGATCTAAAGGCCTGAGTTGCTTGACCACGGCTCCCTCGCTCAGGAGCCGATCGAATCCCTGACGCTGTTCAGCAGGGTTTTGGCACCGAGCCCGATCAGAGCGTGTTCGGAGCCCATGGCCAGCAGCCGGTAGCCCATCGACACGACGCGGCCGGCGATCGCCGGCTCGACAACATAGATCGCGGCGTGCTTGCCGGCCTTGCGAGTGCGCTCGGCGACCGAGGCGACGGTCTCCATCATGCTTTCCAGCGTTGAATTGACCGTGGCGCCGTTGCTCCACGCGATCGAGAAATCGGATGGCCCGAGGAAGATTCCGTCGATGCCCGGCGTGTCGAGGATGCCGTCGAGCGCGTCGAGAGCCGCGCGGGTCTCGACCATGGCGAAGGCCATGGTGCGCTGATTGGCGTCGCGCAGCCATTCGGCCTGGTCGCCTTTGCCATGGCGCGGAAAGGCATAGGTCGGCCCCCAAGAGCGCTCGCCGAGCGGCGGATATTTCATGGCGGCGGCGAACAGCTTCGCATCGGCCACCGAATTCACCATCGGCGCAATGACGGCCTCGGCGCCGAAATCGAGCGCGCGGCTTGCCATATCGAAGCGGCCGACGGGAATGCGCACCAGCGCCGGTTTGCCTGTGGCGAGCACGGGCACGAGGCCGCGCAAGACGCTGTCCTCGTGGTGGCCGCCATGCTGCATGTCGAGCGTGACGGCATCAAAACCCTGCTTGGCGACGATCTCGACAGTCAAGGCATCCGGCACGCCGGACCATGCGGTGAACAGCGTTTCGTCGGCTGCAAGACGGGACTTCAGGGACATCTAATCTTTCCTTTGTTAGCGTCGGCAGTTTCAGCCGGAAACCGCTGCAAAGGCAAAGAAAAACCGCCCGGATAGGCCGGGCGGTCGATTGGTCCAGCGTGTGGTTGGATCAGGTGTTCTTGATCTGCTCGATCGCCTGCGCCATCAGTTCGTCCATGGTGCGGCGGATCTGATGGTCCGACTGGTCGACCCCGGCCGCATCGAAATCCTTGCGGATCTTGCGGAACACGTCGTGGTCGCCGGCTTCCTCGATGTCGGAAACAACCACTTCCTTGGCATAGGCATCGGCATCAGCGCCCGACTTTCCGAGTTTTTCGGCGGCCCACAGGCCGAGCGCCTTGTTGCGGCGCGCCGCGGCCTTGAACCGAAGTTCCTCGTCGAATGCGAATTTGCGCTCAAAGCCCTCTTCGCGGTCCTTCATGCTGCTCATGGCATCCCTCCGATGGAAATCGATTCGCTGGTGATGATCTATATGTGTTGACGAAGCACAAACCAAAAGGTCGCGAGCCGGTCAATACGCTTCGTCGCATGCTGCGCTGCGGCATTTCGGTCCCGAAAGCGGTTGATTGGAAGGATTTGCCGATTGAGCAAATGGTGTGATTGGGATAGACCCGGCATTGAACCCTACCGTAGCCGCACTATTTCAGGCAGACGGACAGGAAATGGTCGCTTGCCGCCTGTCCGGAAATCCAGAGAAAAATCAGATGAAAAATCGCCGCCGCATTTATGAAGGCAAGGCCAAGATCCTCTATGAGGGACCCGAGCCGGGTACGCTCATCCAGTTCTTCAAGGACGACGCAACCGCGTTCAACAAGAAGAAACATGAGGTCGTCGACGGCAAGGGGGTGCTCAACAACCGTATTTCCGAGCACATCTTCAACCACCTCAACCGCATGGGCATTCCGACCCACTTCATCCGCCGGCTCAACATGCGCGAGCAGTTGATCAAGGAAGTCGAGATCATTCCGCTCGAAGTGGTGGTGCGCAATGTCGCCGCCGGCTCGCTGTCCAAGCGCCTCGGCATCGAGGAAGGCACCGTCTTGCCGCGCTCGATCATCGAATTCTACTACAAGGCCGACGCGCTCGACGATCCGATGGTGTCGGAAGAGCACATAACCGCGTTCGGCTGGGCGAGCCCGCAGGAGATCGACGACGTCATGGCGCTTGCCATCCGCGTCAACGACTTCCTCTCCGGCCTGTTCATGGGCGTCGGCATCCAGCTCGTCGACTTCAAGATCGAGTGCGGCCGGCTGTTCGAGGGCGACATGATGCGTATCGTCGTTGCCGACGAGATCTCGCCGGACTCCTGCCGCCTGTGGGACGTGGCGACGCATGACAAGCTCGACAAGGATCGTTTCCGCCGCGACATGGGCGGCCTGGTCGAAGCTTACCAGGAAGTTGCCCGTCGCCTTGGAATCATGAACGAGAACGAGCCCGTGCGCCCCACGGGTCCGGTGCTCGTCGCCTCGACCGAAGGCGTCAAAGGCAAGCCGCACTGATAGCGGCTTGCGCCCCGATACCCAGAACAGGAGCATGTCCAGCGTGATCAAGGCCCGCATTACCGTCACCCTCAAGAACGGCGTTCTCGACCCGCAAGGCAAGGCGATAGAGCACGCGCTGTCCGGGCTGGGCTTCGGCGGCGTCGGCGCGGTGCGGCAGGGCAAGGTGTTCGACGTCGAACTGGCCGAAAGCGACAAGGCCAAGGCAGAGGCCGACCTGAAGGCCATGTGCGACAAGCTCCTGGCGAATACGGTGATTGAGAATTACGCGGTGGAGATTGCCTAACGTGAAATCAGCCGTCGTCCTTCTTCCTGGCCTCAACCGTGACCGCGACATGATCGCGGCGCTGACCAAGATTTCGGGAAAACCGCCGGTCACCGTCTGGCAGACCGACACCGAAATCCCCGATGTCGACCTGATCACCATTCCGGGCGGCTTTTCCTTCGGCGATTATCTGCGCTGCGGCGCGATCGCCGCGCGCATGCCGGTCATGCGGGCGGTTGCCGAAAAGGCGGCCAAGGGCGTGATGGTCATCGGTGTCTGCAACGGCTTCCAGATCCTGGTCGAGGCTGGCCTGCTGCCTGGCGCCTTGATGCGCAACACTTCACTGAAATTCGTCTGCCGGCAGGTCAAGCTGCAGATCGCCAACGCCAACACCATGTTCACCCGCCGCTATCAGCCGGGCCAGATCATCCGCTCGCCGGTCGCGCATCACGACGGCAACTACTTCGCCGACGCCGAGACGCTTGCCCGTCTCGAAGGCGAAGGCCAAGTGGTGTTCCGTTACGCCGAAGGCACCAATCCGAACGGCTCGATCAACGACATCGCCGGCATCATCAACGAGCGCGGCAATGTGCTTGGCCTGATGCCGCATCCGGAAAACCTGATCGAAGCAGCCCATGGCGGCAACGACGGCCGCGCGCTGTTCGAAAGTGCCCTCGGCATTGCCGCCTGACATCATCGAGGCGTACGCCTTGAAAACAGCCGGACATTCCAGCTCATTTTGTTGGGCAAGTCCGCTTCATTGGGGAGAGAGACGGTCATGAAACTCTATTCGCGGCCGTTGTCGCCCTATTCGTCGATCGTGCGGGCTCTGGCCTACATCAAGGACGTTCCGCTCAAGATCATCGCGCCGCCGCCCGGTTTTCCGATCCCGGAAGAGTTTCGCGCCATTTCACCGCTGAACCGGATTCCGGTGCTGATCACCGGTTCGGGCGAAACGATCCTCGAATCGGTGGTCATCGCCGAGTATCTCGAGGAGCGGTTTCCGGAACCCGCGCTGCTGCCGCCAGATTCCAAGGATCGCGCGCTGGTGCGCATGTTTGCCCGTATCACCGACCTCGACGTGCTGGCCCCGACGATGAAGCTTTTCGAGCTTCATTTCGTGCAGAAGCGAAACAATACCGAGATCGAAGCCCAGTTCGCCCGCCTGCACCACGGGCTGGCGGCGATCGAGACGCGCATGGCGCAAGGCCCCTTCGCGCTCGGCAACGACATCAGCTTCGCCGATGCCTGGCTGACGCCGACGCGGTTCATCTTCAACAATTTCCGGGCGATGACGGGCCGCCACGACCTGCTCGACGCCTATCCCAAATTCGATGCTTACGAACAAATCGCCCTGCAACACCCGGCATTGTCGCAGGTGTGGGGCGAGATGACCGACGGCTTGAAGATCTTTCTGTCCGAACTCGAGATGGGTGCCGCTTGATCAAGAGCAAGACGATCGCCTTCGTCGCCGCGGCGGGCTTTGCCCTGGCATCCTGCCAATCGACCCCAAAAAGCGCGCCTGTTCCCTCGGGCAAAAGTGCATCGTTGCTGGCCATGGAACAAGTGGCGATATCAGCCCATAAATGCTGGATCGCCAGCAAGGACCCAGCCTTCAAGCAATACCAGATGGCCAACGAATTGAACTCGTTCAGCGGCACGCCGCGTTTCCTGCTGGTGCCCGCCAAGCACTATGGTGGCAAACCATTGCTGGTCGTGCAGGCGCAAGGCAATTCAAGCCGCGTCGACGCGTTCGGACCGCTGATGAACGACCCGCTCGGCGCGCGCATCGGCTCGGACATCGCGCGCTGGCAAGCCGGCAACCCGGCCTGCGCGGCAACAGCATAGTCGATGGGCCGCTTTCTGCAGATCGCGGGTCTGGCCATAGGCCTGGCCGGGCTCGTCCTGCAGTTCTGCATCACCATTCCAGCATCGATGGAAGCCGGCCGCAGCCTGCTCGGCTCGATCGTCTTCCTGTTCAGCTTCTTCACCATCCTGACCAACATCGGCGCGGTCCTGGTGCACACGTCGCTGTTGTCGCCCACCGGCTATGCCTGGCTGCCGGCCTTCGCCGGGCCACGCATGCGGGCGGGTGTCGCGGTTTCGATTGCTTTGGTCTTCATCGTCTATGCGACGGTTCTGGCACAGCTCTGGCAGCCGCAGGGGCTGTTCCTGCTCTGCGATGTGCTACTGCATTATGTGACGCCGGTGCTGTTCGTTCTGTGGTGGCTGACATCAGGCGCCGACGGCAGGACACGTTGGAGCGACATCTCCTGGTGGATGCTCTATCCCGTGGCCTATCTGGTCTATGCGCTGGCGCGGGCGCCGCTTGCCGGCGAGGTGCCCTACCCCTTCCTCGATGTCGCCAAGAACGGCCCAGCCAGCGTCGCCATCTCGGCGCTTGCCATCACCGGACTTTTTCTCGTGCTGTGCATCATCGCAGTCCTCGCGGACCGCAGCGTTTCACGCCTGCGGGCACCGGGCAGCAATCGTTAGTTTTCGCTCTTGGCGATGGTCTTTTTGAAACACGTTCGCGCTTAGTCCCAGAAAGGCTTGAGCCCCTCGTGATGGGCATCGCAGCGCGAGATGCCGATATCCTTGAGCTGATCGTCGGTCATTTCTAGCAATGCCAGCCGGCTGCGCCGGCGCTCCAGCAGATTGTCGATCCATCTCGCCAGCGACCCGACCAAGCGCATCAGACGGCTGACAAAGCCGCGACGGCCCGACGGGCGTGCCGGTTGACATGGTAACTCGGCCCTCGAATGAGGGATTGTCGCGATTGTATTCATTTTCTTTGCACCAGAGCTCTTAATTGTACCCTTTTTTCATGCCGCTGATATGTATTGACTCATATTTCGGTGCAATATAGAAAATTGTCACCATGACAAATTGGCTTCCAGATCTCACCGCTGGCTCCGGCCCGCTGTATCAACGCCTGGCGGATTCCATTGAAACCGACATCGACCGGGGCGTTATCGATGCCGGCGCAAAATTGCCGCCGCAGCGCGATCTCGCCTACGACATCGGCACCACCGTCGGCACGGTCGGGCGGGCCTATCAATTGCTGCGCGAGCGCGGACTGGTGAGCGGCGAAGTCGGGCGTGGGACCTATGTGCTCGGCCAGCGCGCTGGGGGTGTGACGCCGGACTCACTGGCTCCCGACGTCAACGCCGAGGGCACGCGTTACATCGATGCGCCCAGAGACAAGCTGCGGTTCGACAGCACGGCAGCGCCAGATATCGGCCAGGGCACTGATGTCGCCGATGTCCTGTCGCGCACGGCACAGGATCATCCGCATGAGATTTCGAGCTACACGCGGGATTTTCCAGACCGCTGGTACGAAGCCGGCGCCCGCTGGTTATCGCGAAACTCCTTCCGCCCAACCGCCGACACCATCGTTCCGACGCTCGGCACCCATGCCGCTGTGATGGCGGCGATCGCAGCGCTGACCACACCCGGCGATTATGTTGCTTTCGAGCACCTCACCTATTCGCAGATATCGCGTAGTGCCGGGCTGATCGGCCGGCGCACCGCGCTGGTGGCATCGGACGACGAAGGCCTAGACCCGGCCGATTTCGAGCGCGTCTGTGCGCAAAAACATCCCAAAATGATCTTCCTGATGCCGACGGCCAAGAATCCGACGCTGGTGACGCTGTCGGCCGCGCGCCGCGAGGCCATTGCCCGGGTGGCGCGCGAGTACAATGTCATCCTCATCGAAGACGACCTTTACGGCGACCTCACCGATGACCCGACGCCGCTGCTTGCCGAATATGCGCCCGAACGCACCATCGTCGCCGGCGGCCTGTCGAAATCGGTGGCGGCCGGCATTCGCGGTGGTTGGCTCTCTTGCCCACCAGCTTATCGCCATCGCATCCGCGTCGCCCACAAGATGATGACGGGCGGCATGCCCTTCCTGCTGGCGGAGGTGAATGCCCGGCTGGTGCTGTCCGGCCAGGCCGCTGAGATACGCAAGCGCAGCATCGCCGAAATCGGCGCCCGCATCGCGATCGTACGCGAGACTTTGGCCGGATTTGAGTTCAAGGCGCACGACAAGGTGCCTTTTGTCTGGCTCACCCTGCCTGATCCGTGGCTTTCCGGCACATTCAAGAACGCCTGCCTCGAACACGGCGTGCTGCTCGACGACGAGGACGAGTTCAGGGCGGGCCGCTCCGAGCAGGTTTTCCATGGCGTCCGCTTCGGCATTTCGCAGCCAAGACAACGCAAGGATATCGCCGAAGGCGTTGCTGTCATCCGGCGGCTTCTCGACGAGGGCCGCGCCGGCTACGACAGCTTCTCCTGAACTCCGAGGGGCCTCGCACGCGCAGGATCGCCGCTGCCGAGGATTGCCCGGTGGCTTTGTCCGGCTTTCCTGCGTTTTTCGTCAATCCATGGGTGTATTGGCCTCAAAGCTTGCGATAAGACGGGACTCAAATCCCAACGCCCCGGATAAAAATCGCCACCCATGACCATTTCCAATTCCGTGCCGATCACCCCCGAGCTCATCGCCGCGCACGGGCTGAAGCCCGACGAATATCAGCGCATCCTCGACCTTGTCGGCCGCGAGCCGAGCTTCACCGAACTCGGCATCTTCTCGGCGATGTGGAATGAGCATTGCTCATACAAATCCTCGAAGAAGTGGCTGCGTACCTTGCCGACCACAGGCCCACAGGTCATCCAGGGTCCGGGCGAGAATGCCGGCGTGGTCGACATCGGAGACGGCGACTGCGTCGTCTTCAAGATGGAGAGCCACAATCACCCGTCCTACATCGAGCCCTACCAGGGTGCGGCGACCGGCGTCGGCGGCATATTGCGCGACGTCTTTACCATGGGCGCGCGGCCGATCGCGGCGATGAATGCGCTGCGCTTTGGCGCGCCTGACCATCCCAAGACCAGGCACCTCGTCTCAGGCGTGGTTTCCGGCGTCGGCGGCTACGGCAACGCCTTCGGCGTGCCGACGGTCGGCGGCGAGGTCAATTTCGACGCCCGCTACAACGGCAACATCCTGGTCAATGCTTTTGCCGCGGGCCTTGCCAAGACCGATGCGATCTTCCTGTCGGAAGCCAAGGGCGTTGGTCTGCCGGTCGTTTATCTCGGCGCCAAGACCGGCCGCGACGGCGTCGGCGGCGCCACCATGGCCTCGGCTGAATTCGACGACAAGATCGACGAGAAGCGCCCCACCGTGCAGGTCGGCGATCCCTTCACCGAAAAATGCCTACTGGAGGCGTGCCTCGAACTGATGGCCTCGGGCGCGGTCATCGCCATCCAGGACATGGGCGCGGCCGGCCTCACCTGCTCGGCGGTCGAAATGGGCGCCAAGGGCGACCTCGGCATCGAGCTCGATCTCGACAAGGTGCCGGTGCGCGAAGAGCGCATGAGTGCCTATGAGATGATGCTGTCGGAAAGCCAGGAGCGCATGCTGATGGTGTTGCGCCCCGAGAAGGAAAAGGAAGCCGAGGCGATCTTCCACAAATGGGGCCTCGACTTCGCCATCGTCGGCAAGACCACCGACGATCTGCGCTTCCGCGTTCTGCACCAGGGCGACGAGGTCGCCAACCTGCCGATCAAGGACCTTGGCGACAAGGCACCCGAATACGACAGGCCCTGGGTCGAGCCCAAGAAGCCGGCGCCGCTTGCCGCCAACGACATTCCGCAGGCCGATGTTGCCGATGCGCTGCTGAAGCTGCTTGGCGGACCCGATCTGTCGTCGCGCCGCTGGGTGTGGGAGCAATACGATACGCTGATCCAGGGCAATTCGCTGCAGCTTCCGGGCGGTGACGCCGGCGTGGTGCGCGTCGATGGCCATGCGACCAAGGCGCTCGCCTTCTCCTCCGACGTGACGCCGCGCTACTGCGAAGCCGATCCCTATGAGGGCGGCAAGCAGGCGGTGGCCGAATGCTGGCGCAACCTGACCGCGACGGGCGCCTTGCCGCTCGCCGCCACCGACAACCTCAATTTCGGCAATCCGGAACGGCCCGAGATCATGGGTCAACTGGTCGGCGCGGTGAAAGGCATTGGCGACGCCTGCCGTGCGCTCGGCTTCCCGATCGTTTCCGGCAATGTCTCGCTCTACAACGAAACCAACGGCCAGGGCATCCTGCCGACACCGACGATCGGCGGCGTCGGCCTGATCGCCGACTGGTCGAAGATGGTGCGCACCGGCTTCGCCGCCGAAGGGCAGATGATCCTGCTGGTCGGCGCTCCCGCCTCATGGGGTACGCATCTCGGCCAGTCGGTCTATATGCGCGATATCCACAGCCGTACGGATGGCCCGCCGCCGCCGGTCGATCTCGAGCATGAAAAGCGCGTCGGCGACCATGTGCGGGCCTTGATTGCGTCCGGCATCGTCACGTCGGCGCATGACGTTTCCGACGGCGGCATCGCGGTGGCTCTGGCCGAAATGGCGATGGCGTCCGGCATCGGCGCGACTGTCCCCGGGCTTGTCGGCACCGATCCGATCCCGGTCTGGTTCGGCGAGGATCAGGGCCGCTATCTGCTGACGCTGTCGATCGACCCGCATGGCGACGAATGGGATGCCATCCGCAAGCAGCAAAGCGAGCTCGGCATTTTCGCGCCGTGGATCGGCTCGACCGGCGGCAACGCACTGAAACTCGGCGAGGCGCGAGCGATCCCGGTCAGCGAACTGAGCGCCGTCCACGAAGGCTGGTTCCCCCGTTTCATGGATCAGGCCAGTTGACCAGACTGACTGCCCGGGCGCTGCTTGCAGTCGTTTTCTGGCCGTCGCTGTTCTTCTTCTGGTTCCTCGGGCCGTTCGTCTTTTTCCTGCTGTCGACGACCTCGAGCGAGGTTTGCGCCCGGCTGGAAACGCGTGAGGAGTTCCTTGCCGCAGCCAACGGCACCATTCCGATGTTGGCCTTGCAGAACGTCATCTATGCGGTTCCGATCTTGTGCCTGGTCCTATGGGACCGCCTTTCACCAGATCCGGCGCGGGCAAGGCATATTGTCACCTGCATCAAGCTTTTTGCGGTTGCGGCGGTCATAGGGGGACTGTGGGAGTACGGCTCCTCGCTTGTCTGCGACGGCTATGGCCGGGCGTTCTTCTCGCCGCTCTGGCAGATGACCAGCTATCTCCCCATCGTCAGCTTGGTCATCAACGTTCCGCTCTATGTGCTGGCCTTCAGTCTCGGCCGCGCTTTCTCGACGCGCGAGGATGTTGCCGAGGACGAAGCAAGCCCGCCGGCCTAGGCCCGTTCTGAAGCCGTCTTGCCCGTGGCAGGACGGAACAGCTTCAATCCGGACCGGAAAGGCTCTAGGCTCTGGCGAGTCACATCGCATGGCCGGTTGCCGGCCGCTCGAAACAGGATTTTGCCATGGCAATGGATGCCCACGACATCGAAAAACTGATCAAGGACGGCATTCCGGACGCCAAGGTGACGATCCGCGATCTGGCCGGTGACGGCGACCACTACGCTGCCGAGGTGGTGGCCGAGAGCTTTCGCGGCAAGAGCCGCGTCCAGCAGCACCAGATGGTCTATGACGCTTTGAAGGGCAATATGGGCGGCGTGCTGCACGCACTGGCGCTCCAGACCAGCGTTCCCGATTAAGGCATTCCAGCCGGCACGCAGAGGCGGCCAGGAAGCGCCTCAAGCCGCTTGGCCCAAGACGGCCCATCCTTTGCGCCATTTCAGCCACGGTACGGCTAACGTCTTGTTTCGGGCAATCGATGGGTTTATTTGAAGGACATGCTTCGAGCCTGACTCCCACAGGCGTGAAAGGATCGTCCATGAGCGGTATCAACGACTACATCGACAATGAAGTGAAGGGCAACGACGTCGTCCTTTTCATGAAGGGCACACCCGGTTTCCCGCAGTGCGGATTTTCCGGCCAGGTCGTGCAGATTCTCGACTATATCGGCGCCGACTATAAGGGCGTGAACGTCCTGGACTCCGCCGAACTGCGCCAGGGCATCAAGGAATATTCCAACTGGCCGACGATCCCGCAGCTCTACGTCAAGGGTGAATTCGTCGGCGGCTGCGATATCGTCCGCGAAATGTTCCAGGCCGGCGAGTTGCAGACATTCCTGGTCGAAAAGGGCGTCAGCGTCAAAGGCGCCGCCTGATTTCGGTTGTGCATGCCCTTATCGACATGCACTGAACACCGGGGCAGCCCCACCCCGGCAATTTTATGTCCCTGACGTCGGGACCAAGACGAGCCAATGCGCCGGCCCGCCGGCGCGTTTTCGTTTTTAGAGATCGGACTTGCCGTGGACCAGCAATCAACAGCGTCGCAGTCGGCAAGCAAATTGCCCATTCCGCGCTGGGAGTTCATTGCGCTGTGCGCGGCGCTGATGGCGCTGAACTCGCTGGCCATCGACATCATGCTGCCGGCCCTGCAGCAGATCGGCGCCTCGCTCGGCGTCGAGAATGAAAACCATCGGCAGTATGTGGTCACCGCCTATATTCTCGGTTTCGGCGGCGGCCAGCTGTTCTTTGGGCCGGTGTCGGACCGTTTCGGCCGTCGCGCGCCGCTGGTCGCCGGTCTGATCATCTACGTGGCGGCGGCGGCCGCGGCCGCCATTGCACCAAGCTTTGAAACACTTCTGTTGTGCCGTGCCGTGCAAGGCTTGGGTGCGGCCGCGACCCGCGTCATCGCCGTCTCGATCGTGCGCGATACGTTCGACGGCCGGCGCATGGCCGAGGTGATGTCGCTGATCTTCATGGTGTTCATGGCCATCCCGGTCATTGCTCCCGGCATTGGCCAGTTCATTATGCTGTTCGCGACCTGGCACTGGATCTTCGTCACCATGGCCGTCGGCGCCCTGATCGTCTCGGCGTGGTCGCTGCTGCGCCTGCCGGAAACGCTGCATCCGGAATATCGCCGGCCGCTGACTGTCAACGCCATCGTCGGTGGTTTCCGCATCGTGCTCACCAACCGCATCGCGATCTGCTATGCCTTCGCCAGCACATTCATTTTCGCCGCCATGTTCGGCTTCATCGCCTCGGCGCAGCAGATTTATGTCGACATATTCAATGTCGGCGAGATGTTTCCGGTCATCTTCGCCGGGGTCGCCGGCGTGCTCGCCTTCTCCAATTTTCTGAACTCACGCCTTGTCGGCCGTATCGGCATGCGTCGCCTGTCGCAAAGCGCACTGCTGCTGTTTCTGGTCATCAGCCTTGTCTGGCTGGTTGTTTCGCTGGAAATGAGGATGCCGCTCTGGCTTTTCGTCACCTTTTTCGCCTGCGCCATGCTTCCGTTCGGCGCGCTCGGCGCCAACTTCAACGCGCTGGCGATGGAGCCGCTCGGCCAACTGGCCGGCACGGCGTCGTCCATCCTGGGTTTCATGCAGACTTTTCTCGGCGGCATTCTCGGCACGCTGATCGGCCAGGCCTTCAACGGCACGGTGACACCGCTGGCCGCCGGCTTCTGCAGCGTCTCTGTCGCGGCACTGCTGATGATTCTCATCGCCGAGCGGGGCAAGATGTTCCAGCCGCAGAACGCACCCGTTTCAGGGCACATCACCGACCTGCACTAGATTATTGTTTTTCGGCATACGGCCGGCGATGTAAGCGCCGGCGCAGGAACTGATTCTACTGCGCCCAGAGTTCGCGGCGCAGGTCTTGCCAGCTTTGCCTGTCGGGTGCGACCAGCAGACCACCGCCCACATGCGACGGCAGATAGGCGCTGCCGTCGAAGCGCGCCGCGTAGCCGCCGGCCTCGGCATGGATCAGCACGCCGGCCAGATGATCCCACGGCATCAGCTTGTTGTAGACGACGAAGTGGGCATGGCCGCTGGCCAGCAAACGATATTCGTGCGCCGCGCAGCGGTAGGCGAATTGCGACAGGATTTTTGTCTGGTTGCGCGCCAGCCGCGATCGCTCCGGCTCCGGCATGTACTGCCAGGAGACGGAGCCGGTCATTTCATAGATCGGTGCGGGTGCCGCGACATGGACTTTCTCCAGGCTGCCATGCGCATGCCTGATATGGCTGCCGGCGCCCCTGGCACCGATCAGCCAGTCCTTGCCGACCGGATCATGGATGATGCCGGCAACGGTCTCGCCCTTGACCACGACGGCCAGCATGACACCGAAAAGCGGCACGCCCGAAGCGAAGTTGAAGGTGCCATCCACCGGATCAACGACGAAAGCCAGATCGGCATCGCCCAGGCCGTCGAGCAGCGCCGGATTGTCGGAACAGGCTTCCTCACCGACGACCATCGCCGAGGGATAGCGCTCGCGCAGCCTGGCGGTGATGAGCCGCTCGGCATTGACGTCGGCCTCCGTCACCAGGTCGGCGGCGGATGTCTTCTGCCTGATATCGCCGTCGCCCAGCCGGCGAAAGCGCGGCATGATCTCGGTCTGGGCTGCCTCTGCCAGAATGCCGGCCAGCCAGTCGATCGCGGTGTCGTCAAATATCATCGGAAATGTCTTGCCTGGTGGTGAGGGTCTCATTGAGCGCTGCGAAATCGAACAGTCTTCTGTCGAGCAGATGCGATGGCCTGCTGTTGGACAGCGCGCGCAGCATCGTATCCTTGCGGCCGGGCATGCGCTTTTCGATATCCTCGAGCATCGCCTTCATGGCGTTGCGCTGCAGACCTTCCTGGCTGCCACAGAGGTCGCAAGGGATGATCGGGAACCGCATCGCCGCGGCGAATTTTTCGAGGTCGGTTTCGGCGCAGTAGCTCAGTGGCCGCAGCACCATGACGTCGCCCTCGTCGTTGAGCAGCTTTGGTGGCATGGCGGCGAGACGGCCGCCATGGAACAGATTCATGAAGAAGGTTTCGAGAATGTCCTCGCGATGGTGGCCGAGCACCAGCGCCGAGCATCCTTCCTCGCGCGCGATGCGATAAAGATGGCCGCGCCGGAGCCGCGAACACAGCGAACAATAGGTGCTGCCCTCGGGCAGCTTGTCGGTGACGACGGAATAGGTGTCCTGATATTCGATGCGATGCGGGATGGCGTATCTATCGAGATAGTCGGGCAGGATGTGTTTGGGGAAATTCGGCTGGCCCTGGTCGAGATTGCAGGCCAACAAGTCGACCGGCAGCAGCCCGCGCCATTTGAGGTCCAGCAGCACGGCAAGCAGCCCGTAGGAATCCTTGCCACCCGACAGCGCGACCAGCCAACGCTGCCCCGGCTTGACCATCGCGAAATCCTCGATCGCCTGGCGCGTAAGCCGCAGCAGCCGCTTGCGCAATTTGTTGAATTCGACAGAGGACGGCACATCGGCGAACAGCGGATGAAAGCCACCTTCGATTTCGGTTCCTGATTCAAGCGATTCGGCGTCTGGCAGCATGTTCATGGCGTCAGTTCCAAAATCCTCGGGCGACGAATGTCCGGCACGTCGCTGCGCCCGGAATTAGCGGACATGGCAGACAAAGAAAAGGCCGCCTCGAAGGGCGGCCTTTTCTTGGTGTCGTAAAATGCGTTCGATCAACGCGAATAGAATTCGACGACCAGGTTCGGTTCCATCTGCACGGCGAACGGAACGTCGGCCAGGCCAGGGATGCGCGCGAAGGTCGCGACCATCTTGTTGTGGTCGGCGTCAATGTAGTCCGGCACGTCGCGCTCGGCGAGGCCGACTGCCTCCAGCACGATCACCAGCTGCTTCGACTTCTCGCGTACTTCGACGACATCGCCCGGCTTGCAGCGGTACGAGCCGATGTTGACGCGCTTGCCGTTGACGTTGACGTGGCCGTGGTTGACGAACTGACGGGCGGCGAAAATGGTCGGCACGAACTTGGCGCGGTAGACGACCGCGTCGAGACGCGATTCGAGCAGGCCGATCAGGTTCTCCGAGGTGTCGCCCTTGCGGCGATCGGCCTCTTCATAAACCTTGCGGAACTGCTTTTCCGAGACGTCGCCATAGTGGCCCTTCAGCTTCTGCTTGGCGCGCAGCTGCAGGCCGAAATCGGAAAGCTTGCCCTTGCGGCGCTGGCCATGCTGGCCGGGGCCGTATTCACGCTTGTTGACCGGGGACTTCGGGCGGCCCCAGATGTTTTCGCCGAGACGGCGGTCGATCTTGTACTTCGCGGATTCGCGCTTGCTCATCGCATTCCCTTTTCAAAACAACACACCCGGAACCTCATGGTCCGGGTGAAGGAAACGCGCCCTCCTCTGGCCTCCGTTTTCGAGACCTGACAGGGTCTTCCCACGCAACGCGGCGGAAAACCCACGGGACACGTCATTTCAAACAGGATCAGAAACGGATAAGGCTCACTGATCTTGCGTATACAAAACAAACACCGGACATCGCTGCCCGGCGTTGGCGGCTGGTTAAACCGAGTTTTAACCGGTGTCAAGCTTGTGCCTGGCGTTGGGCAAGGCAACGATATAGCGTTTCCCATGTTGATGCAGTGCCGGATGTGGCGGTAGGCGGTTGCGCCAGCGGCATCAGGAAGGGACTGGAGCTAGAGGAGACTGTAGTCGCATGAAGAAGTTCTTCCTTACGTTGGCAGGCGCGGCGGTGTTGGCCGGATCGATGGCGGTTGCACCGGAGCCGGCTGAAGCCAGACATTGGCGAGGACACCGGCATCATCAGGTTTGCCGCGTGGTGGTGAAGAAGAAGGTGGTCTGGCGGCATGGCCACAGACACGTTATCCGCTACAAGGTGCGGCGCTGCTGGGCGCGCTGGTAACTCGTACTCCGGCTTAGACGCCCGACATATCATTCAAAGCCCGCGGTTGTGGCCGCGGGCTTTGATTCTGACCCGTCTTCTCTCTGTCTTCTCTGACCGTGTTCTCGTGGATGACCTGAATATCCACCACGAGGCCCGATCGTCTGTCCTAGTGCTTCGGTTTCTTTTCAGGCAGTCCCTTGCGCTTCGTCTCGGCGAACTCCTCGAGTTGCTTTTCACTCATCGATTCGAACATTTCCCGGGACGCGCCTTTGAGCTCGCTCTTTTTCGTCTCGCCGCGCTTTGCGGAAAGTGCGGCACCGGCGGCCATTTGCTGGGCTTTCGAGGTGGCAGGCATGATCGGTTCTCCCGTTTTTGCTTCAGGAGAAAAACGCAACGGTCGCCCTGATGTTCCCTTCGAGGATCAGGACATCGCCAGCCCGAACCCCTGCATCAGGCGACGGGTCGGGAAATCGGTCCTTTTGGATGTGAAGACAGCAAGGTCGGGGCCTTCCGGCAGCATCTCGCCACGACTGGTCGGATCGATGTCCGCGAGAAGCGAAAGCGCGCGACGCGCAATCGCTTCAGCCGGGTCGAGCCAATCGACCGGCCAGGGCGCCGTCTTGCGCATGCGATTGGCCAGAAAGGGATAGTGCGTGCAGGCGAGCACGACGATATCGGTACGCAACGCATCATGTTCGACGAAGCATGGTGCAATCTCGGCGCGCACCGCCTCTTCGTCGACGAAACCCTCGCGCATGTAGATCTCGGCCAATCCCGCCAGATTGTCGCTGCCGACCAGACGGACGTGGCACTTCTGCGCCCATTTGCTGATCAGGTCCCGCGTATACTGGCGCTTCACCGTGCCGGGCGTCGCCAGCACCGAAACCAGCCCGGAACGCGTGCGTTCCGCCGCCGGCTTGATCGCCGGCACCATGCCGACGAAAGGATGCTCGGGAAATCTCTCGCGTAGCGCATCGATCACCAGCGTCGAGGCGGTGTTGCAGGCGATGACCGAAATGGCCGGCGTAAACCGGTCGAGCAGTTTAGCGAACAGTTCGAGGATGTGCGTTCTCAGCGCCGGCTCTTCCCAGGCGCCATAGGGGAAGGCAGCATCATCAGCGACATAGATGAAGCGGCGGTCGGGCATCAGGACGCGCGCCTCGCGCAGCACAGTGAGCCCGCCAATGCCGGAATCGAACATCAGGATCGGCCGCTCAGTCATTGTCGGTTCCCCTGCCGCCGAGCGGCGGCGTGTCATTGTCGTCGCCATTGGCGTCGGGCACCGGTCGACCCGCTTCCGCCTTGCGGGCGCGCGCGGCTGCCGCGGGCAATCGCCTTGGATCGTCGCCAGGAGACCCGTCACCGCGTGGCATCGCTGGCGAGAACCTGTCCAGCGACGAGATGATGCCGCGCAGCACCTTGAGCTCCGGTTCGGCAAAGCCGGCGCGCGTCAGCACGGCGCGCAGATTGTCGACCATCTTCGGCTTCTTCGGCGCCGGCCGGAAATAACCGCGCGCTTCGAGCGCACCTTCCAGATAGGCGAACAGGCCGTGCAACTCTTCCTTGCTTGCCGGCTTCATGTCTGGGCCGGAGAAATTGGTCTTTGTCTCGTCCTCGAGGCCGGACTTCATCCACTCGTAGGACATCAGCAACGCCGCCTGGGCGATGTTGAGCGAGGAGAAATCAGGATCGACCGGGAAAGTGACGATCTCGTCGGCAAGGCCAACCTCGTCATTGTAGAGGCCGAAGCGCTCGCGGCCGAACAGGATGCCGGTGCGCTGCCCCATACCGTGACGGGCCCGGAGCACCCTGCCCGCTTCCACCGGGCCGCGCACGGATTTGAAGCCGTCGCGCTGCCTGGCGGTGGTGGCGAAAACGAAGTTCAGGTCGGCAAGCGCCGAGGCCAGATCGTCGTAGACCTTCACCGCATCGATGACATGGTCGGCGCGGCTGGCGGCCGCGCGCGCCTTCTCGCTCGGCCAACCGTCGCGTGGGTTGACCAGCCGCAGCTCGACCAAGCCGAAATTGGCCATGGCCCGTGCGACCATGCCGATGTTCTCGCCGAGTTGCGGCTCGACCAGGATGATGGCCGGACCGGCGGCGGGAGTGGTGGTGGTGTCTTCGGTGGCTGGCATGATTGTCAATGAACTGCTGTTTGCGGCATTTCAGCGTCCCCTGCCACATTCGGCCGCGAAAATGAAGCATTCGCAAATGATAGCGGCCACGGCCCCACATTCGTGACCGATCGCCGTTTGCGCGGCCAAAAACGCTTTGATATACGGGCGGGCATCCCCGGCCGAACGCCATGCGGGCAAGGCCGTCCCATATCCCAGCAACGAGGCATTCTTTCCATGGCGAAGATCAAGGTGGCGAACCCGGTCGTCGAACTCGACGGCGACGAGATGACCCGCATCATCTGGCAGTTCATCAAGGACAAGCTGATCCACCCTTATCTCGACCTCAAGCTCGAATATTACGACCTCAGCATCGAGCATCGTGACGCCACCAACGACCAGGTCACCATCGATTCGGCCAACGCCATCAAGAAATACGGCGTCGGCGTGAAATGCGCGACGATCACGCCCGACGAGCAGCGCGTCGAGGAATTCAAGCTGAAGAAGATGTGGAAGTCGCCGAACGGGACCATCCGCAACATCCTCGGCGGCACCATCTTCCGCGAGCCGATCATCATGAAAAACGTGCCGCGCCTGGTGCCTGGCTGGACCAAGCCGATCATCGTCGGCCGTCACGCCTTCGGCGACCAGTATCGCGCCACCGATTTCCGCTTCCCCGGCAAGGGCAAGCTGACGATCAAGTTCGTCGGCGAGGACGGCAAGGTGATCGAGCATGAGGTGTACGACGCGCCCGGCGCTGGTGTCGCCATGGCCATGTACAACCTCGACGAGTCGATCCGCGAATTCGCCCGCGCCTCGCTGAACTACGGCCTGCTGCGCAGCTACCCGGTCTATCTGTCGACCAAGAACACCATCCTCAAGGCCTATGACGGCCGCTTCAAGGACATTTTCCAGGAAGTCTACGAGGCCGAGTTCGAGGCCGAGTTCAAGGCGCGCAAGCTCTGGTACGAGCATCGTCTGATCGACGACATGGTGGCGTCCAGCCTGAAATGGTCGGGCGGCTATGTCTGGGCCTGCAAGAACTATGACGGCGACGTCCAGTCCGACACCGTGGCGCAAGGGTTTGGGTCGCTCGGCCTGATGACCTCGGTGCTGATGACGCCGGACGGCAAGACGGTGGAGGCCGAAGCCGCGCACGGCACCGTCACCCGCCACTATCGCCAGCACCAGAAGGGCGAGGAAACCTCGACCAATTCGATCGCCTCGATCTTCGCCTGGACACGCGGCCTGGCTCACCGCGCCAAGCTCGACGACAATGCCGAGCTGAAGCGCTTTGCCGAGACGCTGGAAAAGGTCTGCATCCAGACAGTCGAGTCCGGCTTCATGACCAAGGACCTGTCGCTGCTGATCGGCCCCGACCAGCCCTGGCTGTCGACCACCGGTTTCCTCGACAAGATCGACGAGAATTTGCAGAAGGCGATGGCCTGACAGGCAAACAAGATGGGCAAGCCCATCGTCTACGGGGCGGACTACAGCGTCTATGTGCGCATCGTCCGCCTCGTGCTCGCGGAGAAAGGCATCGACTACGAGCTCGTGCCGGTCGATGTCTTTGCCGCCGGGGGCGTTCCTGCCTGGTATTTCGAGCATCACCCGTTCGGCCGCATCCCGGCCTTCGAGCATGACGGCTTCCGCCTTTTCGAGACGAGCGCGATTGCCAGATATGTCGACGACGCGTTTGACGGCCCGGCGTTGCAGCCGAAGGACCCGCGTGCACGCGCAATGATGAACCAGATCATCGGCATGCTCGACGCCTATGCCTACCGATCCATGGTCTGGGATGTCGCCGTCGAGCGGCTGGAGAAAGAGGCGCCCGACGAGGCCCTGATCGCCGGCGGGCTTTCACAGGCAAGCACGGCCCTGCAGGCGCTCTCCTCGCTGAAAGCGCCGGGACCATGGTTGCTGGGCGACCAGCTGACGCTGGCCGATCTGCATGCGGCGCCGATCATCGGCTATTTCGTCAAGGTTTCGGACGGGCAAAAGCTGCTGGCCGAATTTCCCGAGATCCAGGGCTGGTGGGCCCGCATCGCGGCACGGCCGAGCTTTGCCCGCACGCAGAAGGCCGACTGACGGCAAAGGCCCGGTCGTTGGACCCTTGCTATCTGATCAGGCGGCTTCGAGCGCCGCCTTCACAGCCGCAATCGCGTCGTTGGCCTTCGACGCATCGGGACCGCCGGCCTGGGCCATGTCAGGCCGCCCGCCGCCGCCCTGCCCGCCCAATGCGGCGGAGGCCACGCGCACCAGATCGACGGCGCTGAAGCGGCCGACAAGATCGTCGGTGACAGCGACCACGACGCTCGCCTTGTTGTCTTCGCCAGCGCCGACGAAGACGACGACGCCGGAGCCGAGAGACGTCTTGCCGGCATCAGCCAACGGCTTCAAATCCTTTGGCGAGACGCCGGAAACCGCCTTGCCGAGGAAACCGACGCCTGCCACGGTCTCGTTTTCCGACGGAGCGCCCGCCGCGGCACCACCGCCCAGCGCCAGTTTCTTGCGCGCCTCGGTCAGTTCCTTCTCGAGCTTCTTGCGCTCGTCGAGCAGCGCCTCGACACGCGCCGGCACGTCGGCCGGCGAAATCTTCAGCGTCGCGGCAACAGTCTTCAGGCGCCGATCCTGCTCGTCGAGATGCTTGCGTGCGGCCTCCCCGGTCAATGCCTCGATGCGGCGCACGCCGGCGGCAACCGCGCTGTCCGACACGACACGCACCAGACCGATATCGCCGGTCGCCCTGACATGCGTGCCGCCGCAGAGCTCGACCGAATAGGGCCGGTTCGCCTTGGCGCCATGCAGGCCGGTGCCCATCGACACGACACGCACTTCATCGCCGTACTTCTCACCGAACAGCGCCATGGCGCCTTCGGCGATGGCGTCGTCGACCGACATCAGGCGCGTGGACACCGGGCTGTTCTGCACGACGATCTCGTTGGCCATGCGCTCGACTTCTTCGAGTTCCTCGGCCGAGATTGGCTTGTTGTGCGAAATGTCGAAGCGCAGGCGCTCTGGCGCGACCAGCGAGCCCTTCTGCGCGACATGGCTGCCGAGCACCTCGCGTAGCGCCTCGTGGATCAGATGCGTCGCCGAATGGTTGGCGCGCAGTCTGGTGCGGCGCGCATGGTCGACTTTCAACTCGACGGCCGCGCCGGTCTTGGCCGTACCGCTGGCCACCTTGCCGATATGGACGAACAGCCCATCCGCCTTCTTCTGCGTATCGGAGATATCGATCGAGAAGCCTTCGCCCGAAATGACGCCGGTGTCGCCCATCTGGCCACCGGACTCGCCATAGAACGGTGTCTGGTTGACGACCACGGCAACCGCCTCGCCCTTGGTGGCGCTATCGACGGTCTTGCCGTCCCTGACAAGGGCCTGGATGAGGCCTTCCGCCTGCTCGGTCTCGTAGCCGAGGAACTCGGTGGCGCCCGCCTGCTCGCGCACCGGGAACCAGACCCTCTCGGTGGCCGCGTCGCCGGAGCCTGCCCAATGAGCGCGCGCCTCGGCCCTCTGCCGCTCCATCGCATCGGTGAAGCCGGCAAGATTGACCGAGATGTTGCGCTGGCGCAGCGCATCCTGCGTCAGATCGAGCGGGAATCCGTAAGTGTCGTAGAGCTTGAAGGCCGTTTCGCCATCCAGCATGTCGCCGGCATTCAGCTTTTCCGTAGCCTCCGAAAGCAGGCCGAGGCCCCGCACCAGCGTCTTGCGGAACCTGGTTTCCTCGAGCTTCAGCGTCTCGGTGATCAACTGTTCGCCGCGCACCAGTTCCGGATACGCCTGGCCCATCTCGCGCACCAGCGCCGGCACCAGGCGCCACATCAGCGGATCACGGGAGCCAAGCAACTGCGCATGGCGCATGGCGCGCCGCATGATGCGGCGCAGGACATAGCCACGGCCTTCGTTCGACGGCAGCACGCCGTCGGCCACCAGGAAAGAGGACGAGCGCAGATGGTCCGCGATGACGCGGAACGACGCAACGGTCTCCTTGTCGGGACCATGCCCGATCGCCGACGACGCCGCATCGATCAGATGACGGAACAGATCGGTTTCGAAGACGCTTTCCACCCCTTGCAGGATAGACGCCATGCGCTCCAGGCCCATGCCGGTGTCGATCGACGGGCGCGGCAGATCGATGCGCTCCTCCTTCGTCACCTGCTCATATTGCATGAACACCAGGTTCCAGAATTCGAGGAAACGATCACCGTCCTCCTCCGGACTGCCGGGAGGGCCGCCCCAGATGTGCTCGCCCCGGTCAATGAAGATTTCCGAGCACGGCCCGCACGGTCCGGTGTCGCCCATCGCCCAGAAATTGTCCGAGGTCGCAATGCGAATGATGCGATCGTCGGAAAAACCGGCGATCTTCTTCCAGAAGCCGGCCGCTTCGTCGTCCGTATGATAGACAGTGACCAGCAGCTTGTCCTTGTTCAACCCGAATTCCTTGGTGATCAGGTTCCAGGCCAGCTCGATCGCACGCTCCTTGAAGTAGTCGCCGAAGGAGAAATTGCCGAGCATCTCGAAGAAGGTCAGATGGCGCGCGGTATAGCCGACATTGTCGAGGTCGTTGTGCTTGCCACCGGCGCGAACGCTCTTCTGGGCGGTCGAGGCGCGCGAATAGGGCCGCTTCTCAAGGCCGGTGAAGACGTTCTTGAACTGCACCATGCCGGCGTTGGTGAACATCAGCGTCGGATCGTTGCGCGGCACCAGCGGGCTCGACGCGACGATCTCGTGACCCTCCTTGCGGAAATAGTCGAGAAATGTCGACCGGATATCGTTCACGCCACTCATGAATGCTGCCTTTTCGAGAGAACCGCCGGTCGGCCCGGCGGAAAATAGACTTTGTCCTTGGAAGATGGACTTGGCCTTTTAACGTTCGCACCGCAGCCTGTCCAGAAACACGGAATTGGTCCAAATCGCGGCCTTGCCGAGTGTCCGGACCGGCTTGGCTGATCGCCAAAACGCAAAACCGCCGACCCAGGGGCCGGCGGTTCGAAACGCATGATACGCAAACTCAAACTGGGGTACGCGAACTCAGGCTGGAGCCCTGACGGGCCATGCTCGTCCTACATCGCGCCGGCTTCATCCTCGAAACCGTCGTCACCGCCCTCGGAGCCACCATTCTCGAGGAATTTCTCGGCGATCAGCCCGGCATTCTGCCTGAGCGCCAGTTCGATCTCACGCGCCGTGTCGGGATTGTCGCGCAGGAACAGTTTTGCATTCTCGCGACCCTGGCCGAGACGCTGCGAATTGTAGGAGAACCAGGCGCCCGACTTCTCGACAACGCCGGCCTTGACGCCAAGATCGACCAGTTCGCCGGTCTTGGACACGCCCTCGCCATACATGATGTCGAACTCGACCACCTTGAAGGGCGGCGCCAGCTTGTTCTTGACCACCTTGACGCGGGTCTGGTTGCCGACGACCTCGTCGCGGTCCTTGACCGAGCCAATGCGGCGGATGTCGAGGCGCACCGAAGCATAGAATTTCAGCGCGTTGCCGCCGGTCGTGGTCTCGGGCGAACCGAACATGACGCCGATCTTCATGCGGATCTGGTTGATGAAGATGACCATGGTGTTGGAGCGCGAGATCGATGCCGTCAGCTTGCGCAGCGCCTGGCTCATCAGCCGGGCCTGCAGGCCGGGCAGCGAATCGCCCATCTCGCCTTCGATTTCAGCGCGAGGCGTCAGCGCCGCGACCGAATCGACCACCAGCACGTCGATGGCGCCGGAACGCACCAGCGTGTCGCAGATTTCCAGCGCCTGCTCACCGGTGTCGGGCTGCGAGATCAGAAGGTTCTCGAGATCGACGCCCAGCTTGCGCGCATAGACCGGGTCCAGCGCATGCTCGGCATCGACGAAGGCGCAGATGCCGCCCTTCTTCTGCGCTTCCGCCACAGTGTGCAGGGCGAGCGTCGTCTTGCCCGAGCTTTCCGGCCCGTAGATCTCGATGATACGGCCGCGCGGCAGGCCACCGACGCCAAGCGCGATGTCGAGGCCAAGCGAGCCGGTCGGCACCGTTTCGATCTCGACGACCTGCTCGTTCGCGCCGAGCCGCATGATCGAGCCCTTGCCGAAAGCCCGCTCGATTTGCGACAGCGCCGCATCAAGAGCCTTTGATTTGTCCACCGCTTTGTCCTCTACCAGCCGCAAAGAATTCTGAGCCATGATACATCACCCCTTGGTCGTCAATGAAGGCCGGACAATCCGTAATCCCTGCCATTTTGTACCTTTTTTGTTCTCGTTTGGCAAGAGGCCTCAAATATCTGAAAAACAACCGATATCCAGATTTGTTCTTTTTTCGTCCCAGGAACTCGAGCAGGAATGCGTCGCGCATTGGGCCAGGCAGCTCGGTTGTTTCGATCCGCCGAATCGCTGCCTTGCATGCGAAGCTCCATCACGCAGCCTAGCGCTTGTGCGGCTGGAATAACAAAGGTCATATCGCCGGCATGGTGAAATCTCCAAGAATTCTGGCGGTGGGCGGTGCCCATATCGACCGGCGCGGCCAGGTTTCGGGCGCTTACGTGCCCGCCGCCTCCAATCCGGGCACGATGCGCGAGGATGTCGGCGGCGGCGTCTTCAACGCATTGCGCAGTCTGGTGCGGCGCGGAGTCTCCGCCTCGCTGCTGTCGCTGCGTGGCGGCGATGCCGCCGCCGATACCGTCTCGCGAGCCATCGCGGAAGCAGGCATCGCCGACCTGTCCGCCGTGTTCCTCGATCGGACGACGCCGAGCTACACGGCGCTGATCGACCGCGATGGCGAACTGATCGTCGGTTTTGCCGACATGGCCCTCTATGACCTGGCGTTTCCCAAGCAGATTCGTCGTTCCAAGGTGCGAGAGGTGATCGCGGCCGCCGATGCCATTCTGTGCGACGCCAATCTGCCTTCGGCGGCACTGGAACGGCTGGTTTTGCTTGCCGCCGGCAAGCCCGTGTTCGCCATCGCCATTTCGCCGGCCAAGATCGTGCGCTTGAAATCGGTCCTCGGCCGTCTGGCTGTCGTCTTCATGAACCAGCGCGAAGCCGTCGCCTTGGCTGGCCTGGACGGTACGGCGTCCCGGCAAGACATCGTTGATGGCCTGAAACGCGCCGGCCTTTCCAGCGCGGTGGTGACGGCGGGCGGCGGCCCGGTGCTGGGTTTCGACCAGGATGGCACCTTTGCCGTCATGCCGCCCGCGCCCAGGAAGGTGACGGATGTCACCGGCGCCGGCGATGCGCTGGCGGGCGCAACCGTCGCTGCCCTGCTGCGCGGCACGCCGTTGCGCGGGGCGTTGCGCGAGGGCGTCGCAGCGGCGACGCTGGCCATCGAAAGCGCCGACGCCGTTCCCGATTTCACTGCGGCGACCTTCTCAGAGGCGCTGGCTCTTGTGCCGGATGCGCAGGAAGTGGCATGAGACCGGCAAATTCATAGTGCCGGAGTGCCGCTCGCGCGTCCCGATGGATCGCCGCACTCCGGGTTGGAGATCAAGATGACCCCAGAGACCGCCCGCCCCTTCATCGATATTCATGCGCCGGTGGCGCAAGCCTTGGCTGCTGGCCGGCCGGTGGTGGCGCTGGAAAGCACCATCATCACCCACGGCATGCCCTACCCCGACAATGGCGCGATGGCGGCGGACGTCGAAAAGATCATCACCGATGGCGGCGCCGTGCCGGCGACGATCGCCGTGGTTGCCGGCCGCATCAAGATCGGGCTTTCGGACGGTGAGCGCGAATCGCTCGCCATGACCGGCGATGCCATGAAGCTGTCGCGCGCCGACCTCGGCTTTGCCGTCGCGCAAGGGCGCACCGGCGGCACCACGGTCGCCGCCACAATGATCGCTGCGCATATGGTCGGCATCAAGGTGTTCGCCACCGGCGGCATCGGCGGCGTGCACAAGGGCGCCGAAAAGAGTTTTGACATTTCCGCCGATCTCGACGAGTTGGCGCGCACGCCAGTCATCGTCGTATCGGCCGGCGCCAAGGCCATCCTCGACATCGAAAAGACGCTGGAAGTGCTGGAGACGCGCGGCGTGCCGGTGGTCGGCCATGGCTGCGAGACGATGCCAGCCTTCTGGTCACGGCATTCGCCGTTCCGCGCGCCGTTGACCTTGTACAAGCCGGAAGACATCGCGCATTTCTACCAGACACGGCAAGCGCTCGGGCTCGGCGGCGGCATGCTGATCGCGAACCCGGTGCCCGAAAACCAAGAGATCCCGGCCGAGGAGATGGCCGGCTATATCGAAGCCGCGCAGAAGGCAGCCGAGGCTCTCAACGTGACCGGCAAGGCGGTGACGCCATTCCTGCTCTCGAAAATCCTCGAACTGACCGGCGGCAGGAGCCTCAAGACCAACATCGCCCTGGTCGAAAACAATGCACGACTGGCGGCGAAGATCGCCAGGGCATTGTAGTTTCCACGCAGCTACTTGCCGGCGCGCCGTCCCGCCTCATGGGCGCGGCGCGCCCATACCGCCATCTCGTCCGGATCGTCGAAGGCGCTGTCGGGAATGCTCCAGTAGGGCATGGAGACCAGCTTGCCGTGCCGCGAGCCGGTATAGGTCCATTGCTTGCAACCGGCGGCTTCGAAGGCGGGGGCGCTTTGCTCGTCGGCCTTCAGCATCAATTCGCCGCGCAGCACGATGGCGACGATGACGCCGTCAAAATAGATGCCTTTGCCGCCGAACAGTTTTCGGATGCTGACCGGGCCAAGGCCTTCGAAAAGTTCGGCTATGCGTTCATTGTCCATGCCGCGATCATGACATCGGCATCTGGCATTGTCATCGCCGCAACCAAAACCATGCTGACAGGTTGAGAACGAAATTCGTCGGAGTTTTTCATGCCGCTTCTGCTCAAAGGGTCCTGCCGGTGCAACGCCGTGCGTTTCGAGGTCGAGAGCCACACACCGGTGCCGTTTATGCTCTGCTATTGCTCGATCTGCCGCAAGCAACAGGGTGGTGGCGGCTTCGCCATCAATCTCGGCGCCGACTACGAAACGCTGAAAATCACCGGCAAGCGCAATCTCGGCGTTTATCGAGCCGAGATCGAGGATGACGAGCATCCGCAGTGCGAAGTCTCGTCAGGCGAGCGGAATTTCTGCAGGAAATGCGGATCGGCACTGTGGCTCTACGATCCGACCTGGCCGGAGTTGGTCCATCCCTTCGCCTCGGCGATCGACAGTGACTTGCCGAAGCCTCCGAGCAAGGTGCATCTGATGCTGAAGTACAAGGCGAACTGGGTCGAGCCAGATGTCGGCAAGGGCGACAAGGCATTTGACGTCTATCCCGAGGAATCGATCGCCGACTGGCACAAACGGACGGGAATGTGGGTGGAGTAGAGTTCTTCGCCCCATTTACGGGGAGAAGATGCCGGCAGGCACATGAGGGGCGGCGCAGACTTTGGAAAGTGTGATGCGAATTCGGATACGCTGGCGCTGCCCCTCATCCGTCACTTCGTGACACCTTCTCCCCGTAAACGGGGCGAAGGACAGATCAGGCCGACGCCCGCGCCTCTGCCAGCGCCTTCAAATCAGCCGGCTTCAGTTCGACGGATTCGCCGCAGCCGCAGGCCGAACTCTGGTTCGGGTTGTGGAAGGTGAAACCGGTGCGCAGCGTCGTCTGCTCGAAGTCCATCTCGGTGCCGAACAGGAAAAGCACTGCTTCAGGCGCGACGTAGACATGGGCGCCGTCGCGCTCGATATGGTCGTCCTTGGTGTTGGGCTCGGTGACCAGATCGACCGTGTATTCCATGCCGGCGCAGCCGCCCTTCTTGATGCCGAGGCGAATGCCATGCGCGTTGTCGCGGGTGGCGACGATCTCGCGCACCCGGTCGGCGGCCTTTTCGGTCATCGTGATGACGGCGAAGCGTCCCATGTCATTCTCCACTTTCGCACAGGTTCAAGGCCCGTGGATCATTCCTAAATCAAAATGGTTATATTGGCGTCACGCTGCAAGGTCTTTATTGCCATTGCCCATGCAGCGCTGCCGTAGCGTATGCATCGAGCGCGGCTTCAGACGACTCCCGTTCATTTTCCTCCAAGGCATAGAACGCGTTATCCAAGGCGTCAAAATCTATGCCGCTGCCACCAACTTCACCCACGATTTCCATTCTCGCCAAACGCTCTTCGGGAAAACATTCGCCCAGCAAAGCGCAGGCCCGGCGCGTCAATTCTGCATGCACGTCAAGGCCCATGACTCGGAAACCTTGAATGGCCCCTTGCGCCGTTATCCCATAGGAATTCCAAAAATACTGCCTGAAGCCGCCGTTGAGGACCTGCCAGCTTAGCAACTCGACGCAGATGACGTTCCTGATCGCGGAAGGCATTGCACCAATAACGCTGTGATACTTCGCCGGTTCATCGAGAACGTCTAGAACCGGTGCGCCCCAAACCTCGACCACCCTCGCCGAAGCCGGAATGTCGCCTCCACTCGGGGCACCGGGCGAAGATCTGTCGAACATCCGGCTCGCCTTACTGCCTCAATACCAACCCACCGCCACCTGTGCCTCTTCTGACATGCGGTCGGGCGACCAGGGCGGGTCGAAGGTCATGTTGACCTCGACGCCGGAAACACCTTCGACCGCGCCGACGGCGTTTTCCACCCAGCCGGGCATTTCGCCAGCGACAGGGCAGCCGGGCGCGGTCAGCGTCATGTCGATCTTGACCGAGCGGTCGTCCTCGATGTCGATCTTGTAGATAAGGCCAAGTTCGTAGATGTCGGCCGGGATTTCCGGGTCGTAGACGGTCTTCAGCGCCGAGACGATGTCGTCGGTCAGCCGCGCCAATTCGTCGGCGGGAATGGCCGAAGCGGAAACCAGCGGGTTGATGGCCGCTTCCGGTGCGGTCTCGGTGGTATGGCTAGCGTCGTCCATGATCGTCACCCGAAGAACTTTCGCGCTTTTTCGAGCGCTTCTGCCAAAGCGTCGACTTCGGCCCTGGTATTATACATGCCGAACGATGCCCTGCATGTGGAGGTTACGCCAAAACGTTTCAACAGCGGCTGGGCGCAATGGGTGCCCGCGCGCACTGCAACGCCTTGCCTGTCTATCACCATCGACACGTCATGGGCATGAATGCCCTGCAACTCAAAGGAAATGATCGCCCCCTTGCCCGGTGCGTCGCCGAAAATGCGCAGCGAATTGATGGCGCGAAGGCGCTCGTGGGCATAGGTCTTGAGGTCTTCCTCGTGTGCGGCAATGCGCTCGCGGCCGATCTTTTCCATATAGTCGAGTGCCGCGCCCAGCCCGATAGCCTGCACGATTGGCGGCGTGCCGGCCTCGAAGCGGTGCGGGGGCTCGTTGTAGGTGACGATGTCTTCCGTCACTTCCTCGATCATCTCGCCACCACCCATGAACGGTCGCATGCCCAGGAGAATGTCCTTCTTGCCGTAGAGCACGCCGATGCCGGACGGACCGTAGACCTTGTGGCCGGTGAAGACGAAGAAATCGCAATCGAGATCCTGCACGTCGATCGGCATGTGCACGGCGCTCTGGCTGCCGTCGACCAGCACCGGAATGCCGCGCGCATGCGCAATACGCACGATCTCCTTGATCGGCGTCACCGTGCCCAAGGCATTCGACATCTGCGTGATGGCGACAAGCTTGGTGCGGTCGGTCAGCCGCTTCTCGAATTCCTCGATGTGGAAGACCCCGAGATCGTCGACCGGCACCCAGACCAGCCTGGCGCCCTGCCGCTCGCGGATGAAATGCCACGGCACGATGTTGGAGTGGTGCTCCATGATCGACAGCACGATCTCGTCGCCCTCGCCGATGTTGGGCATGCCATAGCCATAGGCGACCGTGTTGATCGCCGACGTCGTGTTCGAGGTGAAGACGATATTGTCGGTGCTCGGCGCGTTGAGGAAACGACGCACCGTCTCGCGCGCCTTTTCATAGGCATCGGTCGCGGCATTGGACAAGAAATGCAGGCCGCGGTGGACGTTGGCATATTCCTGGCTGTAGGCGTGCTGAATTGTATCCAGCACCACCTGCGGCTTCTGCGCCGAGGCGCCGTTGTCGAGATAGACCAGCGGCTTGCCATAGACTTCCCGCGACAGGATCGGGAAGTCGCGGCGGATCGCCTCGACGTCGTAGAAATCTCCGATCTTGCCTGGAGCGTTCATCAGAATCATCCGTGTGCCACGAACCAGTCGTCAAGCCGCGCTTCGAGCGCCTCGACAATCGTCTCGTCGTCCAATTCCTCGATCACCTCGGCGACAAACGCCTTGACCAGAAGGCCGCGCGCGCTCTTCTCGTCGATGCCGCGCGCCATCAGGTAGAACAGGTGGTCGTGGTCTATTTCGGTCACCGTCGCACCATGGCCGCAGACGACGTCGTCGGCGAAGATTTCAAGTTCGGGCTTGGTCGAGAACTCGCCGTCGTCCGACAACAGGAGCGTGTTGCAGGCCATCTTGGCATTGGTCTTCTGCGCATATTGATGGACGTTGATGCGGCCTTGGAAGACGCCGCGCGCCTTGCCGGTCACCACGTTGCGGATCACTTCCGTCGAGGTCGTGTGCGGCACGGTGTGGTCGAGCACCATGGTCACGTCGCTATGGGTGTCGCCTGCAAGCAAGTTGATACCACGCAGCTTGAAATCCGCGCCCTCGCCGGTGGTCTTGACCATGACCTCCTGGCGCACGAGCTTGCCGCCGGCATTCATGACGAACAGCGTCAGCTTGGCATTCTTGCCGATATGAGCCTTGAACTGCGCCAGATGCGTCGCCGTTTCCGGCTGCTCCTGGACGATCAGCCACGTCACCTCGGCGCCCTCGCCGAGCACCAGCTGGCTGACCGAGCTGACCAGAGCCGCCCCGTCACCCGTCTGACGCTCGACGATGATTGCCTTGGCGCCAGCGCCGACACGCACCGGCAGGCGCACATGCGTCTGGCCACCGGCCTGCAGATTCTGCAATTCGATCGGCTTGTCCAGTTCGGCGCCATCGGCGATGTCGACAAAATAACCATCGGCAACGAAAGCGGTGTTCAAAGCGCCGATGGCATCGTCGCTGCCATAGGGATCGAGCCCAGGCGCGATGCTGCCATCGATCAGCTTTTCCGACAGGCGCTGCACGGTAACGCCCTCAACGGCCGGCACCTTCGTGCTCGATACGCCGTTCAGGACGGCCAATACGGCCGAGCCTTCCACGATTGGAGCAATGGCCTTGACCGCCGCGGCTGGATCGAAGTCCGGCACCGCATTCAGCAGCCGGCGCAGGTCCGTGTAGTGCCAGGATTCGACGCGCCGCGTCGGCAGGCCGTGCTTGATCGCTTCGATGGCGTCGTCGCGCTTCAGCATCACCGCGCCGTCGCCCGGCAGCAGCGACAGCCGGTCGCCGAAGGCGTCGATCAACGCCGTCTCGGCCGGTGTCCGCTGCGGTTGTGTGTGCATATTCATCAGCTTCGCCTCTGGCATCTCAAGCGGCTTCGCCGATCACTCCGGCATAGCCATTGGCTTCGAGGTCGAGCGCCAGCGACTTGTCGCCGGACTTGATGACCTGGCCCTTGTAGAGCACGTGCACGCTATCCGGCACGATGTGTTCGAGCAGGCGCTGGTAGTGGGTGATGACCAGGAACGCCCGGTCAGGCGCCCGCAGCGCATTGACGCCGTCGGAAACGATCTTCAGCGCGTCGATGTCGAGGCCGGAATCGGTTTCGTCGAGCACGCACAATTTCGGCTCCAGCAGCTTCATCTGCAGGATCTCGGCGCGCTTCTTCTCGCCGCCGGAGAAGCCGACATTGAGCGGCCGCTTCAGCATCGCCATGTCCATGCTGAGCGAGGCGGCGGCTTCTTTCACGCGCTTCAGGAATTCCGGAATCTTCAGCGGCTCTTCGCCACGCGCCTTGCGCTGCTCGTTCATCGCAACCTTCAAGAATTCCATGGTCGCAACGCCCGGTATCTCCATCGGATACTGGAAGGCGAGGAAGATTCCGGAAGTCGCGCGCTCGGCCGGGTCCATTTCGAGGATCGACTGGCCATTGTAGAGGATGTCGCCCTCGGTCACCTCATAGTCCTCGCGCCCGGCGAGGATGTAGGACAGCGTCGATTTGCCCGAGCCGTTCGGACCCATGATGGCGGCGACCTCGCCGGCTTTCACCGTCAGGTTCAAGCCGCGGATGATTTCGGTGCCGTCATCGACGATGCGGGCGTGCAGGTTTCTGATCTCAAGCATTCTTTTGTTTCCTGAATATCTGTCCGGTCAGCCGACCGAGCCCTCGAGCGAGATGCCGATCAGCTTCTGCGCTTCGACCGCGAATTCCATCGGCAGTTGCTGGATGACGTCCTTGACGAAGCCGTTGACGATCAGCGCGATCGCCTCTTCCTCGGGAATGCCACGCTGCATGACGTAGAACTTCTGGTCCTCGGAAATCTTCGAGGTCGTCGCTTCGTGCTCGAACTGCGCCGTCGAATTCTTGGCTTCCATGTAGGGCACGGTGTGCGCGCCGCACTGGTCGCCGATCAGCAGACTGTCGCAGTTGGTGAAGTTGCGGGCGTTGGTCGCCTTGCGGTGCGCCGAAACCTGGCCGCGATAAGTGTTCTGCGAGAAGCCGGCGGCGATGCCCTTGGAGATGATGCGGCTCGACGTGTTCTTGCCGAGATGGATCATCTTGGTGCCGCTATCGACCTGCTGATAGCCGTTCGACACGGCGATCGAATAGAACTCGCCGCTGGAATCGTCGCCGCGCAAGATACAGCTCGGGTATTTCCAGGTGATGGCCGAGCCGGTCTCGACCTGCGTCCACGAGATCTTGGAACGGTCGCCACGGCAGTCGCCGCGCTTGGTGACGAAATTGTAGATGCCACCCTTGCCCTCGGCGTCGCCGGGGTACCAGTTCTGCACCGTCGAATATTTGATCTCGGCGTCGTCGAGCGCCACCAGTTCGACCACGGCGGCGTGAAGCTGGTTCTCGTCGCGCTGCGGCGCCGTGCAGCCTTCGAGATAGGAGACGTAGGCCCCCTCCTCGGCAATGATCAGCGTGCGTTCGAACTGGCCGGTGTTCTTCTCGTTCATGCGGAAATAGGTCGACAGTTCCATCGGGCAGCGTACGCCCTTGGGCACGAAGACGAAGGACCCGTCGGTAAACACAGCCGAATTCAGCGTGGCGTAGTAGTTGTCGGAAGTCGGCACGACCGAACCGAGATACTTCTTCACCAGTTCCGGATGCTCGCGAATAGCTTCCGAGATCGAGCAGAAGATGACGCCGGCCTGCGCCAGCTCCTTCTTGAAGGTGGTGACGACGGAGACGGAATCGAACACCGCGTCGACAGCGACACGGCCCGATTTGTAGACATTGTCGCTGACTTCCTCGAGTTCCGAGGCGTCGGTCTTCTGCACGCCGGCGAGGATTTCCTGCTCCCTCAGCGGAATGCCGAGCTTCTCATAGACCTTCAGCAGTTCGGGATCGACATCGCTGAGCGAGGTCGGGCCGGGCGTGCTCTTGGGCGCCGCATAGAAGTAGATGTCCTGGAAATCGATCTTGGGATAATGGACGCGCGCCCAGGTCGGCTCGTCAAGCGTCAGCCAGCGGCGATAGGCTTCCAGACGCCATTCCAGCATCCAGGACGGTTCGTCCTTCTTGGCCGAAATGAAACGGATGATGTCTTCGCTCAGCCCCTTCGGGGCCTTGTCCATCGCGATTTCGGTCTGGAATCCATATTTATACTGGTCGACATCGATCTTGCGGACTCGATCGATCGTCTCCTGCACAGCAGGCATAAGCGTTCTCCATCCACGCCGGGGTCAAGGCCCGGCAGTTTTCAAACTATGGCACCGCCAAAACGAACACCCAAAGGGCAGTCCGTGGCAGCGTAAGTTCCATATAGTGCGTTTCGACCGGAAATTCACCCGGCCAGCATGAAACGCACGGCTCTACCAGGCCGTGAAGCCTGTCTATCCCTGGCCGCTCATGCGGCCTTTTCCCTGTCCGCCTTTTCCCTGGCGGCTTGCCGCGCGGCGATCCCCGCCAACGCGGTGCGGAACAGTTCGATGTCCTCAGCGCCCGTCGCTGAACCGATCGACACGCGCAAGGCGCCAAGGCTGTCACCATATCCCATGGCCTTCAGCACATGGCTTGGCCCTACCTTGCCCGACGAGCAGGCGGAGCCGGCAGACAGAGCCACACCGGCCAGATCGAAGGCGATCTGCGCGGTTTCGGCCTTGACGCCCGCAATAGCGAAGAATGTCGTGTTGGCAAGCCTTGGCGCGCCGGTTCCGAAGATTTCCACGTCCGGCACCAGCATTTTCACGATGGCTTCGATCTCGTCGCGGCGATGCCCAATCGCATCCATGGCCGGCAATCCGGTCTGAGCCTCGCGCGCGGCCGCGCCAAAACCAGCGATGGCGGCGAGGTTTTCCGTGCCGCCGCGATGGCCCTTTTCCTGGCCACCGCCACTGATCAGCGGCTTCGGCATCATCAGATCGGAGGCGGCGACGATGGCGCCGGCCCCCTTGGGACCACCGATCTTGTGCGAAGACAAAACAAGATAGTCGGCGTAACCCGCTGACATATCGATCGGAACGCGCCCCGCGGCCTGAACGGCGTCTACGACGAGAATGCCGCCCGCCGCCTTGACGATCCCGGCAATCCGATCGATCGGCTGGATCACCCCGGTCTCGTTGTTGGCGGCATGGATGGCAACCAGCGGCAGGCCATCGGCCTTGTCATGCGCGGCAAGCGCCGCGGCCAGGGCCGCGAGGTCGGCGATGCCGTTGGCGTCAACGCCAATCCGCGTCACCTGCGCTGCCGGGAAGCGCCCGCCATTCAACAGGCATGGATGATCGGCCTCGGACACGTAGAGCCGGCTCATGCGCACCGTGCCGCGTCCCATCCGCCAGTCGGGTGTCAGCAGCGTCGAGGCGGCCTCCGTCGCGCCGGAGGTGAACACGACATGCTCGGCCTTGGCGTTGACCAGCGCTGCGACATCACGCCTTGCAGTCTCGATCAGGCGTCGTGCAGCACGCCCCTCGGCGTGGACCGACGACGGGTTGGCGGCGACATCAAGCGCCGCGACCATAGCCTCGCGCGCCACCGCAAGCAGCGGCGCACTGGCATTGTAGTCGAGATAGGCGCGTAGTCCGGCCATTTTCGTCCAGTTGGTCCCGTCAGAAGCCATTCCGCCGTCGTATGGCGTTATTTCCTTGAAATTCCAAGGCGAGCCGTCCTATTTACGCGGCTTGCGGCGCGAGTGGCCGGGCTCGACGTTTGGCTACTCAGTTTTGAACAATTCTAAACTAGCTTCTAAGAAGACGCTCGCCCTGCGTCAAGGCCAGAGGAAGATACGTTCCGGGCGCCGCGCATTCGTATTACCTAAGTGGAGTATTTCATGCCTGAGGTCATTTTCACCGGTCCTGCCGGCCGTCTGGAGGGACGCTACCAGCCCTCCAAGGAAAAGAGCGCGCCGATTGCCATCATCCTGCACCCGCATCCGCAATTTGGCGGCACGATGAACAACAAGATCGTCTACGACCTCTTCTATATGTTCCAGAAGCGGGATTTCACCACGCTTCGCTTCAATTTCCGCGGCATCGGCCGCAGCCAGGGCGAATTCGATCACGGCACCGGCGAGTTGTCTGATGCCGCCGCGGCACTCGACTGGGTGCAGTCGCTGCATCCGGATTCCAAAAGCTGCTGGGTCGCCGGTTATTCGTTCGGCTCGTGGATCGGCATGCAGTTGCTGATGCGCCGGCCGGAGATCGAGGGCTTTATCTCGATCGCGCCGCAGCCCAACACCTATGACTTCTCGTTCCTGGCGCCCTGCCCGTCATCGGGCCTGATCATTCATGGCGATGCCGACAAGGTGGCGCCGCCGAAGGACGTGCAAGGCCTGGTCGACAAGCTGCACACACAAAAGGGCATCACCATCACGCAGAAGACCTTGCCCGGTGCCAACCACTTCTTCGCCAACGACGCCGACCTGCTGCTCGAGGAATGCGCGGACTATCTCGACCGCCGGCTCGCCGGCGAATTGTCCGATCCGCGGCCGAAGCGGCTGAGATAGACCAGGAAGAAGCGACGGAAGATGTACGAGCCTCCTCATTTCAAGGAAACGCGGCCGGATGTCCTGCACGGGCTGATCCGGGCGCATCCGCTGGGCCTGCTGATTTCCAACGGGCCTGACGGCCCGGTCGCCAATGCCATTCCGTTCCTGCTCGACGCCGACGTGCCGCCCAACGGCAGGCTGCGCGCACATCTGGCCAGGGCCAATCCACAATGGCGCCTGTTGGCCGACAATCCGGCCTCGCCGGTGCTGATCGTCTTCCAGGGCAGCGATGCCTATGTGACGCCGTCCTGGTACGAGACCAAGCGCGAGACCGGCAAGGTGGTTCCGACCTGGAACTATGCCATCGTGCAGGTGCGCGGCACCGTCAAAGTGATGGATGACCAGGACTGGCTGGCGCAGCAGATTGCCGATCTGACTGCCTCCCAGGAAGGCGCTCGCGAGGCCCCCTGGGCAGTGACCGACGCGCCGGCGCCCTTCATCCAGTCGCAGATCAAGGGCATCATCGGGCTGGAAATCGAGATCAGCGAAATCCACGGCAAGTGGAAGGTCAGCCAGAACCGGCCGGTCGCCGATCGCGCCGGCGTTGCCCAAGGGCTGGAAAGCGAAGACCACCGCTTACCCGATATGGCCAGCCTGGTGAGATCCTACGGCGGTCTCGGCGGCAACTAGGCTTCGGCAAATCCGAGCGCTCAGGCAGCCGTCTTCCTGGGCGGGCCAATCAGCCAAAACGTCTCCTTGCGGACCGGCAATCCCGACCCTGTCGGACGAAAGATGAAGCCAAGCCGGGCAAAGACCAGCCCGCTGGCCAGCGCGAAGGCGCATCCAAGGCCGAAGCCGGCGACGGTGTCGCTGGGATAGTGTGCGCCGACAAAGACCCGCGTCGACGCGATGCAAGCGGTGATCGCCAAGGCGATGTACCAGCGGCGCGGAAACAGAAGCAGGGCAACCCCGAACACGGCGCCCATTGTCGTGGCATGGCCGGACGGAAAGCCGGCGAAGCGCGCATCAAAGGCGAAAGGGTGCAGGGACAGAACGCCAAAATCGTGGAAATAGAGCGGGCGGGCCCGGCCGATGGCGTATTTCAGCACATTGACGGTCAGGCCGGACAGACCGACGGCGCTCAGCACCAGAAATGCCAGGCAGGTCCAGTTGTAGGCCAGCATCAGCGAACGCCTCGAAAGGCTTCGCCAGTCCGTCAGGTTCGCGGCGACGAGCAGAAGCGCTGATGGAATGAGATACCAGCCACCCAGGCCGAACTGCGTGAAAAAATCGGCCAGGTGGACGAACCTTGGCGACCACTGGTCGCGAAGCATCCCCGCCGGGGTGTCGAGGCGAACAAACGCTGCCGCCGTCAGAAAGACCCAGACCAGGCCCCAGACCGGCCACAGTATGTTCGGGTAGCTGGCGGGCCGAACAGCAAAGCGCTTGCTTGCTATCTGCATCGTATCGCGAAAATTGTCCAGGGATCGGCGCCCCACGCCGAGGAGCCCGCGGGAAACAGAAGGGCGCGATTTCACGAGCATAGGAAATTCGACCCTATCATCGAACAGCCGTCATTGGACCACACGGTAAAGGCCGAGCGACAGTTTGTCTCCCGACGAATAGTTGAGCCCGTCGATCCGGGCAACGCGGTTCGCGGATTTGCCTTGTGCCGCCAGCAGGCCATTCAGTTTCTGCTCATCGCCGACCTGTGCCAGCGCCAACGCGCAGGCAGGGTCGGCAAGCAGATGCCTGGCGACGCCATCGACATCGGTCAGAACCGTTTTCGTGCCGACAAGGAACACCAGGCTCGGCTCGTGATACCCCGCCGAGGCGAGCACGGTGGTGTCGCAAGGCCTGTTGGCGCGGACCGCCGCCTCGATCGCCGGGCTCAGCCAGATCGGCTTCAGCGAGGGCGCAATGACGCCGAACAACAAGGCATAGGTGATGCCCGCACAGACCGCGACGGCGGCAATGCGGCGAAGCGGCACCTGCAACCGCCGCGAAAAGGCGAAGTAGCCGGCGCCGAGCGCTGCGGCGGCCGCCGGAATGCTCCACCATGAGAAGGAGCCGGTGAGGTAGATCGGCGCGCCCACGCCCACCACGGCCAGGCCGAGGCTGACCACGACCAGACCGAATGCGGTCGACCACCACAGCCAATCTTGCCAGCGTCTGAGCGGTGCATTAGCATCCTGCGGCGACAAGGTCAGCAGCCAGCCGATCAGCAGCGCCATGCCGGGGTAGGCCGGCAGGACATAGTGCGGCAGCTTTGTCGGAATGAGTTCGAACACCAGCCAGAATGGGATGTACCAGGCAAGGCAGAAACGCAGCCGGGGATCGTCGCGCAACCGGTTGAGCGCCTGGAGCCCGGCACCAACCGCGATCAGACCGAAAGGCCACATGAACAGCGAGTAGGTCAGCATGTAGAAGCCGGGCGGCAGGCCGTGCGATTCCTCGCCCGACGCGACCTTGCCAAGCATGTCCTTGCCAACGGCCTGTTGCAGGAAAGCGCCATGGCTTTTCCAGGTGATCAGGGCAAGCCAGGGCAGCACGATCAGCACGACGAGGGCCAGGCCACGCCCCACTCTGAGCTTCGCCAGCCAGCGCCCGTCGCGCTCGAAGGCAAACAGCACCGCAATGGTGAGCGCCGACAGCAGCGGCGCAATCGGTCCCTTGACGAGGATCGCAGCACCCTGCGCTATCCAGAACATCCACCACAGATGGCCGGCGACAGGTTCGTTCCGGCGCGACGTCAGATAGATCTGCGCCAGCGCGCCTTGCGCCACCACGCAGCAGGCCAGCAGCATCGCATCGGTCTTGGCGTCGCGGCCCTCGAAGGCGGTGGCGAAGATCGCGGCCATGACCAGGCCGGCGGCGATACCGGCATTGGCACCGAAAAGATTGGTGCCGGTCCAGGCGATCGCCAGCACCGCAATGGCAATGCCGAGCGCCGAGACGGTGCGATAGACCCAGATCGGCGCTTCGGCGCCCTCGCCGCTCAGCATCACGGCCGCGGATTGCAGCCAATAGATACCGATCGGCTTCTGGTAGCGCGAGGCGTCCTGAAAGCGGATGTCGACATAGTCGCCGGTCTCGACCATCTGCTTGGTGGCCTGGACGAAACGCGGTTCATCACGGTCGATCGGCGGCATCGACGCCAGCCCGGAAACCGTCATCACCAGGCTGAACAGGAAGAGAAGGATGTAGTTCCTGTTCAACGCCATGCTTCAGCCTCTCTGACCATTTTCGACGTGCCCAGGCCGCTCAATCGACCTTGGTCATCGCCGCCGCCTTGCGCTCATTGGCGATCAGCCAGAGATTACGGATATAGATGAACATGCCCATGGCCTGGCCGGCGATGAACACCGGATCCTGACGCTGGATAGCGTAGATCAGAAGCAGGCCGCCGCCGAACAGCGAGAAGAACCAGAAGGCGACCGGCACGACGCTGCGCTTGGCCTTTTCCGAGGCGAGCCACTGCACGACGAAGCGCATGGTGAAGAAGAACTGGGCGATGAAGCCGAGCAGGATCCACGCATCGAACTGCTTGATGAAAACCTGGTGAAGCCAGGTCACCAATTCCTGAAGCACGTTACCCATGCCTGATTTCCTCTACTTTGGGCATTCTGCGCCGCCTGCGGCGCAGCCACCAGACACCGCCGAGATCGAGCGCGCCCTGCAGGCCGCGATCGAAAATCCCGTAATTCGACTTGCCGTGCCTGCGCGAACGATCGACGACGTCGCAATGCACGATACGGTAGCCCTCCTGGATGACCAGCGCCGGAACGAAGCGATGGGTGCCGTCGAAGAACGGCAGTTTGCGCAGGATATCGGTATGGACCGCCTTCAGGCCGCAGCCGGTGTCGCGCGTCTCGTCATGGAGGATGGCGTTTCTCAGCCAGTTGGCGAAACGCGACGCCAGTTGCTTGACCTTGCTGTCACGGCGCTTGAGGCGCTGCCCCTGCGCGGCGCCGAATTCGGGCCCGGCCTGCCGCAAGGCATCGACCAGCACGGGAATGTATTGCGGATCGTTCTGGCCATCGCCGTCGATCGTGGCGACGATGCTGCCGCGCGCCGCCCAGGCGCCCGAACGCACCGAAAGGCTCTGGCCGGCGGATTTCCGGTGTCGCAATTCCCGCAGCGGAAACGGGCGAATTGCCGCCTGCTCGGCGAGCACCGAAGCGGTCTCGTCGGTCGAACCGTCATTGACGATGATCAGTTCGAAGTCGCGGCCGGCCATCGCCGCCTCGATCTCATCGATCAGCAGCGGCAGGTTTGCCGCCTCGTTCCTGCAAGGAATGACGATGGATATCAATGCGTCCGGCATGTCGCGTCGGGCTCTGTCGTCGGATATGGCATTGGATGGATGCCGTGCGGTGCCGTTCGAGGTCGTGGGCTGCAAGAACCTTCTGGCGCGGCGCCTCATTACGCCAGCCGAAACGATGAAGCAAGCATTCGTGCCGGAAGGCCCGCTGCAACGTTTCAACAACGGGTGATCGCTTCGGCGTCTCGCGATCCTTGGCGCAAGGGCAATCAGCCGCAAAACCGGATTCCACTTTTGCTGATCGCGCTTGGATGCTAAACGCCCGCGTTCATGCACGCCAGAGCCGCAGCGGCCGGGCGCTTTCGGGAAAGAAACAATGTCCGCCTTCAAATCCGATTTCCTGCGCACGATGAGCGAGCGCGGTTTCATCCACCAGACTTCGGATGATGCCGGCCTCGACAATCTCTTCGCCAAGGAGACGGTGACGGCCTATATCGGCTTCGACGCGACCGCCAAGAGCCTGCACGCCGGATCGCTGATCCAGATCATGATGCTGCACTGGCTGCAGCAGACCGGCCACCGGCCGATCGCGCTGATGGGTGGCGGCACTTCGATGATCGGCGATCCGTCCTTCAAGGACGAGGCGCGCAAGCTGCTGACCCCGCAGGATATCGACGACAACCTTGCCGGCATCCGCCGCAACTTCATGCCCTACCTCAAATTCGGCAGCGGCCCGAATGACGCGATCATGGTCAACAATGCCGACTGGCTGATGGAGATCAACTACGTCAATTTCCTGCGCGACGTCGGCCGTCACTTTTCCGTCAACCGCATGCTTGCCTTCGATTCCGTCAAGCTCCGGCTCGATCGCGAACAGTCGCTGTCGTTCCTCGAATTCAACTACATGATCCTGCAGGCCTATGATTTCGTCGAGCTCTACAAGCGCCTTGGCTGTCGCCTGCAGATGGGCGGCTCCGACCAGTGGGGCAACATCATCAACGGCATCGACCTCGGCCGTCGCATGGAGGACGCTCAGCTCTACGCGCTGACCACGCCGCTGCTCACCACCTCATCGGGCGCCAAGATGGGCAAGTCGGCCTCGGGCGCGGTCTGGCTCGATGCGGAAATGCTGAGCCCCTACGAATTCTGGCAGTACTGGCGCAACACCGAGGATGCCGACGTCGGCCGGTTCCTGAAACTGTACACGACGCTGCCCTTGACCGAAGTCGCACGCCTCGAGCAACTCGGCGGATCCGAGATCAACGAAGCGAAGAAGGTGCTCGCCACCGAAATCGCCGCCATGCTGCACGGCCGCGAGGCGGCGGAAAGAGCCAGCGAGACGGCGCGCAAGACATTCGAGGAAGGCGCGCTCGCGGAATCGTTGCCGACCGTCGAGGTTGAAAACGCCAAGCTCGAAGCCGGCGTCGGTATCCTGTCGCTTCTGGTAACCGCCGGGCTGGCGGCGTCGAACGGTGAAGCGCGGCGGCATGTGCAAGGTGGTGCCGTGCGCTTGAACGATCGGCCTGTCAGCGATGATCGCCAGCTGGTGACATCCAGGGATTTGAGTCCGGAAAACGTCGTAAAGCTTTCACTCGGCAGGAAAAAACACATTCTCGTGCGGCCGGCCTGAGGTCGATTACCGGTATTCGAAGATTGACCTGAATATCCCGGGCGCGATGACGGACAGCGGGTTGACGTCCAGCAGTGGCTTGTTGGCGTTGCCCTTGAGCCGGTAGGTGACGCCGATCAGGCCGCGATCGCGGCCGTTGCCGAGAAGCGCGCCGACGATCGGCAATTCGCCGAAGATGCGGTTGAGGCCATAGACCGGCATGAAGGTGCCGGTCATGTCCATGTTGTTATCCTGGTCATAAAGCGTCCCCTGGAAGGTGGTGCCTATGCGCGGACCGCGCAGCACGCCATTGGCCAGTTTCAGGTAGCCGCTGCCCTTGTCGATCTCGGCATAGCCGCGTTCGAACTTCACCCGCGACGTGTCGAGATTGCCCTTGACCGCCTGGTTGAGACTGCGGCTGTCACCGGCCGGCGTCGTCGAGACGATGGAGGCCAGCTTCGGTTCGTTGACGACGAAGAAGTTGGTCGTATCGACCTTGCCCTTCATCGGACCGTCGCTTGCTCCCGCCAGCGCCAGCGTGATCGAGCCGCCTTCCATGTGTTCGTAGATGTTGAGAAACCTCAATATGGCGCCGGCATCCGCGGACTGCACGTTGAGCGCGCGGCGGCCGTCGCCGGTCGTGTTGTTGATGGTTATGGCCGCACCCGAACTTGCCGTGGCGCTGACCTTCAGCCCGTTCACCCTCGAGCCGGCCGCGCTGTAGTCGAGCTTGAGGTTGGACAATTGCTCGTCGTGGAAACCGATCAGCTGATCGACGTCGGCGCTGACCGAAATGGCGTCCGAACCGGTGGTCTTGGTCGCTGTGTCGACGTCCGAGGTGAACTGCTTGATGAGAGAACGGGCATCCAGCACGCTGCCATTGACGTCGACCGCATAGCCCTTGCCCGATCGCTTCACCGACACTGCGACATCGTCTCCCCTGTTCAGGGCGACCTTGCTGAACCGTGCCGACGACAGCGCGCCATTGACCAGCACAACGCTGCCGTCGACGGAAAAAGTCTTTCCGTCGAGATTGAAGTCGGACAGCGTCGTGGTGTCGCCGGACTTGGTCATGACGAATGTGACATTGGCGGGAACCCCCGCCCCCTTGCTCCAGCCCGCCCACGGAATGTCCAACCTGGCATTGGTCAAATCGGCCGAGACGTTCTGGTTGCCGGTACCGCTCTTGTCGATGGCGACCTTCACCGTCCCGGCAAGCAGCGGCGTCAAGCCGGGCATCGCGGCGGCACGGACCTTGTCGTCGAGCACCAGAGCCACCTTGCGGCTGCGCGCCGGCCCGCCATCCTCCAGCGGCTCGATGAGATCGAGCTCGGCCGGTATGCCGTTCAGCGCTGCCTTGGCGGAGATCACCGCCTTTTCGGGGTCGATCGTGATCGAGCCGTCGGCATCCGCAACGGTCTGGCCCTCGAAAGGCTTGGCCAATGAAAGGCCCGTGTAGTCGAGCGACACCAGCCAATCGAGCTTCGAGGTGTCGATACCGGACTGCAACGGGATGTCCGCCTTGACGTGACCGGTGACGCTGCCGGACAGGTCTTCCGGCAGGAAGCCGACATGGCGCATGGCGTTGATCGGCTCATACGAGGCGAGTTCGGCGATTGCCGGCGCTTCGCCCTCGACGTCCAGGTCGAGCGAGCCGATGACCGGTGGATGGTTCGCCGCCTTGACCGTCAACGTTCCGTTGCTGGCCGCGACTGTACGGCCACTGGGCATGAAGACCGTGCCCGAGGTCAGCGCGATATCGACATCATTGGCACGGAAAGCAACGACGCCGACCGCGTCGCGTATCGGCGGAATGCGGCCGGCCGTGTCGAAACGCGAGCCTTCGATCTGGAAGCGGCCGAACACCTCGTCGGCGGAAAGCGGCACGCCATTGCCCAGGCGATCAGGCACGACATGGAACTGAAGGTTGGCGTCGACGACGCGGCCGCCAAACAGATTGTCCAGCACCCACAGCCGCGCATTGCGCGCCGAAAACCACGGCCAAAGCTGCTTGACGTGGGAGACCGGCATGTTGTGGACGTTGAAGGCGAGATTGATCCCAGGCGCCTTGCCGTCGACGAACTCCACGGCGGCGGTTCCCAGCACCTCGCCGCTGGAATCGGAACGAAACGCGATCTGCTCGGCCACCAATCTATGGCTAACGGTCTGATAGACGCCGGCAATTCGAGCCAGGAAAGCAAGCGCGGGCTCTGGCGACTCCGATGGCGCCAACGTCGAACCGTCGCTGGTCAGGTCGTAACGATAGGAGGGCTCCTCACCCGTGGCCCCCGTCGCCGGCTTCGGCCCTATCGAGCCGGCAAAATTGAATGTCGAGCGGCCGGTCTTCAGCAGCAGCCTGTCCACCTGGATCTTGTTGCTGCCCGCAACCAGCGTCGCATCGACACTGACATCTGCCGGCAGCAGTCCACGAGCGTCAAGATCGAACACGGACCCCGTCGATGACAGCGCGGCCGTCAGGCGTGAAGCATTCGTGCCGTTCCCTTCCGATCCTGTCAGCTTCAGTGCGACCGCGCCCAGCTTGCCGGCAGCGGCCGTGGTGTCACCGGCATCCGCCAGATCGATGCTCGCATTCAGCCCCGTCACGCGGTGGGCCGCGATATCGCGGGTGGCGGAAGCTGCAACGGTAACCACCCTGCCGTCGACATCCGCCTGTGACGAAAACTCCATGCCACCAGGCCCCGACTGCGCGACGGTGGCGTCGATGATCTTGACCCGTTTGATCGTTGCGGTATCGGGCAGCACGAATTCGACGTTGCGAAGATCGATCCGGCGCAGCGAATCTTCCCGCACCGCGTCGAGCGCGCGATGGATGTCGCCGAACACCGCATCGGACAGTTTCTCCGGATCGATGAGGCCGTCCTCGTTGCGCAGGCCCGCGGACCAGTCGCCACTGGCCGGCATCGCCGCCACGACGATGCGCGCATCGGATATCCTGGCGCTGGTCAGCCGCACATCCCCCCACAACAGCGGTATCAGGCGCACGCCGAAACGCACGCGGCCCGCATCCGCCATCGGCTTGCCGTCGGCGGTCTTCAGGCTGACGTCGCTGACCTGCAGGGCAATGAAGCTCGATCCGTCAAGGGTGATGCGCGCCGGTCCGACCGAAACATCGACATCGAGGCCGGCCAGTTTCTCAATGGCGGTTTCCGCTTCCGCCCGAAGCCGCTCGGAGCCAACGCCAGATACACCGACCAGGTAGACAACGACAGCCGCCAACAACACGAGGCTGGCGACGCCGGCGAACACCCTTGCCAGGATGCGAAAGCCGCGTCCGATCGACGCCTGACCGAGCGGCGGCACGCGGCACGCGGACGGAAAAGTCCCCAGGTCGGTGATCTCGTCACGCCTGAACCGAATCTTCTCGTGCTGCGGTTGCTCCTGATCCACGCAATTTTCCGTTGTACGAACTCGATCGTGGACGAATCCCCGTTCGACACTATATCGGTGTGGCTTCGCGCGTAACCTCAAACAAGGGCATTGGTATGGCTGACCTCGACGTAGGTAATCTTGCGCCGCAATTCGATCTCCCGCGGGACGGCGGCGGGTCGCTCAGCCTTGCCGCACTGTCGGGTAAGCCCGTTGTGCTCTATTTCTATCCGCAGGACGACACAACAAGCTGCACGCAAGAGGCTATAAGCTTTTCGCAGCTGAAGCCCGAATTCGAAAAGGCTGGTGCCGTGGTGATCGGCCTGTCACCTGACAACGCCAAGAAGCACGACAAGTTCAAATCAAAATACAATCTCACCATCGACCTTGCCGCCGATGAGGAGCGCAAGGTCATCGAGGCCTATCATCTGTGGGTCGAGAAATCGATGTATGGCCGAAAATACATGGGTGTCGAGCGTGCGACGTTCCTGATCGGCCGTGATGGGCGGATCGCCAGGATCTGGCGCAAGGTCCGGGTCAAGGGCCATGCCGATGACGTGCTGGAGGCTGTCCGCGCGCTTTGAGTTCTTGCCGGCAAAGACTGATGCGCCTTCACCGCAACCCTATGCCCGCCTGACGGGCAATTGCCGACGGCAAGCCGACACCCGCAAAGCTTTGTTAACCCTAATAATGTGTAATCAAGCAGTCGTGGTGTCGTAACGAAAGCTTGGTCCCGTGAACGCAACCGGTCAGTCCGCAGTCTTCGGCAGGCGCAAGGAGCCCCATACGGTCATCATCGCCCGGGGCAACGAGATCAGGCACTTCACGGTCCGCCCCTGGCTCGCGGCATTTCTCGGTTCAGCGCTGGCCGCCATCGTCGTCGGCTACCTGCTGGCCACCTCCTACCTCGTGCTGCGCGATGACCTGATCGGCGCCACCACGGCGCGGCAGGCCCGCATGCAGCAGGCCTATGAAGATCGCATTTCGGCGCTTCGCGCCCAGGTCGACCGCATCACCAGTCGCCAGTTGCTCGACCAGCAGCTGATGGAAACCAAGGTCAGCGAACTGCTCGAACGCCAGAGCCAGTTGAGCCAGCGCCATGGCCGCCTCGGCCCGCTGCTCGAACGCGCAGAGAATGAAGTCGGAACGGCGCCAGCTGAAAATCCGCCGGCGGTTGGGAAGCCGGACAAACCCGCCGAGGTGACCGGCAGCATCAACCAGCCTGTACAAAACTACGCGGTCGCCAGCCTGAGCGGCAATCCCGGCGCTGGCGACACAAGGCCGTTCTCACTGTGGTCGACCCGTTCCGATCCGCTGCCCAACGATTCAGCCGCCGATCGCGCCGACAAACTGTTCGTGTCGATCAACCAGTCGCTGAAATCCATCGAGAGCGAGCAGCTCAGCCGCATCAGCACGCTTGCCGACAATGCCTACAAGAGCGCCGACGCGATCACCCAGGCGCTCGTAGCGGCGGGCCTGCCGGTCGACAGTGATTTCGGCAGGAGCAACAGCGATGTCGGCGGACCGCTGATACCGCTCGACAGTTCGATGATCTTCGACAGCAAGGTCAAGGAACTGGACGAGGCGCTGGACACGCTCGACCAGCTCAAGAAGGAAGCGCGCCAGCTGCCGCTTGCCAATCCGGCCCCCGGCCACTCGGTCACCAGCCCGTTCGGCGTTCGCACCGATCCTCTCCTCGGCACCGCCGCATTGCATTCCGGGATGGATTTCAGGGCCCCGATCGGCATGGCTGCCAAGGTCACGGCGCCCGGCGTCGTCACCAAGGCCGGTTGGAACGGCGGCTATGGCCGCATGGTGGAGGTCGATCACGGCAATGGTTTTGCGACGCGTTACGGGCACCTCAGCGAGATCGACGTGACCGTCGGCGAGAAACTGGACGCCGGCGCCGTCATCGGCAAGACCGGCAGCAGCGGTCGCTCGACCGGCCCGCATCTGCATTACGAAGTCCGCCACAATGGCGAAGCCATCGATCCCCTGCGCTTCCTGACTGTCGGCAAGAAGGTCGCCCAGTATCTCTGAGACGCTCAAGCCCTGATCGAGGCCGGGGGTTTAAAGCCTTGGCCGGTGTGATCGATCGCGCCAGCAGGCGGGACTGACACGTTCGACGTCGTTAGAGCATCCCTTGCCATCAATTGATGACAAGCGCGGCCCGCTGCTCTTCGAAGGCCGCCCAAGTGTATTGCTCTGGCTTCAACACCTCGTTCAGCGCCTTCCACTCTCCAAATCGCCATCCTGGGTAGCAGAGCAGTTCGTCAAACAGGATGACGCTGCCGCTGACGAGCCTATCCTTGCAGAGCGTGAGAATAGCTTTGCAGGGCGTATAGGTGTCCGTGTCAACATGAATGAAAGCAATCGGGCCTTGGTGCTGCTTGAGAAACGTTGGAAGCGTATCTTCGATCCAGCCCTTCATCAGGCTCACATTTTGCCGAACCCTCGGCACAAGGCCGTCCCTGTTGAACTGCTGACCCTTGGCTTGGAAGTCAGTTCCAGCCCAGTTTTCTTGAAGGCCTAGAAAGGCATCAAATCCAAAGATTGGCCGCGTGTCGCCACGCGCCGTCAGCCTGTCGGCAAAATGGTTGATGCTTGTCCCGTCGAAGACACCAAATTCCAGCAGAAACCCGGACTTCGCCACCTTCTCAATTGCGTAAGTTCGTATTTGCCCTTGGTCGTTGAAAAGCAATGCATTGTTCATGTGCGGCGCCACAAAATCAGCACCCTCGATAACGCAGCGCTCATGCAATATTTGCGTCATACGTCGTTCTGGAAGCACAACAACTGATGGCTGGCGCTTTCGTTTGAGACCGTGTCTCTCCAGGAAACTGGTAAGTTTCGACACTATTTGCCGCTCCACCAAATGTGCTCTTGTGAGTGAGGCGGGATAGAAAATCAAGCGCCGTGGATTTTGCCTTCCTTGGCCCCGTCCTGCACCGGTTCGCAATGGCCTCGTCGGCTGCGGACCGTCGCGCCGAGGATGCGCGAATTATTTTTGAATTCCATTTGACTGAATAAATAACTGATGCGAAGCTGCCCTCTCCTAAAGGGGCGCAAGTCATGGCACTGCGGGGGACCAATCAGGAATTCGGCCGGCCCTACAACCGGCGTATCGTGCTTGAGTCCATCCGCCTTCATGGACCAATCGCCCGCAGCGAGATTGCCAGGCGCGTCGGGCTCACCGTCCAGACGGTATCGACCATCGTCCGCGAGCTCGAAGAGCAAGGTTACATCCTGTCTCTGCGCGAAGAGCCAAAGGGGCGTGGCCTGCCGCCGGCGACCCTGCGGATCAATCCCGACGGCGGCTATGCCGTCGGCACCCACATCACCCCGCTCGGAATCAACGCCGCCTTGATCAATCTGAGCGGCGACGTGATCGAGAGCAGCTACCGCGAGGCCCCCAACGCGACCCCGGACCACGCCTTCGACCTGATCGGGGCCATGGTGGTCGAATTGACCCGATTGCGGGCTGGAGGACGGGTTCTCGGAGTTGGCATGGCCCTGCCCGGGCCATTCGGCGTCGAATCCATGAGCTTTGTCGGTCCGACCACCATGACCGGCTGGAAGGACGTGGCGCTGCGCGAGCGGCTGGCGGCTTCCACCGGACTACCGGCCTTCTTTGAAACCGACATGGCGGCCGCGGCCATGGGCGAACGCCTCTATGGCCTCGGGGCTCAATTCTCCGAATACTACTACCTGTATTTCGGCGTCGGCCTTGGCGGTGCCATGGTTCACGACGGCAGCGTGTTGCGTGGCGCCTGGGGAAATGCCGGCGAGATCGGGCATATTCCTGTCGTTCCCGGCGGCGAGAATTGCCCTTGCGGCAACAGCGGCTGCCTCGAAAGATACCTCTCGCTCGAAGCGCTCCGGCGCTGGAACGGCAGCGAGGCCGATTGGGTCGCGGAGGTCGCTCCGGTCTTCCACAATGCCGTCGCCATCATCGAGAATCTGTTCGACCCGGAAACAATCATCCTGGGCGGGCTGGCGTCCACCGAACTGCTCGAGCGGCTGGCTGGCTCGACCGCGGGCCTGCACAACTCCGTCTCCGCGCGCAAAGACCGCAAGACGCCTCGAATTGTCGTGGCGCGCGGCGGGCAGCATTCGGTGTTGCGCGGTGCCGCCGCCCTTGCTGTTTCCGGAGTGCTGTCGCCCCGCTTCGGGCAGATGTTCGCTGCCGAACGCGAGCGCGAGCGCGACCTTCTCAAAAGCAGGGAGATTGCTGCATGAGCGAACCGCTGCTGGTCCTCGACAACGTCACCAAGAACTATGGCGCGATCGAAGCGCTCAAGGGGATCAGCTTCTCGATCGGCCGGGGCGAGGTCGTGGCGTTGCTGGGCGACAACGGCGCCGGCAAATCCACACTGGTCAAGATCATCTCCGGCGGGCTGGAGCCGACCTCCGGCCGCATGTTGTTCGAGGGCAAGGAGTTCCTCGCCAGGTCGCCCGCCGAAGCCAAGGAAGCGGGCATCGAAACCGTCTACCAGGACCTCTCGCTGTGCACCAATGTCGACGTGGTCGCCAATTTCTTCATGGGCCGCGAGATCACCAGGAAGGTTCTTGGCATTCCGGTGCTCGATGAGGGCGCCATGGAGGCGGTCGTCGAAAAGGCGCTGGCCACCGCCGGCACCCGCATCCCTTCGCTGCGCACCAATGTCGAGCATCTTTCGGGCGGCCAGCGGCAAGCCATCGAGCTCAACCGCTTCGTCCACTGGGGCGGCAAGCTGGTGCTGCTCGACGAACCGTTCGCCGCACTCGGTGTCGAACAGACGCGGCGCGGTCTCGACATGATCCGCCAGGTGGCGAGCCAGGGCATCGGCGTCGTCATCATCACCCATATCATGCAGCAGGCCTTCCAGGTCGCCGACCGGATCGTGGTGATCCGGCAAGGCGTCGTGGCGGGCGATGTCGCGCGCAACAAAACAAGTCCCGACGCGGTGATCAACATGATTACCGGTGAGACGCTTGCCGGTGCCGGACCGGTAGGCTGAGGGACAAAAGAGGGGTCCGGCTCAACAGGAGCGAACGACATGAAGAGAATACTTCTTGCTGTCTTCGGTATCCTGGCACTGGCCTTTGCCACGCTCACGCCGGCATTCGCCCAGTCCAAGGGAACCGTATATTACTTGGTCCCGACATTGCTCGATGAGTTTCAGACCGGCTCGGTGAGCGCTCTGGAGCTGTTCGTGAAGCAGGTCGGCTATGAGGTGAAGACGCTGAACGCCGACAACAAGACCGACGCCCAGCAATCGCAGATGAATGACGTCATCGCGCTGAAGCCGGCCGCGATCATCCTTGCCGCCGTCGACTTCAATGCGCTGAAACCGTCCATCGAAGCAGCGCGCGCAGCCGGCATCCCGGTGGTCGAGTTCGACCGCCAGATCACCTCGACCCCCTCCGACTTCACGTCGGTGGCGGGAACGGTGGAGATCGGTTACGTAGCCGCCGACCAGGCCGAGAAGCTTCTGAAAGCGAAGAACGGCTCGGTCAAGGGCAAGGTCCTGCAGGTGCTCGGCGACCCCGGCGATCCCTACACGCTCGACATCCAGAAGGGTTTCGAGGAGAAGATGAAGGCGTTTCCGGACGTCAAGATCATCTCGCTTCCGGCCATGCAATGGGAAGCCAGCAACGCCGGCACCATCGTTGCCGACCAGATGCTGGCGAACCCCGATATCGACCTGATCTTCAGCCATGCCGCGCACCTCTCGGTCGCTGCCGTCGCCTCGCTCGAGGCCGCCGGCAAGAAGCCGGGCGACGTCATGCTGATGAGCTCGAACGGCGCTCCGGTCGGCCTCGACCTGATCCGCAAGGGCTGGCTCAACGTCGAAGTCGAGCAACCGCTCTACGCGCAGGCCGCGGCCGTCGCCATGTTCATGGACAAGGTCGTCAAGAAAGAAGAGATCAAGCCCGGCGAATATGACGTGCTCGGCCTGAAATCGACCGTGACCAAGGAAGCCTGGGGCCCGAACATCAAGATCCCCGGTGCTGCCATCACCAAGGAAAACGTCGACAACCCGGCCTTCTGGGGCAACCAGAAGCCGCCGACGGACACCGTCAAGTCCGTCGAATAGCAGTATCCCCGCAAAAACGCTCCGGGCCATCTCGGTCCGGAGCCAATCCTCTGCAATTTCAATTTGCGCATGGTCCTGCGAAGATCGAATTTGATTTTCGGGTTCGTGCGCCAGCCGGATCAGCCCATGAACCCCCGCACCCGCCACGCCCTGGAGTTCGTCCTCGACAACCTCGTCTGGTTCATGTTGCTGTTCGTGCTGGTTGTCTTTTCCATCTTCATCCCGAATTATTTCCAGCTCGGCATCTTCGCCAATATCATCGAGGCTTCAAGCGTGCTCGGCGTCATGTCGATCGGCCTGGCGCTCGTCATCATCGCCGGTCACATGGACCTGTCGGTCGAATCGGTGGCAGCACTCAGCGCCATGGCGGTCGGCATCCTGTTCTGTTCGTCGGGCATTGGCCTTGGCGTTCAGCTCCATCCGGAATGGTTGATGGTTCCGGTTTCGCTGCTGCTGGCGCTTGCCGTGGGTGGCCTCATCGGCGCCTTCAACGGCTATCTGGTTGTCAGGGTGAAGATGAGCGCCTTCATCATCACGCTGGCCTCCTACATCTGGGTGCGAGGCCTCGTGCTGGTCATTTCGGGCGGCCGCTCGGCGCAGGACCTTGCACCGGCAATCCGCTGGTTCGGCATCCAGCGCCTCGCCGGCCTGCCGCTGACGGCCTGGATAGCAATTGCCTGTTTCGTGGTCTTCTCGCTGATCATGGCCAAGACGCCGTTCGGCCGGCATCTCATCATGATCGGCGGCAATGAGACGGCAACCTTCCGCGCCGGCATCCGCGTGAACCGCAATCTCATCATCGCCTTCGTGCTCGCCGGCGCCATCGCCGGCCTCGCCGGCTGGCTGCTGGCCATCCGCACCTCCGGCGCCACCGCCAATCTCGGCGTTGGCCTGCTGTTCAACGCCTTTGCCGCGGTCGTCATCGGCGGCGTCAGCCTGAAAGGCGGTGTCGGCACCCTGCCCGGCGTCTATGCCGGCGTGCTGCTGCTCTCGGCCATCAACACCGCGATCAACCTCATGGGCCTGCCGGCCAACTTCACCCAGGTGATCCATGGCCTGCTGGTGCTGGCCGCCGTGCTGCTCGACGCTTTCAAGCAGACCATTCGCCAAAGACTCGCATGACAGGACGGCTCGCATGACCAACCGGTTAAAAGACAAGGTCGCGCTGATCGTCGGCAGCGCGCGCGGCATCGGCAAGGGCATCGCGCTGCGCTTTGCCGAAGAAGGGGCAAGGCTCGTGCTCGCCGACAACGAAGTCGAGGCCGGGCAAGCAACCGCTGACGAGCTCGGCGCCCCCTTCGTCCGCACCGATATCTCTCGGATGAGTGACGCAGAAGCCGCCGTGGCGACGGCGCTGAAGCACCATGGCCGCCTCGACATCATCGTGCAGAATGCCGGCATCTATCCCTGGCAGCTGATAGAGAACACGACCTCGGACGACTGGGATAGCGTCATGGCGGTCAATCTGCGCGGCACTTTCAATGCCGCGCGCGCAGCGCTTGTGCCGATGAAGGCGCAGCATTTCGGCCGCATGCTCTTCACCTCATCCATCACGGGCCCGCACGTGACCAGCCCCGGCCACGGCCACTATTCCGCCAGCAAGGCCGGAATCAACGGCTTCATCCGTGCCGCCGCGCTCGAATTCTCCGGCTATGGCATCACCGTCAACGGCGTCGAGCCCGGCAACATCCTCACCGAAGCGATCGAGCTTCACCGCGGCGCGGCCTATATCAAGAACATGGAGGACTCCATCCCTCTCGGCCGGCTTGGCAGCCCGCGTGACGTCGCCAATGCCTTCCTGTTCCTCGCCTCCGACGATGCCAGCTACATCACTGGCACGACCATTGTCGTCGATGGCGGGCAATTGCTGCCTGAGGGTAATGATTTTCGCCTCTTGCCGCCCTGATCGCTGCACCGACTGCAACGGACCGGCTGTTGTCTCCTGGCGGCGAGCAGGAAGACGAGCCGCGAGGTCAAGCGCAAGATCCGGCGCTCAGCGCATCAGCGGATAGATTCGCGCCCAAAAGTTGCGTGGAACTCGGATACATCTCAACAGTTGTCCACCAAGCGCTCACCAACGGAGGTGCTTGTGAATGACAGACGAGATCAGGACCGGCCATATCTACCAGCGGGCTCATGCTTTGGCGGAAGGTGGTTTCCACCATTCGCCTGCCGAGATCGTTGCCACGTTGCTAGCCGAGGGCTACCCGGAAGCGGCCGAGTTGCTGAACTCCAAAAACATCCATGCCGATCTGCGGCGGATTTGTAACGCGGCGGCCGATGGCCAGCCAACCCCGCACCGCAGGCTTCGCCATTGACGCGGCGGTGGATGGGATTATGTGACCGGAATGGTGGGCGATGACGGGCTCGAACCGCCGACATCTTCGGTGTAAACGAAGCGCTCTACCAACTGAGCTAATCGCCCGCTCCGGGCCGGACCTTTAAGCGGTCAGGACCAGCTTCGCAAGGCCAAATGAGCGCTGGACGCCCTCCCTGGAGGCCGGTTTTGCCAACAAAACGCCGGCTGTCAAAAAACCTTCTCCTGATTGCTGTTATGCTGTCCTGCCGCGCTTGACACCCGGTGGCGAACCCCTTATCCAGCGGCCCAACGACGAACACGGCTGACACGTGCTCGTCAATGCGCGGGTGTAGCTCAGTTGGTTAGAGTGCCGGCCTGTCACGCCGGAGGTCGCGGGTTCGAGCCCCGTCACTCGCGCCATTTCTCTCAAGGGATAACAAGCCCTTGGCTTCAGAGAAATGTCGACATTGAATGTCAAAAAACGTCTTCTTTCGTGAAGCAACTCAGGTCTTTCCGGATCTGAGTTCGAGCACTCATGGATCGGTCTGCAAATCCGCTTTTGGATCGAGCCCGCCACGCGCGCCATTTCCTGCCAGGGCCGAGCAGAGGCTCTCTACGCGAACGGTCTGAGCCGCCGCAGAATTCTCGCCATTCCGCCTTTCGGGACATTTTTATGCGTATAGCTCTGACTGCCATGCGTCAGGCGTTTCGCCTCGTGATTGCGCATGTAGGCATCGGCCCGCTTTTCGAACGAATCACCGGCATAGTCCGGATATCGCGCGGATGCGGGATTCTGCTCATTGTAGATGGGCGCACGAAGGACCGACATCTTTGCCAGAAAGCACTGATCCGAGAAACCGTAGCCGACAAGGAACTCGCCCGCCCGGTCGAAACTTTCCGATCTTGCTTCGTCAAACCTGTCGTTCCAACATAGATTCGCGACGACAAGATCGCTCCTGCCTTCCATGAGCTGGATGGCAGGGTCGATCCACCGATGACGACGGTTCGGGTATGAGTCGCCCTTGTAGTAGAGCAGATAGTCGGCTGTGCTGGCGTGGATGCCGACCAGTTCACTGATCGAATACAGGTATCCACGGCCAAGGGACGCCCTGTCGACCTGGAAAAAATCCAACGCGGCATCGGCGTTATCTTCCACGAATAAATACTCGTCGAGATGGCCGCGGGCGATTGCCGCCTTGGCCGCGGCTTCCACCGGACGACGCTTCCTGACGTTGTTGATGATCAGGCGGCGTCTGGAAAACGGATAGGCGCAACGGTCCAGGACGACGCGCAGATAATGTCTTCCGAGCACGATCGGCCAGTCGTTCTCGTAACAGTTGGTTTCGAAATCGACGGTCAAGCCACCGGCATGTCTCGATGATGGTGCGGTGTCGGCCAAAGGCTGTCCTGACAGGCGTGATACCAGGTGGCGATGCTCCCAGCTCAGCTCTCGTCGAGCAGCGCCTCGACCTCCTGCAGCGTCGGCATCGACGGCGCGGTGCCGGGGCGGGTCACCGAAATGCCGGCGACGGCGCAAGCGAAGCGCACCGCCTGCAGCGGCTCGACCCCTCGCGAAAGTGCTGCGGCGAGCCCGCCATTGAAGGCGTCCCCCGCCCCCGTGGTCTCGACGACCGGCCCCGCGCTGATGGCGGGGACATGGTCGGAGCGATCCTTCGTGTGCAGAAGCGCGCCCTTGTCACCGAGCGTGACGATGACCGTGCCGACGCCCTTTTGGAGCAGCTTGTCCGCAGCGCGGCGCGCGTCGTCGACCGAGGAGACCTTCATGCCGGTCAATTCCTCCGTCTCCGTCTCGTTGGGCGTGACATAGTCGCACAGCGTGTAGATGCGGTCGGGAAGCTTTGCCGCCGGGGCCGGATTGAGGATGGTCGTCACCCCTGCCCCACGCGCGATCTCCAGTGCTCGCATGGCGGCATCGATCGGCTGTTCGAGCTGCGTGACAAACACGCCGGCGGCGCGGATCAGCTCGGCATTGGCCTCGATATCGGCTGGTGAGATCAGCATGGCCGCACCGGGGCTGACGATGATGGCGTTGTTGCCGGTCGTCTCCTCGACGAAGATGTAGGCCGCTCCCGTGTAGCTGTCGGGCGTATCGATGACGGCGCTCTTGACGCCGGCATCCTGCCAGGTTCGCTTCGCCATGTCGGCGAAGGCATCGACCCCGAGCCTTGTCAGGAACGTGATGTCGGCGCCGAGCTTGCCGGCGGCGACCGCCTGATTCGACCCCTTGCCGCCAGGGCCGAGCTTGAAGGAGTTGCCGAGGATCGTTTCGCCCATGCGCGGCTGGCGCTCGGCGCGATAGGCAGTGTCGGCGACAAAGACGCCCAGGATGACGACGGGCTTGCCGGAGACCATGCTGCTACTCCGCATCCGGCGGCACGACGCCCTTGCGGAAGGCAAAGCAGCCATAGAAGCGGCGTTCCCCTGTCTGGATCACGCAATAGGCCTGCTTGGCGCGCTCGTAGAAGGCGTAGCGCTCGACGGAAATCATCGGCCAGGCCTTGCCTTCGGCCTTGTCGATCTCCTTTTGCACTTCCTTCTGCACCGGCGGGATCTCGTCCGGCTTGCCGACGATTTCCATGCGCGCGGCGGAGTCATCGACAAAGGTATCCAGTGGATAGAGCGACAGCACGGCCCTGACCACCTCCGCGGCCGACGCATCGATGCGCAGCAGCTTGCCGTGCACCGTCTGCTTCGCCACCGAGTCGGACGGGAAGTTGGTGTCGGCGATGATCAGGTCATCGCCGTGGCCCATCGCCCGCAATGCCTGGAGCACGTCGGCATTGAGCAGCGGATTGATGCCTTTGAGCATGATAGTCCTCGTGAAGTCCGTTTGAGATCAGAGACGCTTGCCGGTCTCGGCGTCGAAAAGATGGATCTGGTCGAGCCTTGGCTTGAGCTTGAGCGTGTCGCCGGGCTTGAAGTCGTGGCGCTCACGGAACAGCGCCACCATCTCGCCCTCGCCGAAGCGCAGGAACACCAGCGTTTCCGAGCCGGTCGGCTCGACCACCGAAATCTTCGCCGGCACGCCATCGGGATGGATTTCCAGATGCTCCGGCCGCACGCCATAGACGACGGCCTGGCCGTCCTGCGCGGCATTGTCGGCGGCAACCGGGAACAGTGTGCCGGCGATTTCGACGCCGGGCTTAGCGCCTTTGCGCATGACGCCCTTGAGCAGGTTCATCGACGGTGAGCCGATGAAGCCGGCGACGAAAAGATTGGCCGGCCGGTCGAACAGTTCCAGCGGCGCGCCGACCTGCTCGATGCGGCCGTCGCGCATGACGACGATCTTGTCGGCCATGGTCATGGCCTCGATCTGATCGTGGGTGACGTAGATGGTGGTGGTCTTCAGCCGCTGGTGCAGCTCCTTGATCTCGGTGCGCATCTGCACGCGCAGCTTGGCGTCGAGATTGGACAGCGGTTCGTCGAACAGGAACACCTGCGGATTGCGCACGATGGCGCGCCCCATCGCCACGCGCTGGCGCTGGCCACCGGAGAGCTGCCGGGGATAGCGTTTCAGATAGGGATTGAGGTCGAGGATGTCGGCGGCGCGCTTGACCCGCTCGGCGACCTCGGCCGGATCGGTTTTGCGCAGTTTGAGGGCAAAGGCCATGTTCTGCTCGACCGTCTTGTGCGGATAGAGCGCATAGTTCTGGAAGACCATGGCGATGTCGCGCTTGGCCGGCGGCAGATGATTGACGACGCGGTCGCCAATGGCGATCGTGCCGCCGGAAACGGTCTCCAGCCCGGCCACCATTCTGAGCAGCGTGGACTTGCCGCAACCGGAGGGACCGACCAGCACCACGAACTGTCCGTCGGCAATGTCGACGCTGACCTCGTGCAGAACCTTGACGGTTCCGAACGCCTTGGCCACCTTGCTGATTGCGACTTGCGCCATGTCTCCCCCATCGGCTCCATTGGCCTTAGGCGCAGAAGCTAACCAACGCGACCGGCCAGGGCAAGTCGGTCTCTTATAGATAAAAACCTGTCCTCGTTGACACGGCAGTTGGTTGTGAGAATAGTGGTGGGTGCTGGTCCAAAGTCGGTGGCCGATCCGCAATCGGAACATCCAATCGACGCAGGGTGGGGTCCTGCGTAATTCGTTTCCGAGCCGGGAAAATCGCTGGTGCTCCAGCGTCCGACAATGACCACATCCATTCACACTGATATTCTGGGAGGAATAGTCCATGAGAACAGATCTTTACGAAAAGCTGGCCCGTGCCGGTGCCACAAGGCGCGACATCCTGAAGGGCGCGGCCAGCATGGCCGCTATCGCAGCAGCATCCGGCGTCGGACTTGGCGCGTTGACGCGTCCGGCCTCCGCCGCCAGCGAGCTTCGCACGAAAATCCTGCAGATCCCCGGTGTCGGCAAGGGTCAGCCGACCGACGCCGACTTCCAGAAGGTCGGCGAGCTTTGCCTGGAAGCAACCAAGGCCAACGTCAAGGAAGGCGAATTCGCCGGCGTCGAGCTGACCTTCATGGGTCTCAACAACCAGAACCTGCACAATGTGCTGTTCCGCGGCTTCCTGAAGCCATGGGAAGCCTATACCGGCGCCAAGATTAGCTGGATCGATCTGGCGCAGGCCGACTACAACGCCCGCCTGCAGCAATCGATCGCCACCGGCACCGTCGATTTCGACATCATCGAGATGGGCGCGCCGTTCGAAGGCGATGTCTGCGGCAAGGGCCTCACGTCGGAAATGCCCGACTGGGTCAAGAAGCAGATCGATTTCGACGATCTGGTCAACTATCTCAAGCCTCCGGTCGGCACCTGGGACGGCAAGCAGTATCGCGTGACCATTGACGGCGACGCGCACAATTTCAACTACCGCACCGACGTGTTCGCCGACGCCGACCTCGCCAAACAGTGGAAGGATGGCGGCGGAGAAGGCGAGTGGGGCGTGCCGAAGACCTGGCAACAGGTCCAGGCGGTCACCAAATTCCTCAAGGGCAAGAAGTTCAAGGGCCAGGATGTCTACGGCTATCTCGATGCGCCCAAGCCCTGGGGCGGGTTCGGCTTCTACTTCCTTGGCAGCCGCGCCAGCGCCTATGCTAAGCATCCCGATGACAAGGCCTGGCTGTTCGACGCCGACACGATGAAGCCGCGCATCAACAACCCGGCCTGGGTGCGGGCAATCCAGGACGTCATCGACGCCTTGCCTTCCGAACCGGCGGACCAGATCAACGCTGACCCGAACACCACCGGCTTCCAGCAGTTCCTGGCCGGCACCGGTTCGATGATCCCCTGGTGGGGCGACATCGGCTCCAACGTCAAGACCAACGATTCCTCGGTCATTGGCGATGTCACTGGCTTCTCGATCCTGCCCGGTTCCGACGACGTCTACAATTCCAAGACCGGCAAGTGGGACAAGCTCGCCAGCGGGCCGAACTACGCGCCGAACTGCGCCTATCTCGGCTGGGGCGTCTATGTGATGGCGCGCGTCGATGCCGACGAGAAAAAGAAGAAGGCGGCCTGGTCCGCCGCCGCCCATCTCGGCGGCAAGGACCTGTCGATCTGGACGGCGATGTATCCGTCGGGCTTCCAGCCCTACCGCAATTCCCATTTCGACATTCCGGAATGGGTGGCGGCAGGCTACGACGAGGCTTTCATCACCTCCTACCTCAAGTCGGAAGGCGACTCCTACAATCATCCGAACGCGGCGATCGAGCCACGCATCCCCGGCATCTTCCAGTACTACAGCGCCGCCGAGGACATTCTGGCCAACACCTTCGCGGGCAAGATGAAAGCGCAGGAAGGCGCCGACGCCATAGCCGCGGCCTGGGAGAAGCTGACCGACCAGATCGGCCGTGAAAAGCAGGTCAAGCTCTACAAGGCTTCGCTCGGCATGTAGGCTGGTTTACGTGAACCCGTGGTCCGGCGGCAAAGGCCGCCGGACCACAACTGACCGGCTCCGTCTCATCGCGGAGCCCCTGGATGGGCGATATTTGTGGCTGACCAGACTTCGACCGCGAGCCAGTGGCCGGCAGACGCCGCCCCTTACGACCTGATTTCACCGGCCCGCAAACGGCTGGGCTGGACGTTGATGGCTGCTGCCACGCTCGGCCTGCTGGCAACGATCCTTGTCCAGATCCTTTACAAGAGCGAGGTCGACACGATCGGCTTCGAGACGTGGCGCCCGGTCGTCTACGCCTACGTGCTGTGGGGCGTGGCAATCGGCATCGGCCAGGTGCTGACACGAGGTGAAGACGGCCAGCGTGCGCTGTTCCTGTTGCCGGCGCTGCTGTTCACCATCGCCATGGTGATCTTCCCGACCCTGTTCGGCTTCTACATCGCCCTCACCGACTGGAATCTCAGCTCCTTCAGCGGCCGCAGGTTCAACGGGCTCGACAATTTCTGGCAGATGCTGGGCGATCCGTACTATCGCAATGCGCTGTTCAACATGGTGCTCTATGTGCTCGCCGTGCTGGTCGAATATGTGATTGCATTCGGATTGGCGCTGTTGCTCAACGCGCAGATCCGCGCGCGAAAGTTCTTCCGCGTCGTGTTCCTGATGCCGCTGATGCTGTCACCGGTCGCGGTGTCGTGGATGGTCGGCAAATCGCTGATGGAATACCGCTTCGGGCCGGCAGCAACACTGGCGCGCCATCTCGGCTGGGAAAACCCGGCCTTCTTCTCGGATCCGATCATTGCCCGCATCTCAATCATGGTGCTGGATGCGTGGACCTTCATCCCGTTCATGATGATCATGCTGCTCGCCGGCCTGCAGGCGATGTCGCGTGAGATCCTCGAAGCGGCACGAGTCGACGGTGCCAATGCGTGGCAGACCTTCTGGCAGGTCACTTTTCCGCTGATGCTGCCGGTGTCGGTGACGGCGGTCATCCTGCGCATCATCTTCAAGCTGAAGTTGGCCGACATCATCATCACGGTGACCTCGGGCGGGCCCGGTGGCGCCACCGATTCCGTCTCCAGTTTCATCTACCGCGAATACCGCGACCGCTCGAATGTCGGTTACGGCACCATGCTGGCGATGGCTTATCTGATCATCATCGTCGTGTTCGTGACCTGGCTGCTGAAATTCGCCAACCGCTTCGTGCGCAACGTTAACTGAGCGGTGGGAATCATGAGCGTTCAAACCACCGAATACACCGTTTCCGAAATCCGCTCTCCAGCGAGCTTCATCACCAGCCGCGTCTTCATCTATGGCGCGCTGGTGTTCTGGGCCTTCATCTGCCTGTTCCCGATCTACTGGACGCTAACCACCTCGTTCAAATCCGCGGTCGATGTCACCCAGGGGCACCTGATCCCCTTCGTCGACTTCCAGCCGGACTGGAAGGGCTGGCGTTCGCTCGGCCTGTCGCCGGATTCGATCTTCCAGACCTCCACGGTGCGCGATGAGTTCTTCAAGCGCTTCATGAACTCGGTCATTACCTCGGTCGGCGCGTCGAGCCTCGCCATCGTCATCGGCAGCCTGGCGGCCTACGGGCTCACCCGCTATCGCTACCGCTTCGCCTGGTTCAAGAACGAGGACATCTCGTTCTTCTTCCTGTCACAGCTGATCCTGCCGCCAGTGGTGCTAGCGCTGCCCTTCCTGGTGCTCTACCGGGAGGTCGGGCTGCTCGACACGCGCATCGGGCTGATCCTGCTCTACACGCTGATGGTGCTGCCGATCGTCATCTGGATCATGCGCGACCAGTTCAACTCGATCCCGGTCGAGCTCGAGGAAGCGGCACTGGTCGACGGGCTTTCGATCTGGGGGGCGTTCCTGCGCATCGTCATGCCGATCGCGTTGCCGGGTATGGTCGCCGCCTTCATCCTGGCGATGGTGCTGTGCTGGAACGAGTATTTCTTCGCCGCACTTCTGACTTCGACCGACGCCAAGACAATTCCCGTCATGGTGGCGAGCCAGACCGGCTCGCAAGGCATCAACTGGTGGTCGATGGCAGCGCTGGCCACCGCGGCAATAGCGCCACTTGCCGTTATCGGTATCGCGCTGGAACGTTATCTGATCATGGGCATGACTGCCGGGGCAGTGAAGTGACGACCGGATACTGGTTCGCGCGCAACATCCGCGTGGGCCACCAGGGTTACGACCGCTACGGCAAAGGCGTCATGCCCGTCGCCTGGCAAGGCCAGGCCGTCATCGCAGGCTTTGTACTGGCGATGGTGGGAGGCGGCCTCTCCATGCTGCTGATCGTGCTCTACACCAAGCTGTTTCCACTTGGCATCGCGCTCTTTGCCATCCTTGCCATTGCCGGCGGCGGCACGTTCATTTGGGCCGTGGCAAAGAAAAGCGATCCGAACAAGTCGATCGCCGACTACCGGGCAGAGCGGCAGAAAATCAGCCGTTAGCCCCTCAGGATCGTACGCAGGTGATCCATGATCATGGCGACGCCCTCTTCTCCAAGCTCAGCCGATGCCTCCTTGGCGCTCGCCGTGTACCAGCCCGTATTGTCGGCGAAGTGAGCGGCATCGACAGCTTCGGGGCATAGCGCCAACATCAATGACGTCTCGCCAATGCCGGCGTGGTCGAACGGGTACTTGCCATTCATTGCCGCCGGCATCAGCGGATGCACCTGCACCCAGTTGAAGAAGTTTTCGCCCGCAGCGTGTCCGGAATAGTAGTCGGCCATCGCCTCCGAACCCCACCAGCCCTCGCCGCGCTGCTTCTCGAGGAAACGGAAGATCGCCTGGCGGCCGGCGGTCTTGAAGGCGAGATCGGTCGGCATGCCGGCGGCGAAATTCTCGGTCTGGTGGTGGATGATGGCGTGGATGTTGCGAAAACCGATGCGCAGCAGGCTGTAGAACAGCTCCTCCGCGAACGGCGCCAGCGCATTGCCACCGACCTGCACCGAGCCACTGCCTTCCGGCGGCGCCACCGCATAGCTTGCCGCCCCGTAGTAGAAGGGCGGCAGGATGACAATCTCCCTCTCCTTCTCGAGCAGATCCAGCGTCTTGACGACGGCCAGCGTGTCCATGCCGACGGCCATGTGCTCGCCATGGTATTCGAGCACGCCGAGCGGCAGTGCCACCGGCCAGTTCTCGGCGATCGCCTTGCGGATCTGGTGTGGCAGCATCAGTTCGTAGCGCATGATCTATTCCATGTTGGTGTGGCGGGCGCGCATGGCTTCCGGTGTCGCCGCGGTCAGATCCCTGAGCTTCAGCACCATCACCTCGAACAGCAGGAACAGTGCGCCTTCGAACACCGAGCCCATCGGCAGGACCGATGTCTTCCGCGAACCCTGGTCGTCGGCCATGGTCTGCGCCGGGATGAGCAGCGTGAAATCGGCCTGTCTTGCCGCGCTGCTCTCGGCCTGGGCGGTCAGCAGGAGGTTGGTCGCGCCGGCACCGTGCGCGACCCCCATCAAGGTCAGCACGGTCGATGTCTCGCCAGGCCCGGAGCTGGCCAGGAAGACATCACCCGGCCCCAGGGGCGGCGTGGTCATGTCGCCGACCACCGAGACCGGCAGGCCGAGATGGTAAAGCCGCATGGCAAAACCCTTGACCTGCAAGGCCTCGCGGCCGCAGCCATAGACGACGATCTGCCTGGCGTCGGCCAGCATCTTGCAAGCCGTGTCGATGCGACTCCCGTCGATGTGAGCCAACACGCTGCCCAGTTCGCCGAGCGCGGTCCCGAAGAGGTTCTCGCTCTGCTCGCTCACCGCAAACCCGCCCTCAAAATCATCCCGGGATTTTCCCACGAACAGCTTGATTTCGTTCATGCTAGCAACGTCGAAAATGCGTGTCCAACGCTCCGCGACGCTTTTGCCGGGCCACCGGCATGATAGTGTCATGTCAGACAAATCAACCCAGGAAAACTGCAAGACATGAAGACACGGCATTTCGACCGCATCGGCAATGGCGGCATCAGCTTTACCGAGCTCGGCTTCGGCACGGCGCCGCTCGGCAACCTCTACCGTGCCGTCTCGGACGAGGACGCCAATGCCACGCTGGAGGCCGCTTGGGCGACCGGCTGCCGCTACTACGACACTGCGCCGCTCTACGGGCTCGGCCTGTCGGAAACGCGGCTCAACCCCTTCCTGCGCTCCAAGAAACGCGACGACTATGTGTTGTCGAGCAAGGTCGGCCGCATCATGCGCGCCTGTCCCCCCGAAGAGCGCACCGGCATCGGCAAGTTCTTCGACACGCCGTCGCGCCGCGAGGTGTACGACTACAGCTATGATGGTGTCATGCGTTCGTTCGAGGCCTCATTGGAGCGGCTTGGTGTCGACCGTATCGACATCCTCTTCGTGCATGATGTCGACATCTTCACCCATGGCAGCAAGGAGGCGTCCGACCGGCGCATCGAGGAGTTCATGCGCTCGGGCTATTACGGGCTGCTGTCCCTGCGCGACCAGGGCGTCATCAAGGCGTTCGGCGGCGGCATCAATGAGTGGCAGGTCTGTCAGACGCTGGCCGAGCGCGGAGACTTCGACCTGTTCCTGCTTGCCGGGCGCTACACGCTGCTGGAGCAGGAGGCGCTGACATCCTTCCTGCCGCTTTGCCAGGCGCGCGGCATCGGCATCGTTCTCGGCGGTCCCTACAATTCCGGTATCCTGGCGACGGGCCCGAAACCGGGCGCCTACTATAACTACACCGAAGCGCCGCAGGACGTGCTTGACCGCGTGGCGCGCATCGAGGCCGTCTGCAAGCGCCACGACGTGCGGCTGATCGAGGCGGCGCTGCAATTCCCATTGCTGCACCCGTCGGTCGTCTCGGTGATCCCCGGCGGCCAGCGGCCAAGCGAAGTCGAGAGCAACCGGTCGCTGCTCGACGCGAAACTGCCGGCAGCGCTTTGGGCCGATCTCAAGAAGGAAGGCCTGATGCGCACTGAGGCGCCGACCGCATAACCCGACGACCGTTCGCGTTGCCGTAGGGCACAAAAATGAAAAGCCGGGCAAGCCCGGCTTTTCTGGTCTCTGAAAAGAAAAGAAACGCTTAGTTGACTGCGTCCTTGAGGCCCTTGCCGGCCGAGAACTTCGGCACGGTGCGTGCCGGGATCTGCACTTCGGCACCGGTCTGCGGATTGCGGCCGGTCGAGGCCGCACGCTTTGACACGGTGAAATTGCCAAAGCCGACAAGCCGGACATCGCCGCCCTTCTTCAGTTCGCCGGTGATCACGGAAAATACCGCATCGACCGCCGACTGCGCGTCACCCTTCGAAATGCTCGCGGCGTCGGCGACAGCGGACACCAGTTCGTTCTTGTTCATAAAAATTCCCTTCCATGAGAACACCGGAACTAACGACTCATCCGGCAGGAAACGGACTTTAGAAAGAAGCGTTCCCGCAACCAAGTCGAAAAGCCGGGAAAAAAGCGGAAAAAGCCCGGAATTCCGGGGTTTTTCACATGAAAAAGCCGGGCATGAAGCCCGGCTCTCTGTTTGTGCGCTGCAACTTTAGCTTTTACTAATGCGCAAGCGTCTTGCTGGCATCATCGGCGCTGTCCGTTGCGGCCGGCGGATTGACGGGCTCGACCCATTCGATCGGCTCCGGCATACGCACCAGCGCATGGCGCAACACCTCACCGACCCGTGCGACCGGAATGATTTCCATGCCGTTTTTCACGTTGTCCGGAATCTCCGCCAGATCCTTGGCGTTGTCTTCCGGGATCAGCACCTTCTTGATGCCGCCGCGCAATGCGGCGAGCAGCTTCTCCTTGAGGCCGCCGATGGGCAGCACCCTGCCGCGCAGCGTGATCTCGCCGGTCATGGCGACATCGGCCTTGACCGGAATGCCGGTCAACACGGAGACGATCGCTGTCGCCATCGCAACGCCAGCCGACGGTCCGTCCTTGGGCGTGGCACCCTCCGGCACGTGGACGTGGATGTCACGCTTGTCGAACAGCGGCGGTTCGATGCCGAAATCGATGGCGCGCGAGCGGACATAAGAGGCCGCCGCCGAAATCGATTCCTTCATCACGTCGCGCAGGTTGCCGGTCACCGTCATGCGGCCCTTGCCGGGCATCATGACGCCTTCGACCGTCAGCAATTCGCCGCCGACTTCCGTCCAGGCGAGCCCGGTAACGACACCGACCTGATCGTCAGCCTCGACCTGACCGAAGCGGAAGCGTGGAACACCGAGGTAATCGGCGAGGTTCGCCGCCGTGATGTTGACCGTCTTCTTCTTCGTCTTCAGGATCTCGGTCACCGCCTTGCGCCCGAGCTTCATCAGCTCGCGCTCCAGACTTCTGACGCCCGCTTCACGGGTGTAGGTCTGGATGATGGCGCGGATCGCGTCCTCGCCGACGGAGAATTCCTTCGGTTGCAGCGCGTGATCGCGGACCACCTTCGGCATCAGGTGCCGCTTGGCGATTTCGATCTTCTCGTCCTCGGTGTAGCCGGCGATACGGATGATCTCCATGCGGTCCATCAAGGGCGCAGGGATGTTCAGCGTATTCGCCGTCGTCACGAACATCACGCTCGACAGGTCGTATTCGACCTCGAGATAATGGTCCATGAACGTCGAGTTCTGTTCCGGATCGAGCACCTCAAGCAGCGCCGACGACGGATCGCCACGGAAATCCTGGCCCATCTTGTCGATCTCGTCGAGCAGGAAGAGCGGGTTGGACTTCTTCGCCTTCTTCATCGACTGGATGACCTTGCCGGGCATCGAGCCGATATAGGTGCGCCGGTGGCCGCGGATCTCGGCTTCGTCACGCACGCCGCCCAGCGCCATGCGGATGAATTCGCGACCCGTCGCCTTGGCGATCGACTTGCCGAGCGAGGTCTTGCCGACGCCGGGAGGGCCGACGAGGCACAGGATCGGCCCCTTCAGCTTCTTCTGGCGGCTTTGCACGGCAAGGTACTCGACAATGCGGTCCTTAACCTTGTCGAGGCCGAAATGATCGGTGTCGAGCACGTTCTGCGCGAAGGCCAGGTCCTGCTTGACCTTGGAGTTCTTGCCCCACGGGATCGACAGAATCCAGTCGAGATAGTTGCGCACGACGGTCGATTCAGCCGACATCGGCGACATCGTCCGCAGCTTCTTCAATTCGGCTTCCGCCTTTTCGCGGGCCTCCTTGGAGAGCTTGGTCTTCTTGATGCGCGCCTCGATCTCGGCGGCCTCGTCGCGGCCATCCTCGCCCTCGCCGAGCTCCTTCTGGATCGCCTTCATCTGCTCGTTGAGGTAGTACTCGCGCTGCGTCTTCTCCATCTGGCGCTTGACGCGCGAGCGGATGCGCTTCTCCACCTGCAGGACGGAGATTTCGGCTTCCATGAAGCCCATCGCCTTTTCCAGCCGCTCCTTGACCGAGAGCGTGGCCAGCATCTCCTGCTTCTCGGGGATCTTGATGGCGAGATGCGAGGCAACCGTGTCGGCGAGCTTGGAATAGTCGTCGATCTGGCTGGCGGCACCCACCACTTCAGGCGAGATCTTCTTGTTCAGCTTGACGTAATTCTCGAAGTCGGTGACGACGGAACGGGCCAGCGCCTCGACCTCGACCTCTTCCTCTTCCGGCTCGACCAGCGCCGTGGCACGGGCCTCGTGGAAGTCGGGGCGGTCGGTGAACGAGACGATTTTCGCGCGCGTGGCACCCTCGACCAGAACCTTGACGGTGCCGTCTGGCAGCTTCAGCAATTGCAGCACATTGGCGAGCGTGCCGATGTCAAAGATGGCATCGGGCTCGGGATCGTCGTCGGCGGCATTCATCTGGGTGGCAAGCAGGATCTGCTTTTCCTGACCCATCACCTCTTCCAGCGCCTTGATCGACTTCTCACGCCCGACGAAGAGCGGAACGATCATATGCGGGAACACCACGATGTCGCGCAACGGGAGGACCGCGAAGACGCCGTCGCTGGGAGCCTTGGATATTTTGGCCATTGTCCAACCTTTCATGTCGCGATCGCCAATCGGCCAACCGCGAATCTCATATTAACGACCGGGGATCGTTCCGCCTACCACCGTTTGTGACGGGAGTTTTATAGCACAGAAATCGGGCACCTCGGCCTTCTCCGTTTAGTTGGATGCACGACCCACAAAGATCAAGGGGCAGGTACAAATCCACCCCTCCGACTTGCCCGCAAGTGACACATTTGCGACGGCAAAACCGCGCGCAGCCGCGAAACCCTGCGCGACAGCAAAACGGCGCCTTGCGGCGCCGTTTCAAAATTCCGCTGCAGGCTCATGTCAGGCGCTGACATTGCCCTTCTTTTCCTTCTGCTCGGAGTAGATGTAGAGCGGCCGGGCGCTGCCGGTCACCACCTCTTCCGAAATCACCACTTCGCGCACGCCTTCGAGCGCCGGAAGTTCGAACATCGTGTCGAGCAGGATCGCTTCCATGATCGAGCGCAGGCCACGCGCGCCGGTCTTGCGCTCGATGGCGCGCTTGGCGATCGCCGACAAGGCGTTCTCGTGGAATGTCAGGTCGACATTCTCCATCTCGAACAGACGCTGATACTGCTTGACCAGCGCATTCTTCGGTTCGGTCAGGATCTGGATCAGCGCCGGCTCGTCAAGGTCCTCAAGGGTCGCCAGAACCGGCAAACGGCCGACAAATTCAGGAATAAGACCGAATTTCAGCAGATCCTCGGGCTCGACCAGGCGGAAAACATCGCCGGTGCGGCGATCCTCGGGCGAAGCAACGATGGCGCCGAAGCCAATCGAGGTTTTTCTGCCGCGATCCGAAATGATCTTGTCCAGGCCCGCGAAGGCGCCACCGCAGATGAACAGGATGTTGGCGGTGTCGACCTGCAGGAACTCCTGCTGAGGATGCTTCCTGCCGCCCTGCGGCGGCACGGAGGCGACCGTGCCTTCCATGATCTTCAACAGCGCCTGCTGCACGCCCTCGCCCGACACGTCGCGGGTGATCGAGGGATTGTCGGACTTGCGCGAAATCTTGTCGATTTCGTCGATGTAGACGATGCCGCGCTGGGCGCGTTCGACATTGTAGTCGGCCGACTGCAACAGCTTCAGGATGATGTTTTCGACATCCTCGCCGACATAACCGGCCTCGGTCAGCGTCGTCGCGTCAGCCATGGTGAACGGCACGTCGATGATGCGGGCCAGCGTCTGCGCAAGCAGCGTCTTGCCGCAACCGGTCGGGCCGATCAGCAGGATGTTCGACTTCGCCAGTTCGACATCGTTGTTCTTGCCGGCATGAGCGAGGCGCTTGTAGTGGTTGTGAACCGCCACCGACAGCACGCGCTTGGCGTAGGGCTGGCCGATGACATAGTCGTCGAGAACCTTGAGGATCTCCTGCGGTGTCGGCACACCCTCGCGCGACTTCACCATCGAGGTCTTGTTCTCCTCGCGGATGATGTCCATGCAGAGCTCGACGCACTCGTCGCAGATGAAGACCGTCGGACCGGCGATCAGCTTGCGCACTTCGTGCTGGCTTTTGCCGCAAAACGAGCAATAAAGCGTGTTCTTGGAATCGCCGCTGTTGTTGCCGACCTTGCTCATTTTCATGTCCTTTCATGGCCGCCCGCCGATGGTCTGGCTGAAAGGGCGCATACTCTATCTATCGCGGGAATCCGCCGCCGCCAGTATCCCGGCTCCCGCAACGCATTCCGTACGAAACACAAATCAGAAAACGTGGCAATGATTCGCGACAACCCCGCCTGAAGCTAAGCCGTCGAAACTCAACATAGCCTTAACGTAGGCAATCCTGTCCGCCGAGGGAACAGCCAATTGTGGCCGAAATGCCGCAAGACGCGCCAAAAGCGCGTGATGGTGCCATCCAACTGCCAACAAGCCCTTATGCCACAGCTCCTTCAGCCGCCTCGCGCGACGAAATGACCTTGTCGATGAGGCCGAAATCCTTGGCTTCGTCGGCGGTCATGAAATGGTCGCGGTCGAGCGTCTTCTCGATCTCTTCGTAGCTCTTGCCGGTGTGCTTGACATAAACCTCGTTGAGGCGACGCTTCAGCTTGATGATGTCCTGGGCATGGCGCTCGATGTCGGAGGCCTGGCCCTGGAAGCCGCCTGAAGGCTGGTGAACCATGATGCGGGCGTTCGGCGTGGCGAAGCGCATGTCCTTGTGGCCGGCGGTCAGAAGCAGCGAGCCCATCGAGGCCGCCTGGCCGATGCAGAGCGTCGACACCGCCGGCTTGATGAACTGCATGGTGTCGTAGATCGCCATGCCCGAGGTGACGACGCCGCCCGGCGAATTGATATAGAGGTTGATTTCCTTCTTCGGATTCTCGGCTTCGAGGAACAAGAGCTGCGCGCAGACCAGCGTCGCCATGCCATCCTCGACCGGACCGGTGATGAAAATGATGCGCTCCTTGAGGAGGCGGGAGAAAATGTCGTAGGCCCGCTCGCCGCGATTGGTCTGTTCGACCACCATCGGAACGAGGTTCATGTAGGTTTCGACGGGGTTCTTCATCAGTTATCTCTTGTCTCGCGGTGGGATTCCGGCGCCAGGAGTGCTGGCAAGTCGGGCAGAATCGGTTTTGGATCGTTGTTCCGTAAATAGGATGCCGGCTCATCCTTGTGCAAGGCCGCCCCGTCCTAGCCATCTGGGTAAGTCGAATCAAGGTTACGCTGACAGGATTTATCGGCTGGCGCCGTCTCCTGCTGGCGACACTGGTGATCCAGTAGCAGTTTCTTAACCGCGTCGCTTAACGAAATGCGCGGAAACCGCTTTTCTCCGAAAAGGCTTCCTCTACAATTCAACGTTGAACTTGTGCGCAGAGTTCAAACAGGGGGAGTGTCATGTCTGGGAAAACCGCATGCTTCGCCATTGCCGGGCTGATCATGCTCGGCACGATTTCCGAAACGGCGGCCGGCGGTCGCGCCGCCGAATGCTATGAACCTGTCCGCACGCCGGCCATCTACGACACGGTCTACGAAGACGTCATGGTCAGCCCGCCCGGCCAGCAGGTCGACTACGTCCCCGCCATCTACGGCACCCGCGAGCGCGTGGTGATGACCGTTCCGGCACAGGTGACCTACGAGGTCGTGCCTGCCGTCACCCGTACCGTCTACCATACGGTCCAGGTCGATGATGGCGGCTATTCCTGGGAATGGCGCGTCATCCACGGCCGCCGAGTGCTTTGCAATATCTGGCACAAGGCGCGTTACGGGCGGGTCGCCGAGACCGTGGTGATCCAGCCGGAGCGCACGCGGCGCGTCGTCATCCCGGCGCAGTACGACCGGATTGCCGAAGAAGTGCTGGTGCAGCCGGAACAAAGGCGTGTCATCGATATTCCTGCCTCCTACCAGACCGTCGCGCGGCGCGTGCTGGTCCGCGAAGGGTCGTCAGGCTGGCGGCGTGTGCATATTCCGAGGCATTGCCAGGATTAGCGGGCATGGCGTAGCCTGCGCCGCAGCGGATTTCCGTTGGGCTGAGGACATGCGCGACCTGGAAGTTTCCAATCAAGAATTATCAGATCTCGCGGACGAGGCCCTGGAGCTGGCCAAGAGTTATTGGGCGTCGCTCGAGGGGCGTCGGGCGTACCCCTCGACCAACGGCAAGGATACGACCGAACTCTTCTCGCGTCCTTGGCTGGAGAACGGTCGTGGCCGGGAAGTCCTGCAGGACTTCAAGTCGATCTCAGAGCATGTGCGACCTGCCACCGGCAGATTCTTCGGTTACGTCGTCGGCTCAGGCGAACCGGTCGGCGCGCTGGGAGAATTGCTGGCCGCGGTGCTCAATCAGAATGTGACATCGTGGCGCTCGGCTCCGGCGGCGACGTCGATCGAACGCGCCGTTGTCGAATGGTTGGCGGCGGCGGTCGGCTGCGCCGGATTTACTGGCAGCCTGTGCGGCGGTGGCTCGACGGCCAACCTCATGGCGTTGGCGATGGCGCGTGAAGCGAAGCAGCCAGCTAACGAAACAGGTGCACGGCCCTGCGTGATCTATGCTTCCGAACAGGTGCACATGTCCATTCCCAAGGCTGTCGCACTGCTGGGCATCGGCAGAAAGAACCTTCGCTTGATCCCTGTCGACGACAAATTCCGGATGCGACCGGATGCCCTCCGGGCGGCGATTTCCGTCGACCGCGAGGCTGGAAACATACCGATCGCCATCGTGGCCACCGTCGGCACCATCGTCTCCGGCGCGATCGATCCCCTCCCCGAAATTGCCGAGATCGCCCGGACGGAGGCACTATGGATGCATGTCGACGGTGCCTATGGAGGACTGGCGGCCCTGGCGGTGCCGGAAAAGTTCCAGGGATTGTCTTCGGCGGATTCACTGTCGCTCGACGCGCACAAATGGCTGTATCAGCCACTCGATTGCGGCTGCCTGCTCAATCGTCATCCAGATGTCGCGCGCACGACTTTCTCGCACAGCGACGATTATGTCAGGATCCTGAGCGAAGACCCCACGGAAGCGTTTGCCTTCTTCGAGGAGTCGATCGAGCTCTCCCGACGCTTCCGCGCGCTGAAACTCTGGATGTCGCTGCAGTATCACGGACGCAGTGCCTATCGCGAAGCCATCACGCGCGATCTCCACCATGCACAAATGTTGGCACAGACAATCGCATTGTATCCAGAACTGGAACAGCTTGCCCCTGTATCGCTGAGCGCGGTCTGTTTCCGCCACCGCTCGAAGAGCAACGAAGCGATCCTGCGCCGGGTGATCGCGCGTGGCCGGGTGTACCTGTCAAATGCTACGATCAACGGCCAGTTCGCGCTGCGAGCGTGTTTCGTCAATCACCGAACGACCCCAGAGGACGTGCGGGCGATCGTGTCCGAAGTCATTGCCGCCGCTGAAGAGCTCAATCGCTGAGCCGCCGCTGCCCTTCGACCTGGCTTGCGCTTCAAGCCACCTCTGCCCGCAGCCATGCCTTCAGACCCGCGAGATCGCCGTCGCCGACGCAAGCCGCGACCCGCCGGCCGACCGCCGCCCCGAATTTATAACCGTGGCCCGAACAAGCCGAGACGATCAGGCATTTGCCCTTCTCGTGCGCCATGAATTTCTCGTCGTCGGTGAAGGTGTAGGCGCAAGTGACGACCTCGGTCACCCGATACTCCTCGATACGGGCGATCGGTGGCGAAAACAGGTTGCGGATCGCCTCGCCCTCGCCCGCCACCGGTTGACGGTTCCAGTCGGCATCGCTGGTCGGCACCCGGTGCAGTCCCGAACCGAATTTCATCCCGGCACCGCCGGAGGGCGGGATCACATAGCCGTCGACAGCGCCGCCGATATCGAGGACCACCGGTGCGGCCTGCCAAGCGGCCTCGAGGTCCGCCGGCGGTTCGACATAGGCGAGCGCGGTTCGGTACGTCTTCAGCTCGCCATCCAGTTCCGGGAACAGTTTCAACACCCAGGCGCCGGCAGCGACGACGATGCGGTCGGCCTGCATGGTTTCGCCACCGGCAAGCACGATACGGCCGGCTTCGGCATCAACGTCCACGACCTTGCTGTTTTCGTAGACGTTGGCGCCGTTGGCGCGCAACCATTTTGCCAGGCCAGACGCGATCTTGCGGCAATGCAGCGCGCCGCCTTCGGTCGAAAAATAAGCGTAGCGGAACGAGCCGGCTTCAAGAAATGGCCAGCGTTTCACGGCTGCGTCCGGCTCCAGCAATTCGAACGGAAAATTGCCCTCTTCCAGGCCCTCGCGGTATTCCTCGGCCTCGTCGCCCGGTTCGCGCGAAATGCAGACAAATCCGCGCGCATCGAGGTGGCTTTCGCCGAGATCGGCCCACATCTCGTCCCAGGCCTGATAGGCTTCGGTGATCAGCCGGCCATAGCCGGTTCCGGCCCGGTAGGCGCGGCGGATGATGCGGTGATGGTCGCCCGACGCGGCCAGCGGATTGGGGATCGGCCCCTGTTCGACGATCGAGACGCTGTGTCCGGCCTTGACCAGTGACCACGCCGTCGAAAGCCCGGCGATCCCAGCACCGACCACAATCACATTCATCAGATCAGACTTTCCGCAGCCGCATTGGCTGGCTCAACTCATTGGGTGTCGGGCGCCAACATACGGTCTGGCACCAAGCTGGCAAGCCGCGCTAATGGTCTGGCATGACCAAATTGACGCCATCCTACTTGGCCTTTGATCCAGCCACCCGCCATCTGCGGCTTGACCCGCACGAACCGGCCTTCTTCCAGAACCCGTATGAGGCCTATGCCTTTCTGCACGGCGCATCGGATGCATTCTTCTGGGAAGAATTCGGCTTCTGGTGCTTTGGCGGCTTCGACGACGTCAACCGGCTGTTGCGCGACCGCCGCTTCGGCCGCCAGAACCCGGCCGGCATTCCCGACAGCCGCGGCATCGGCCAGGATCGCAGCCATCTGAGCGCCTTCGACGGCATCGAAGCCAACTCGATGCTGGAGCTGGAGCCGCCGGTGCACACGCGGCTCAGAACGCTGGTCAACCGTGCCTTCGTCTCGCGTCAGATCGAACGGCTGCGGCCACGTGTCGAAGCCCTCGCCAACGAGCTGATCGACCGTTTCCAACCGGACAAATCCGTCGACCTGTTGCCTGCCTTCGCGGCCCCCTTGCCGATCACCATCATTGCCGAGATGCTCGGCGTACCGGTCGAGATGGGGCCTCAATTGCTCGACTGGTCGCATCGGATGGTTGCGATGTACATGCACGGCCGCACGCGCGAGACCGAGGAGACGGCCAACCGCGCCGCGGGCGAGTTTACCGATTTCCTGCGCTTCTATGTCGCCGAGCGGCGCAAGAACCCGGGCGACGACCTGCTGTCGCTGCTGATCTCGGCGCAGCAGGACGGCCAGAAGCTGTCGGAGGACGAGCTGGTGTCCTCGGCGATCCTGCTGCTCAATGCCGGCCACGAAGCGACGGTGCATCAGACCGGCAATGCCGTCCGTTCGATCCTCGCGCAAGGTGGCGACCCACGCCGCTTCTTCATCTCGCCCGAAGCGACCATGGCAACGGTAGAGGAATGCCTGCGTTTCGACGCGCCGTTGCACATGTTTACCCGCTACGCCTATCAGGAGATCGAAATCGCGCCCGGCATCGTCGTGCAGCCGGGCCAGACGATCGGCCTGCTGCTTGGCATGGCCAATCATGACCCGCGCGCCTACGCCGAACCCCTCGCCTTCCGGCCGGATCGTGCGGACCAGAAGAACGTGTCATTCGGCGCCGGCATCCATTTCTGCATCGGCGCGCCGCTCGCCCGGCTCGAACTGCAGGTGTCGCTGAAAACTTTGTTCGGACGGCACCCGCGACTCCATCTTGCCGAACAGCCGCGCTTCCGCGACACTTACCACTTCCATGGGCTGGAAACGCTCGCCGTCGGCTTCTGACGATCGCGGGCCTGGGACTGCGAGATGAGGGGCATTTCGATACGCGCGGTCGCGCTGGCTTTGGGCATCGCACTGGCGAGCCTTGCCAGCGCATGGGCTCAGCAACAACAGGAAAACATCCCGCAAGAAAATAGCGACGCCGTGGCAAGGAAGCTGGCGAGCCTTCTGATTGAACGCCAGACCGGTGCCGCCGTGCCCGCCGACCGGTTCTGGGCCTATGAGGCCGACTTCAACCTCGACGGGTTTTCCGAACTCTACGTCTATGTCGCCGACCCTGCTTGCGACGGGGTGAAATGCGGACTTTTCGTTTTCGTGCTGGAAGGCGACAGCTATCGCGAGGTGTTGGGCGACATCCCGGGCGCAAGGCTTACCGATCCCGCCAAGGTCGGCTTCGGCGCCTTCAAGCGCAACGGCTTCCTCGACTTTCAACTCGACCAAATACTGGCCAGTTGGACAGGCGATCATTATGCGGATTCCTCGACGTTCCCTGCCACGTCGCTCGACGGTGTCGCCTTCCTGGCGGCTTGCCAGAAATCCAAATCGAGCGAGCAGCCCGAGGAGGGCGAAGCTGAACAGGTGGCCGGCGAGTGCCAATGCCAGTTCAACCGGTTTCAGGCAATCGGCTTCAGCCAGGCCAGCCTAGACACCTATACGGCCTCGATGGGCGAAAACTTCGCCTATCCGAATGGCGAAAAGGAAAAGGCATGGCTTGCCCTGCTCAAAGATGCTGAGGATGTCGGAACGGGTTGCGGCGTCGTAAGTGGTAAAAGCCAGTGGCAACCGGCCTATTTCAAGCACGGCGACCAGCCGCAGCAAAAGCTCGACTTCGAAGCCTTCCTGGACGCCTGCCCAGCGCAGGATTTCATCCTGACCAATCGCAAGACCGGATCGCCAGACCGAGCGCTTGGTCTGTGCGGTTGCATCGCCCGCGAGCTGCCGACGCAAGGGGTCACGCAAACGGGACTCGATCTGCTGACGCAGTATTATCGCAACGATATCTCCGACGCGGACGTCGAGGAGCAGGACGCCGATCTTCTGACCTTCCACGACCAGGCGTCGGAAGCTTGCCTCAGCCAGTTCCCGGCGAAATAGGCAACGCAGCTTGGTTCAAAGATTGCGGGGACCGGACACCATGGGCGAGGCAACGAGATTTGCCTTTTTGCAGGAGCCGCCCTTCTGCTTCACGGATGCCGGCGGCAAGCTCTTCGGCTGCGATGCCGGGCTCGCCGGGAAGGTGTGCGAGGGGCTGAAGCTCGACGCCTTCCTGCCGATCGAAACGGAGTTTGCCGAACTGCTTCCCGGATTGGCTGGCAACCGCTGGGACATGACCACGGGCCTGTTCATCTCGGACGAGCGCAGGAAACTTGTCGACTTCACGCGGCCGATCTGGGTGCTGCAGGACGGATTGCTGGTCGCCAAAGGCAATCCCCGTGGCTTTCGCGGCTATCGGTCGGTGGCCGAGGATCGGACGGCGGTGATCGGCGTGATATCCGGTCAGATCCAACATCAGACGGCGCTGCAAAATGGCGTTGCGCCGGAGCGGATACGGATATTCGCCACACAAGCGGCCGCGGCGGAGGCCGTCGCGGCCGGCACGGTGCATGCCTATGCCAGTGTTGCGCTGGCGCACCGGGGCTATCTCGACCGGTGGCCGCAGGCACCTCTTGCCGTCATAGATGTTCCGGCGACCGAAAAACAGCCGGCTGCCGGCGCCTTCGCCGTGGCCAAAAACAATACGGCTCTGCGCCAACGCATCGATTCAAGCCTGGGCGAATTGTTGGGAAGTCCCTGGCACCGGGAACTGATGAGCGGATACGGATTTTCCGATGCCGATATCGATCGCCTTTTGTGAGGCTGGGTGCTGCGAAATGATCAAAGCTTGATCACGTATTCCTTGCGTGTCGTTTCAAGCACTTCCCAACTGCCCCTGAAGCCGGGTCTCAGCACGAAACTGTCCCCGGCCCGGACGGTGCGGGCATCGCCACCGTCTTCCGCGATCACCGAAACGCCGGAAAGGATGTGGCAGAATTCCCATTCGTCATAGACGATGCGCCATTTGCCAGGGGTCGATTCCCAGATGCCGGCGTAGAGGCCGCCTTCCCGCTCCTCGACGTTCCAGGTGCGGAATTTGGGATCGCCGGAGATCAGCCGATCTGGCGCCGGCGCGCCAGATTCGGGTTCGACGCTTTTGGTGTCGACGGAAAGAAACGCGGCCATGGGCAATCAGACCTTGGCAAGCGCCTGTTCGAGGTCGGCGACGATGTCGTTGACGTCCTCGATGCCGATGGAAAGCCGCACGGTGTCCGGGCCGGCACCGGCCTTGACCTTCTGCTCGTCGGAAAGCTGGCGGTGGGTCGTCGATGCCGGGTGGATGACCAGCGACTTGGTATCGCCGACATTGGCGAGGTGCGAGAACAGTTCGAGCGCCTCGACGAACTTGACGCCAGCCTCGTAGCCGCCCTTGAGGCCGAAGGTGAACACGGCACCGGCGCCTAGCGGCGAGTACTTCTTCTGCAGCGCGTTGTTCTTGTCGCTGGGCAGGCCGGGATAGTTCACCCAGGCGACCTTGGGGTGATTGGATAGCCAGCCGGCGACCGTCACCGCATTGTCGCAGTGACGCTGCATGCGCAACGGCAAGGTTTCCAGGCCGGTCAGGATGAGGAAGGCGTTGAACGGCGAGATCGCCGGGCCGAGATCGCGCAGGCCGAGCACACGCGCGGCAATGGCGAAAGCGAAGTTGCCGAAGGTTTCATGCAGGACGAGACCGCCATATTCGGGGCGCGGTTCCGACAGCATCGGGTACTTGCCCGACTTCGACCAGTCGAAGGTGCCGCCATCAACGATGGCGCCGCCGATCGAATTGCCGTGGCCGCCAATGAACTTGGTCAGCGAATGCACGACGATGTCGGCGCCATGCTCGATCGGCCGGATCAGGTAGGGCGAAGCCAGCGTGTTGTCGACGATCAGCGGCAGGCCATGCTTGCGCGCGACGTCACCGATCTTCTCGATATCGACGAAGGTGCCGCCCGGATTGGCGAGGCTCTCGATGAAGATCGCCTTGGTCCTGTCGTCGATCTGGCTTTCGAAGGTCGAGACGTCGTTGGTGTCGGCCCAGCGCACTTCCCAGCCATAATTCTTGAAGGCGTGGCCGAACTGGTTGATCGAACCGCCATAGAGCTTGTTGGCGGCGACGAAATTGTCGCCAGGCTGCATCAGATTGTGGAAGACGATCACCTGCGCGGCGTGGCCGGACGCGACCGCAAGCGCGGCCGTTCCGCCCTCCAGCGCGGCAAGACGCTCTTCCAGCACCGCCTGCGTCGGATTCATGATGCGGGTGTAGATGTTGCCGAAGGCCTTCAGCCCGAACAGCGAGGCGGCATGATCGGCATCGTCGAAGACGAAGGAGGTCGTCTGGTAGATCGGCGTGGCGCGCGCGCCGGTGGCCGGGTCGGGCTTGGCGCCCGCATGGACGGCAAGCGTGTTGAAACCGGGCGTACGGGTCATCGAAAACCTCCCTTTTTGAAACTCTGAAATCGCCGGGCATTCTTGGCGAAGCCCGTACGTGAATGCAAAGAAGAAAATACCTTTCGGTGGACGATCCGCGGTGAACGCGCGAGAAAACCTAATTCTTCCCGGAATAATTTTTCGTCTACTTCTGGCGCACGCCGAAACTCTGGAATCCCGAGCGCATCAGCGGCTTCTTCGATGACAGCACCCCGGAGTTGACGCCGGTCCAGCCGATCTCGCCGGACAGCTTGCCATATTCGATCTTGGGGCAGCGGTTCATCACCACATTGATGCCTGCGGCTTCAGCGCGGGCGGCGGCTTCGTCATTACGCACGCCAAGCTGCATCCAAAGCACTTTCGGCAAGGGATCGAGCCGCAATACCTCATCGACGATACCGGGCAGAGCCGCGGCATTGCGGAAGACATCGACCATGTCGATCGGTTCCGGAATATCGGCCAGCCTGGCATAGGTCATCCGGCCGAGGATTTCCTTGCCGGCCTGGCCAGGATTGATCGGGAACACCGAAAAGCCCTTGGCCAGCAGGTATTTCAGCACGAAATAGCTTGGTCGCACATCGTTGGCGGATGCGCCGACCATGGCGATGGTCTTCACCGAATTGAGGATGCCGGCGATGTAGGCGTTGTCGTAGCTATCGTGATTCATGCGGCTTCCTGCGGTAGTGATATCGGTAGAGTTCACGATTGAACCCGAGCGAGGCATAGAGTGCGCGGGCCGGCGTGTTGTCGGCAACCACCTGCAGGCATGCCGCCGACGCACCTGCCCGCCGCGCCCAATCGATCAAGCCGCCTACCGTTCTACGACCCAGGCCTTGCTGCCTGAAGCGGCCGTCGGTTTCAACCGATTCCACCACAAGCAGCCCATTGCGGATAACGCCATAGGCCAAGGCGGCAATTTCGCTGTCGCGTTCGTAGGACGCGAATGCCCGGTCGCCGACGATCAGTCCGGTCATCTCGCAAAAGATGCGGCGATCAGTATCGTCATAGGCACCCATACGGAACCGCGCGTCGAACCACTTTTTGCTTGGCAGCGCCGAAATGACGACCTCAACGTCCCGCGATACCTTGAACTCTTCAATGCCGGCGAACAGATGAATCGTACCGCCTTCAACGTCGTACCCATGGCGGTCAAGGACCGCATCCATCTCGGCGGCAATGTCGGGTATGCGAAACAGCGGTGTCTGGCCGTGACCGGCATAGAATGCCTCGGCGGCCGCAAGCACCCTGTCGGGCGCGCCGCGCTTGCCGCGAAGCGGGTTGACCGAATTGGTGCGCCGAATGCGTCCGCCCGATCGTCTCAGAAGCCAGCCATCCGCGACCGTTTCAACCGCGGCTGGCCAACCTTCGCGGCAAGCCTGCTCGATGTGCCAATTGAGATCATCGTCGCTGGCGGTCACGCGTCAGCCATCAACCGGGCAGCGAAATCGTGCCGTCTTCGGCGATCGGAAAGGCCGGATTGTGCGCCACTTCCCAGACATGCCCGTCGGCATCGGCGAAATAGCCATACCAGCCGCCCCAGAAGGCGCGGCCGGCCGGCTTGACGATGCGGCCGCCGGCCTTCTCGGCCATGGCGAGCACCTCATCGACTTCGGCGTCGGAGCGGGTGTTGTAGGCGAGATAGACAGCAGACGGCGCCTTGGCGAAGGTGACGCCCGAATCCTTCTCGGCGCTATGGCGTGGAAACAGCCCGAGAATGGCGCCGCCCATCTGGAAGAAGGCGACACCGTCGGTGATGCCGGCATGACGGGTCAGGCCCATTGCCTCGTAGAAGCGCACCGCGCGGTCGAGATCGTCGGTAGCGATCGTTATGATGGAAATGCGCGGTTCCACGATTACTCGTCCGTCCACTCCGGCTTGCGCTTGCCGATAAAGGCGCCGATGCCTTCTTCCGCGTCGCGCGCCAGCATGTTCTCGACCATGACGCGGCCGGTGTAGGCATAGGCGTCCGCCAGCCCCATCTCTGCCTGCGCGTGAAAGGCTTCCTTGCCGGTCTTCACCACCAAAGACGATTTGGAAGCAATGGTTTGCGCGTATTTGGTGACAATCTGATTCAGATATTCACGCGGCACGACGCGATTGACCAGTCCGAACTCCTTGGCGGTTGCCGCATCGATCGTCTCGCCGGTCAACAGCATCTCCATCGCATGCTTGCGCGAGACGTTGCGCGACAGCGCCACCATCGGCGTCGAGCAGAACAGGCCGATGTTGACGCCGGGCGTGCAGAAGGTCGCCTCATGCGAGGCGATCGCCAGGTCGCAACTGGCGACCAGTTGTAACCCGGCGGCGGTGGCCAGGCCGTCGACCTCGGCGATCACTGGCAGGGGATGGCGCACGATCGCCTGCATCAGGGCGGCGCAGGCCGCAAACGTCTCCTCGAAGAAGGCCCTGCCATGATCGGCGTCGGCGCGCCGTGCGGTCATTTCCTTGAGATCGTGGCCGGCGCAGAACACCTTGCCGGCCGCCGACAGCACGATGACGCGAACGGCCTTGTCGGTCCTGGCGCGATCGAGTTCCGCCGTCAGCGCCGCCATCACGGAAAGCGACAAGGCGTTGGCGGGTGGGTTGGCAAGGGTCAGCCGCAGCACGCCCTTGTCCAGCCGTGCGGCGACCGGACCGTCAACGGCAGCAGGCTTGATGGCAAGGATTTCGGCCATGGACAAGGTCTCCTCGATTCCGCTCGGGCTGGCAGAGTATCTAATATCGGATCGGGTTTCATCCAACACTCCATCGCTTGCGCCAGGGGACGGAGCTGTTGCCAGAAACGCCGTGCTGCGCTCATACAGGCTAGTGCAACACGAGAGGCCGACATGCCCGCCCAGACCAATCTCAAACCCGTGCTGACCGCGGTGCAAGTCAATGAGCTGATGGAAACCGTCTACCCCCAGCTCAACGAGCAGTTCAGATATTACGAGGCGATCGACGTGTTCCCAGGCGGCTGCATTGTGCGGCTCAATGCCGGCGAACGGCACCTGCGTCCCGGCGGCACGGTGTCCGGCCCGTCACTGTTCACGCTGGCCGACATCGGCGGCTATGTCTGTGTGCTTTCGCATGCCGGGCCGGATGCGCTCTCGGTCACCACCAATCTCAACATCAATTTCGTCCGCAAGGCCGAGGCCGGACCGATCGACGGCCATTGCCGCATTGTGAAGCTGGGAAAGAGCCTGATGGTGTTCGACATCGACATCGTCGCCGGCCCGGAAGGACATACGATCGCGCACGCAACGGGTACCTACTCGATCCCACCGAAGCGAGATGGCGATGTGGTAAAATAATACCTTTTGTCCAAACCATTGTTTTTGCTGTATTTTGCCTGCTGCCAGACTTTTCAAGCGCCTTGACGCAACAACTACCCTCGCCTATAAGCCCTCACGAAGCAGCGGCCCGCAAAGGCCGCCGTTTTGTTATTGGCGACGGACAGCCTCTCATCGCCAATCCAAGCAACAAGAAACGCCTTCCTCGTGAAGGTCCGAACCGAAAGCAGAAAACCATGACAACCTTTTCGCAGAAGCCTGCGGATGTGGTGAAGAAGTGGATCCTGATCGACGCCGAGGGTCTCGTCGTCGGCCGTCTCGCCACTGTCATCGCCAATCATCTTCGCGGCAAGCACAAGCCGACCTTCACCCCGCATGTCGACGACGGCGACAACGTCATCGTCATCAATGCCGACAAGGTGGTGTTCACCGGCAAGAAGTTCACCGACAAGGTCTATTACTGGCACACCGGCCACCCCGGCGGCATCAAGGAGCGCACCGCGCGCCAGCTGCTCGAGGGTCGTTTCCCCGAGCGTGTCGTCGAGAAGGCCGTCGAGCGCATGGTTCCGCGCGGCCCGCTCGGCCGTCGCCAGATGAAGAACCTGCGCGTCTATGCAGGTGCCGAGCATCCGCATGTCGCCCAGCAGCCCGAAGTTCTCGACGTGGCCAAGCTGAATTCCAAGAACAAGAAGGTCGCATAAGATGGCTGAGCTTTCCTCGCTCGCAGAACTGGGCGCCGCCACCGGCAACACCAACACGCAGCCGGCGGCCCCCGTCCATGTCCAGAAGCTCGACAAGTCGGGCCGCGCCTATGCCACCGGCAAGCGCAAGAACGCCATCGCGCGTGTCTGGGTGAAGCCGGGTTCCGGCAAGATCGTCGTCAACGACAAGGAATTCGCAACCTATTTCGCGCGTCCGGTCCTGCAGATGATCCTCAACCAGCCGATCATCGCCGCCAACCGTTCGGGCCAGTACGATATCGTCGCCACCGTTGTCGGCGGCGGCCTCTCCGGCCAGGCCGGCGCGGTGCGTCACGGCATCTCCAAGGCGCTGACCTACTACGAGCCGACGCTGCGCGCCGTGCTCAAGAAGGGTGGGTTCCTGACCCGCGACAGCCGCGTCGTCGAGCGCAAGAAGTACGGCAAGGCGAAGGCCCGCCGTTCCTTCCAGTTCTCGAAGCGCTAAAGAGCGCTTGGGGCCAAGTTCTCGAAGCGCTAAGCGCTCCGCAGGTTTGGACAATCGAAAAGGCCGCCTCCGGGCGGCCTTTTTTGCATTTGGCGTCCTATCCCGCGGAATGGTCCGCATCGCGGATGAACAGGAACGCGCAGACTGCCGAGAACGCCACCACGAGCGCGGAGGCGAGGAAAGCAATCTGCATGCCCTGGATCGTGCCCAGCGCCAAAGCGGAGCCAAACAGCGCGACGCCGATCGCTCCACCCGATTGGCGCACTGTATTGAGCACGCCCGAAGCTGTTCCCGACATCGCCGTCGGCACGGACGACAACAGCGCCGTGGTCATGGCGGTACGGCGAGACCGATGCCGATCGGCAGGAACAGCAGCCGTCCTACCTGTCGCTGCTGTGGCGTATGACAACACTGTAACCGTCCGGGCGCGGCATTCGATAGATGCAAGCCGTGTTGCACATCCGGAAAATGTCAGGCTCGGCAGATTTGCCGCGGCCCGTCGCGCGCGGCGCGGCACCATGCTACGAAACAGGGACCGGCCTTTTCGGTCCAAAGGATATTTGGATAGGTAATTTTTAGGGGAGATCTCAGATGTCGTCACCCGAACCGATCAAATTCACCGACGGCGCGGCTTACGAGCGCTTCATGGCTCCCTGGAGCCGATCCGCCGGGGCTTTGTTCCTCGACTGGCTGGCGCCGGAGTCCGGACGGGCCTGGGTTGATGTCGGTGCCGGCAACGGCGCGTTCACTGAGCTCATTCTAGCGAAGTCCGCCCCTTCGTCCGTTTGCGCGATCGATCCCTCCGATGCGCAGATTGCGACTGCTCGGCAAAAAATCTCGGCAAAGCAGGTCGAGCTGTCGATTGGCGATGCGATGGCCCTTCCCTACGACGCCAACCGCTTCGACGTCGCGGTGATGGCGCTGGTGCTGTTCTTCGTCCCCGACCCGCGCAAGGGCGCCTCGGAAATGCTCCGCGTCACCAAGCCCGGCGGCATTGTCGCGTCCTACACCTGGGACGTCATGCGCGGCGGCACCCCTACGCAGCATTTGTGGGAGGAGATGGACGCGATGGGCAAACCGGCCGCACGTCCGCCGAGCGCGGAGGTCTCGCGCTTCGCGGCGCTGAAGGCGCTTTGGGCGGAGCTCGGCATCCGCGATGTCGAGACGCGCGAGCTTGTCGTCGAACGCACCTTCGCTGACTTCGACGATTATTGGCTATCCATGGTCGTGAGCAGCCCGAGCGGAATCGTCGGGAAGCTGTCGGATGCGGAGAGCGCGGAGCTGAAACGCCGACTAAAGGACAGACTGCCGGCAAGCGCCAGGGGAGCGATCACGGTTCACGCCTGGTCGACGGCGATCAAGGGGCGAAAGGCCGCTTAATGCGTGCGGCGCCTTACGTCGCCGCTTTCTTCTTCGCCTTCGGCTTGGCCGGCTTCGGTGCAACCGGCGCTTCCGGCATGCCCTCGATCGAGGACAGGCGGCCGGACGTGAACGTGTAGATGCCCGCACGCGGGCCGGTCGTCCAGGCGACCACAGCGACGCGCCGGCCGGCACCGTCACTGGAGAGACTGACGTTCAAGGGCGCGCCGATGCCGCGCACCACGTCGCATTCGGTGTGGCCGAGCGCGACCGTGCCGCCCATGGCCGCGGGCGCCGTCGCCGATGCATTGGCATCAGCCGGCCCGGGGGATGGCTTCCTGACCCGCGACAGCCGCGTCGTCGAGCACAAGAAGTACGGCAAGGCGAAAGCCCGCCGCTCGTTCCAGTTCTCGAAGCGCTAAGCGCTACCTCAGACAATCGAAAGGCCGCCTCCGGGCGGCCTTCTTTTTGCAACTCACCAGACAGCAGCCGCACCCGTCGAATGACGACAAATCTCAGGGTCTACCGGCTTTTATGAAGTCGATGAACGCACGCAGCGGAGCCGGCACGAGGCGCCGGCCGGGATAATAGAGGAACGGTCCGGGAAAACTCTGCCACCATGGTTCGAGTACGGGCTCGAGGGCACCGTTTTCGAAGTAAGGGCGAAGCCAGCCCTCGAAGAGCCCGATAACGCCGGTGCCGGCGATGGCCGCATGGACGGCAAGATCGGTCGCCCCACCGATCCGCACGATCAGTGGCCCCGTCGGATCGACCCGTACCACCTCGCCGTCGCGCTCGAATTCCCACGGCAACATCGAACCGCTGGCAAAGCGGCCGCGCAGGCAAGCGTGGCCGAGCAGCTCGCTCGGGTGTTCAGGCCGCCCATGGCGATCGAGATAGGCGGGGCTGGCGGCAGTGGCGAAATGCTGGACGCGCGGGCCGATCGGCACCGCGATCATGTCCTGTTCCAGCCGCTCGTCGTAGCGGATGCCGGCGTCGCATCCGGCCGCCAGCACGTCGACGAAGTTCTCATCGGCGATCACCTCCAGCCGGATGCCGGGATACGCGGCGAGGAAGCCCGGAACGATGTCGGGCAATATCAGTCGCGCGGCGCTGACCGGCACATTGAGACGCAACGATCCCGCCGGCCTGTCGCGAAAGCCATTCAACACGTCGAGCGCCGCTTCCACCTCCGACAGGGCCGGGCCGAGCCGCCCCAGCAGGCTGAGGCCCGCCTCGGTCGGGACAACGCTGCGCGTCGTGCGGTTGAACAGCCTGACGCCGAGCTGTGCCTCGAGACGTCGCACCGCCTCGCTCAAGCCGGAGGCGCTGCCGCCGCTCGCACGCGCGCCATCGCGAAAACCGCCGGCGCGCGCCACCGCCACGAACGCGTTCAGATCGCTGAGGTCCATCATTGTTCGCCATTCCGCACAGCCTGTGTGGATTGTACCTGATTATCCCGAGATTGAGCAGCGCCTATCTTCGCCTCCTCAAAGGAGACCACTCATGTCCAATATCGATCAGGCCGAAACATTCACCCTCGGCAGCCGCGCCGTAAAGCGTCTTGGCTATGGTGCCATGCAACTCGCCGGGCCCGGTGTGTTCGGTCCACCCAGGGACCATGACGCGGCCCTGGCCGTGCTGCGCGAGGCCGTTGTCCAAGGGGTCGACCACATCGACACCAGCGACTTCTATGGCCCGCACGTCACCAACATGCTGATCCGCGAAGCGCTGGCACCTTACCCGGACGATCTCGTCATCGTCACCAAGATCGGCGCCCGGCGCGGCACGGATGGATCGTGGCTGCCGGCCTTTTCTCCCGAAGCGCTGACCCAGGCGGTGCACGACAATCTGCAAAATCTCGGCGTCGAGGCGCTGGACGTGGTCAACCTTCGCATCATGTTCGACACCCATGGTCCCGCCGAGGGGTCGATCGAAGCGCCGCTCACGGTGCTGGCCGAGCTTCAGCGGCAGGGCCTGATCAGGCATATCGGGCTGAGCAACGTGACGTCAGCGCAGATCGCGGAAGGACGCGGGATCACCGAGATCGTCTGTGTGCAGAACCAATACAATCTGGCGCATCGCGGTGACGACGCCCTGATCGACAACCTTGCCCGTGACGGCATCGCCTACGTGCCGTTCTTCCCGCTCGGTGGCTTCAACCCGCTGCAATCTTCCACTTTGTCGGACGTCGCGACGCGTCTCGGCGCCACTGCCATGCAGGTCGCGCTCGCCTGGTTGCTTCACCGTTCGCCCAACATCCTGCTGATCCCCGGCACGTCGTCGGTCGCGCATCTGCGGGAGAACCTTGCCGCTGGCGAACTCGAGCTTTCAGACGATGTGCTCAGGAAACTGGACGGCGTGGCGGTAGCCGCCTGACGGTCGGCTGGCTATCTTTCCAAGGTAGCTTGCGCGCCCAGTCGCGCTTCGATCCGGCCTAATTGATGCTCGCCGTGTTGGCGGGCTCAGCCGGCCGCGCCTCATCGGCATAAGGCACCCGGTAGCCATTTGCCGCCAACCAGTCGATTGCCGCCTTCGGCTCATCGGTCTGGATGATGGTGGCGCCGCGATCGGCCCAGAAACCCCAGCTTTCGCGCGGCAGGCTGGCCCGGACCGCCAGTTCGTCGCCGCGGCCGCCGGCGAGGAATCCGCCCGGCTTGTTGACGATGGCGTAGGTGTCGGCCCAGATGTGCCAGTTGCCTCGCACCGCGGCGGCGCGCATGCGGGTGCTGAACAGCGGTCCGCCGGTCTCGGTCAGTTTCTCGGCGCCCGCCCGCCAGTTGATCAGTTCAATCGCGCGCGGCGAGAAGGCGCGGTCGACGGTCTCGGCAAAACCGGCATCATGCACCGCGTCATCGGCGATGATCGGCATGAACTGGAAGCCGCCGCCGATCGCATCCATGGCCGCCTTGACTGTGGTGATCCTGCTTTGGTTCCACAGGTTCTCCTTGACGATGACCTGTTCAGCCATGCCGAGGTCGCGGGCGACGGCGATCATGCCTGAGAGGTCACCGACCTCGAGCTTGTTGTCGACGTTTATGAGGATCCTGTCCCTGGTTGTCGTCAGCATCTCGCGCAGCGTCGAAACCGTCTCATTGGTGACAGCGCCGGTACCCTCGACCACCAGCCGGCAGGTCTTCAGTTCGGCCAGCGTGTATTTGACCACCTCGCCCTTGCAGGTCGTGGTGCGGTCGAGCCAGCTGTCGTGCATGACGACGAACTCGCCGTCCTTCGAGCGCCTGATGTCGACCTCGACGATTTCGGCGCCCATGGCGATCGAGCCTTCCACGGCGGCGATCGAATTCTCCGCATAGAGCGTCTTGCCGGCCTGCATGCTGCCGGCGCGATGCGCGGCCACCATGACATGGTCGCGCCACTGGTTGGCGTGCTCGAAGCGGTCGAGAATCTGCCTGGCACGGCTCTCTTCGGCGCCGGCCGCGCCAACAGACGCCATCAGCGCGGTGGAAAGCAGAAGGCTCAGCCAGACGGTTCGCATCGAGAATCGCTCCTTGCCGGATCGAGACCCGGATAGGCGATGCCCGTGACATCCAGGTGAACGAAGCCGGCTAGCGGATGTCTTGTTTGAGCATGGTCTTTCCCGAAAACCGGTTCCACTTTTCGGAACCATGCTCGCGAGAGCCGAGCGTCAGATGCGTTTCGAAAGCCGGCGGAACCAAGCCATGGCGGGCATTTCGACAAAGCGCCAAGTGATCCAGGAAACGGCAATGGTGGCGACGAGCATGACGATGATCGCCATGGACCCCATCCAGCCGGTGCCAAAGCCCATCGCGGGCTGGCCGCGCAGCACGATGTCGCCGATCAGGCCGAGCCCGAGCTTGCGCTCGACGAGCCCGGCGACGTTGATCAGCCGCGACTGGACAAAGATATGGACCATGTAAATCGAGTAGGACAGCGCGCCGAGCCTCAGCATAAACGGCGTCCGGAGCAAGGCACTGACCCAGCCGCCCTCATGGGCGAAGAGAAACAGCGCCAGCGCGAACACCAGGGGTGCCGCGATGCCGAGATCACTGTCGCCCGCCAGCGAGACAAAAAGCACGATGACCGCCACCATGACGATCTCGGCAACGGTCCATGCCACGCGCGGGCCACCCCTGGCGAGCGCCTGTCGTGCCCCTGCAATGGAATCATGCTGAAACCAGGCCAGCAAGGCACCCAGCGAGAAGCCGTACAGGCAGCGGATGAAGCCGAAATCGAAAGACACATCCATATGACGGGTGGAAAATCCGAGCAGGAACAGCGGCGCGGTGACCGCGGCGGCGACGAACCACACCCAGGCGCGCGCGCCGGCGACGAAGACCACGCCCGCAAACAGGAGATAGGCAAAGAACTCCGCCGAAATGCTCCAGCTAGGCGCATTCCAGGTCAATTGATCCTCGAAACCGACACCCTGCAGCAACAGCAGATTGGCAACCAGGCTCTTGAGATCGAAGCCACCGGTGAAAGGAGCGGCGCCGGTGCCATGCAGTTGCGGCAGCATCAGCCGCAGCAGCTCGAAACCGGCAAAGGCGGCAAGCATGATGAGATGCAGCGGGTAGATGCGGCCGAAACGGACCAGCGCGAAGCGCGCGACCTCTTCCGGCTGATTCAGCCGATTGCCATAACTGCTGGCGATGACGAAACCGGAGAGAACGAAGAAGAAGTCGACGAAAAGGTAGGACGAACCGATGAAGGCGCTTTGCGAAACCATCGAAGCGGTCGGGAAATGGAACAGCGCCACCAGAAGCGCGCAGATGCCGCGCCACGAATCGAGAACCAGGAAGCGTTCGCCCGCGATCGTGCCGGCGTGGGTCGACATCATGACGCGAGAAGGATTGAGGAACGCCGTCTGCGTCATGATGATACAAATCCTGTCTTGCCGCGGCACTCGAGCGGCGCCATTTCGTCTCGCCAAGCTGTGACTGGCATCTTCCGTGCCGGTTCTGTAGTTGTTGCACCCCGATGAAAAACGAGGATCCGTAATGGCGAACAAGAATATCGACCACGCCTTCACCGCCCGTTCCAAAACGGGCGGCGCCCTCGAGCCGACCTATTCCGGCGCGCTGTCGTTCATGCGGCGCAAATACACGAAGGACGTGAAGGGCGCGGACGCGGTGGTATGGGGCATTCCGTTCGACGCCGCCGTCACCAACCGGCCCGGAGCCCGTTTCGGGCCGCAGGCGATTCGCCGCGCCTCGGCGATCCTCGACAACGACCCGCAATACCCGTTCTCACGCGATCTGTTCGAGCATCTGGCGGTGGTCGACTATGGCGATTGCCTGCTCGACTCGGGCAACCACCAGAAGACGCCGGGGACGATCGAACGCGAGGCGGCGAAGATCCTGAAGTCAGGCGCCTTCCTGTTGACGTTGGGTGGCGACCATTTCGTGACCTGGCCGCTGCTCAAGGCGCATGCCGCCATCCACGGTCCACTCGCTTTGGTGCAGTTCGATGCCCACCAGGATACCTGGCCGGACGACGGCAAGCGGATCGACCATGGATCCTTCGTCGGCCGCGCCGTCAATGAAGGCATCATCGATCCAGACCGCTCGATCCAGATCGGCATTCGCACCCATGCGCCTGATACATTCGGCATCAAGATCCTCTACGGCCACGAGATCGAGGAGATGCGGGCGTCCGACATCGCCTACGCCATCGTCGACCGCACCGGCGGCAGGAAGACCTATCTCACCTTCGACATCGACTGCCTCGATCCGGCCTATGCGCCCGGCACCGGCACGCCGGTTGCGGGCGGGCCGTCCTCGGCGAAGATCCTGTCGACGCTGCGCCAGCTCAACCAGGTCGATATTGTCGGCGCCGATGTCGTGGAGGTTGCGCCGGCCTATGATCACGCCGATATAACGGCGATCGCCGGCTCGATGGTGGCCATGCAGTATCTCGGCCTGCTGGCGGAGCGAAAGGCCCGGCTTGAAGAGATGAACAACAACGGCAATCACAACGGTGCCACAGTGAATCATGGTCAAGGCATATAGTCTTGAAATATCAGGGAATTTGATCAGGCAATGAAACCGAAAATCTTCATCGACGGCGAGCACGGCACCACTGGCCTGCAGATTCGCGCGCTGCTTGCCGAGCGCGGCGATCTGGAGATCATTTCCATTCCTGCCGAGCGCCGCAAGGAAACGGCGGCGCGTGCCGAATTCCTCAATGCCGCCGATATCGCGATCCTGTGCCTGCCGGACGATGCGGCGAAGGAAAGCGTCTCGCTGATCGCCAACGACACCACCAAGGTCATCGACGCGTCGACGGCGCATCGCGTGGCAGAAGGCTGGGCGTATGGCTTCGCCGAAATGGACAAGGAACAGGCGAAGACGATCGCCTCGGCGAAGCGCGTCGCCAACCCCGGCTGCTGGCCCCAGGGACCGATCGCGACATTGCGGCCGCTGGTCACCGCCGGCCTGTTGCCGGCGGATTTCCCGATCACGGTCAATGGCATTTCCGGCTATTCGGGCGGCGGTCGGCCGATGATCGAGGATTACGTCGCCAAGGGCGAGGATGCCTCGGAGTTCCTGCCCTATGGCCTGACCCTGCAGCACAAGCACGTGCCGGAACTGCGGGCCTATGCCAGGCTGTCGCATGACCCGATCATGCAGCCGGCGGTAGGAAATTTCGCGCAAGGCATGATCACCGTGGTGCCGCTGCAGCTCGGTGGCCTCGACCACGTGCCGACGGGTGCGGAGCTTCACGCGGCCATCGCCGACCATTTCGCCGCCATCAAGGGCGGCGTGGTCGAGGTGGCGCCCTATGCGCATCTGGAACGCATGCCGGAGATCGATCCGGAGATCTATAACGGCACCAACCGGATGAAGGTCTACGTCTTCGCCAACGACAAACGCGCCCAGGCGCTGCTGCTGGCGGTCTATGACAATCTCGGCAAGGGTGCCTCGGGCGCCGCCGTCCAGAACATGGACCTGATGCTCGGGCTCTGATGGACGCACCGGTATTTCCGACGCGCTGGAAAATCAGTGCGCGAACTCATTGCTGAAAACCTCTCGAGCCGGATCTGGAAGGTCCGGCGCGCGGATGGCTCGCCGGCAGTCGTAACCGCTTGTTCACCATGATGGGCTATTGACGTATCCTGGCTTCCACTAGGGATTTGTCATGGTCAGTGCGATCTCGGGTTCCTCGGCAACCCAGTATTCCTCGTCCATCTCGTCGAGCAATGCAGCCCAGGAGGCCGCGCTCGAAAAGCAGATCCAGGATTTGGAAGACCAGGCCAAGGCGATCAAGGATCAGGTTCAGGCTGCCCAGGTGCAGCAGGATATCGCGACCGCCCAGGCTAAACTTGACGCGCTCAGGGCCGCCGACGCCGACAAGGCTGCCAAGGCCGCTGAGAGCCAATCAACGCCATCCGCCGCCGCTTTGCGCCAGGCGGAATTCGACGGTGAGAAAACCACGCAGTCCAACGCCTTCTGGATGTGACCGGCCGCTCGGCTTCGGATCAGTTCCTGAGCGCGATTTCGTGCGGCAAGGGATAGGCACCCTTGGTGCCGCGCCAATGCGCGGCGGCAAAACCCAGCACGACAAGCGCAAAACCCTGATGTGTCAGCGCCATGTGCAGCGGCACCTGCATCAGCAGAGTGCCGATGCCGATCGAGGCTTGGACCAGCACCAGCAGGAACAGCAGCGTCGCGCGGCGGGCGTGGGTTGATCCCGGCAGGCGCGTCCGCGTCGCAATCATGTGCCAGAGCGCGACGGCGAAAACCGTGTAGGCACCGAGGCGATGGACGAACTGCACCGTCTTCGGGCTTTCGAAGAAATTGCGCCACGCCGGCTCGAGGATCAGCAGATCACCCGGTATCAGCTTGCCGTCCATCAGCGGCCAGGTGTTGTAGCTGAGGCCCGCATCGAGCCCGGCCACCAGGCCGCCGAGATAGATCTGGATCAGCGCCAGAAGCACGATGAAGCCGGCCAGCCTCTGCGTCGAACGATCGGCGGCGGGTTCGGAATGCGGCGCCAGCCCGCGTGCAACGACCATGGTCGCCGTAAAGATCAGCGCCGCCAGCGTCAGGTGGGTCGCCAGCCGGTACTGGCTGACGGAAACCCGGTCGACCAGACCGGAGGCTACCATCCACCAGCCGATGGCGCCCTGCAGTCCGCCAAGGAGGAGAATGCCCGCCAGTTTCGGCCCCAGGCCGCGTTCGATGCGGCGCGTTGCCCAGAAGAACAGCAGCGGCAAGGCAAAGACCAGACCGACGCTGCGCGCCAGGATACGATGCGCCCACTCCCACCAGAAAATCGACTTGAACGCCTCGATGCTCATGCCCTTGTTGAGCTCGGCATATTGCGGGATCTGCTGATAGAGCTGGAATTCCTCTTGCCACTCGGCATCGTTGAGCGGCGGTATGACGCCGTGGATCGGCTTCCACTCGGTGATCGACAGGCCGGAATCGGTGAGCCTCGTGGCGCCGCCGACCAGCACCAGCGCGAACAGCACCAGAAGCACGACATAGAGCCAGCCGCGCAGCAGCGCCCGGTTGTGCAGGTCGCGGTCGCGGGCCACGAATGGCGCGGCAGCTGATATGGCAGCCATGGTCTTGTCCCGGCAGGTTGGTTTTGCGGATTGGTGGACCATCGCACCCGTGCTGGCAAGACCAGGCGGCGCGGCACGCCGTCGCGCCGCGTCTGTCGGGTTGCACCGCTTCACGTCAAGGCCTATGCGATGCCAACACCCTGAGCTCGCCGGGATCCTTGTCCGGGTTCCCGACAGCCTCGACCAGGAGGCCATCCATGCCCGTGCGCCTGAAAAAGCTGATCGGAATGTTTCTACTGGTGGCGCTGGTCATCATCTATGCGCTGCTCGCATCGATCTTCGCGGTCGCCCGGCTGTCGGAGTCGGGGCCGTGGGTGCACTTCCTGTTCTTCCTGCTGAGCGGCCTGCTCTGGGTGCTGCCGGCGATGGGCATCATCAAGTGGTTGATGCTGGAGCCACCGGCCAAGCGCTGAGCCGGAAGCCTGCCTGCTGGCGTCAGATCGTCACGAGCATCTTGCCGGCGTTGGCGAGCGGCGTCGTCACGCCCGACAGCATGGTGCGGATGTGGGCGAGACTCTGGTAGCGGCCGTTGACGGAAATGCGCGGCAAGGCGTGCAGGAAGCCGGCATGTTCGGCGCGCAGCACACCGTGGCGCGTCGTCACGGCGGAGGTATAGCCGGCGTCGCGGGCGAACCCGACTTCGCGGCAGCCTACGGCACTGGCATAGCCATAGGGATATGCGAAATGACGCGGTTCTTCGCCGAGTTCAGCCTGCAACAGGCCGCGCACGGCGCCGATCTCGTGGCGCGCATCGGCTTCGGAAAGCCGCTTCAGATTGCTGTGGCTGATCGTATGGGCGCCGATCGTCACCAACGGATGCGCGGCCATGCCTCGGATTTCATCCCAGTTCATCAGTGTCCGCAGACGCGGGCCGTCAGCGTCGACGCCTGTTGCATTCGCCAGGTCACGCAGCACGGCCCGCAGGTCCTCCTCGCGGACTTCCGAGGTGAGGTAGGCGTGCAGGCGTGCGTTGGCCTGAAGCTTTTTGGCCGGGGTCGAACAGTCGACCGTCAACGGCCCGCCTGGTGTGTTCAAGGTCAGCCGGGTGCCCGCATTGACGATGTCCTCGACCACATCCCACCACAGATAGGCGGTGCCGCTGATCAGCCCGGGCGCGACATAGATGGTGATCGGCGCGCCGTGCTTTTCCAGCACCGGCAATGCCTCGGTCATGTTGTCACGATAGGCATCGTCGGCGGTGATGGTGGCAAACTGACCGCCCTTGCCGCCCGCCTTGATGCGCTCAACCGCTTCGTCCATCGAGACGAAGGCATAGCCGCCCGCCTTCATGTCGGCGATCACGGCGTCAAGGAAGCCGGGCGCGATATTCAGATGCCGGTTGACGCTGTCAGGCTTTTCCGGCGTCGCGGTGACGCGGTGCAGCATCAGGATGGCGCCAATGCCGCCGATGAACGGCTTGGCCAGCGGTGCGAGACCGGTATAGCGGGCGACGTTCAGCGCCAGTTTCCGGATTGCCTCGCCTCCGTCGATCATTCATTCACCTTTTGCGCCTAGGCTGATCCAAGCACGGAATGCGCCTACGCGAACCCCCAAATCGCGATCAATACGCCCTAAGGATTGAGGTATGGTTGACGCAACAGCGTCATTTGACGGCAATCGGCTTGCGGCAACCGAGGCGTCGCCCCGCGCCCTGCCGCGGGACCAGGCCGGGCCGTCGACATCCGTGGTGTCCGCCGAGGGCCTCGCGGCCTATGCCGAGTTCTGCCGCTCGGCGCTGTTTGCGCCGGCGCAGAGTGCTGCCTGGGTCCTGAACTGGGCCGCGCAGCTCGGACCGGATCTGCTCGTCGCGACGCTGAGCGCCGAAGGCAGGCCGGTCTTCTCGCTGGCCCTGGAGGTCAGCCGCACCGGACCGTTCCGCGTCGCCCGCTTCATGGGTGGGCGCCACGCCAACGGCAATTTCATCGCCGTCGATCCGCAATGGCTGGCCAGGCCGGATATCCCGGCCATCCGATCGATGCTGACCGCCATTGCCAGGGCACGTCCGGACATTGATCTCCTGGCACTGGAAAGATTGCTGCCCGATCTCGATGGCGTCGCCAATCCACTCGCCGCGTTTGACCATTTCGCCAGCCCCAACCTGTCGCTGGCTGTTGATCTCACCGATGGCTTCGATGCGCTGCTGTTGCGCGCCAGCGGCAAGCGCAAGCGCAAGAAGCACCGCTCGCAGATGCGCAAGTTCGAGGTCGTCGGCAGCCATCGCCGCATCGAGGCCACCACTGCGGACGAGGTGAACAGGCTGCTCGACGCCTTCTTCGAGATGAAGGAGTTCCGCTTTCGCAAGATGGGCATCACCAACGTCTTCGCCGACGAGCAAGTGCGTGCCTTCTTCCGCGCGCTGTTCACGCAAGCGCTTGCCGAGGACAAGCCTTCCTTCGTGCTGCACGGGCTCGAGGTTGCCGGCAAGCTGCGTGCCATCACAGGGTCGAGCCGTTCGGGCAAGCGCCTGATCTGCGAGTTCGGAGCGATCGCCGAGGACGATCTCGGTCACACCAGCCCCGGCGACTTCCTGTTCTTCGACAACATCCAGGAAGCCTGCGAGACCGGTTTCGAGGTCTATGATTTCTCCGTCGGCGACGAGCCCTACAAGCGGCTGTGGTGCGATATCGAAACCCAGCATTTCGAAGTGCTGTTTCCCTTGACCCTGAAGGGCCGCGCGCTGGCGCTGACGCTCCGGCAAGGTGCGCGGCTGAAGGCCTTCATCAAGAACAGCCCGACGGTCTGGAAGCTGACCAAGATGCTGCGCCGCAAGGCGGCAGGACAGACAGCGGCTCGCACCGAGGACGAAGGCTAGAGCCCGTTTCATCCCCGATGGAATCGGGATGAGGCTCTATCTGCTTGTTTGAGCATGATGTCTTCCGAAAACCGGTATCCACTTTCCGGGACCATGCTCCGGGCCTCAGAAGTTCAGGGCTTCCCTGAGCGCCGGGCCGGCCCTGACGCGCAGATCGAGATCCGCCTCGATATGGTCGATGTGGTGCAGCATCAGCCGGCTCGCCAGCCCGGAATCGCGGCTCTCCAGCGCGCCGACGATGCCGGTGTGCTCGCTATGCCCGCAGGCTGACGCGCCGGATCGTCCATAAAGGGCGATGACCAGCGACGAGCGCGCCACCAGTTCCTCCATGAAGCGCAGCAGGATAGCATTGCCGGCAACCGAGGCCAGCAGCAGATGGAAGTCGCCCGACGCCTTGATTTCGGAGCGTCGCGCATGTGGGCCGCGCTCGGCGATGAAGCGCCCCTCCTCGTCGAGCTGCGCCTTGAAGGCGACGATGTCGGCGGCGGCGACGCGCCCGCAGGCGGCGATGGCGATGCCCGGCTCGATCAGCCGGCGCGAGGCGAATACCTGGCGCGCCTCCTCCGGCGACGGGTTGGCGACGAAGGCGCCACGGTTGCGCTCGGTGCGCACCAGCCCTTCGAAGGACAGCATCTGCAGGGCAGCGCGTGCGACAGTGCGGGAAACATCGAACAACGTGCCGACCTCGCCTTCCGACAGCTTGGTGCCTGGCGCCAGCCTGCGATCGACAATGGCGTCGCGCAGCTGGTCGCGGATCGTCTGGGCGCGATCCTGCGTGGCGCTGTCGGCGGCTGAATAAACCTGGTCGGCGATGTTCATGGCGGAAATTGTCCTGCCCCCTTCTAACGCGACTCGCGAGGCCAGCACGAGAGGCAAAGTGAACACGAAGGCAAAAAAGATTGCATACGATTTTTGTGCATATCGCCCACAATAGCCCATAATTTGTGCAACGCACAACCCAGCCCATTCTGTGAGCGACGATCCAGAATCCAGATTCTGCCAACGATTCAATCGCTTGGCCGCTCACCTCGCGGTTGGCACGCATGATGCTTTGGTTAATGCGACCAAACGGGGAAGCCTGATGTCCAAAGCCGCCGAAATCGACATCGTGTCCGTTTCGAAAGTCTATGGAACGACGACCGCCGTCGAGGACATCAGCCTGAAGATCCCCGCTGGCACCTATTGCTGTCTGCTTGGTCCTTCCGGCTGCGGCAAGACGTCGACGCTGCGCATGATCGCCGGCCACGAGAGCATCTCGAGCGGTGATGTCCGCCTCGGCAACACCGTCGTCACCGACCTGCCGCCAGCCAAGCGCGGCACGGCGATGATGTTCCAGTCCTATGCGCTGTTCCCGCATCTCGACCTCATCGACAATGTCGCCTTCAGCCTCAAGATGAAGGGCGTCGACAAGGAACAGCGCCGTGCCAAGGCGCTGGATATGCTCAAGCTGATGCAGATGGAGGCCTATGCCACGCGCCGCCCTGCGCAGCTTTCCGGCGGCCAGCAGCAGCGCGTGGCGCTGGCGCGTGCGCTGATCACCGATCCCGAGGCGCTGCTGCTCGACGAACCGCTGTCGGCGCTCGACCCGTTCCTGAAGATCCGCATGCGCGCCGAGTTGAAGAAACTGCAGACGTCGCTCGGCATCACCTTCGTGCACGTCACCCACAGCCAGGAGGAGGCGATGGCGCTTGCCGACCTGATCGTGGTGATGAATGACGGCCGCATCGAGCAGGCGGCCCCGCCGCGCGACGTGTTCGAGCGGCCGGCCACCGCCTTCGTCGCGCGCTTCATGGGCGACCACAATGTCATCTCCGGCCGCGTCACCGGCAGCCAAGACGGCATGGTCGTCTTCGACATCAATGGCGGCGGCTCGCTCGCCGCCAGCGGGAAACCACAGGAGGCAGGGCAGCCGATCGACATCGCCATCCGCACCGACCATGTGCGCATCGGCGACGCACCCTCGCCCGGCCTCGGCTTCACCGGCATCGTCTCCAACATCGAATACCGCGGCGCCACGGTGAAGCTCTCCGTCACTGGCGCCGGCATCGGCGATTTCACGGTCATCGTCGACGATTCCGACTTCTTCGCCAAACCGGTCGCCATCGGCGACGCCGTACCGCTCGCCTGGGATCCACAGGACGCGATCGTCCTCGGCCGCCTTCATTCATGACGTCAACGAAGCAGAACAAGAAAGGGGAATAGACATGACAGACATCACGCAAGCCAAGACGGGCATATCGCGCCGCTCATTGCTCAAGACAGGTGCGGCCGCCGTCGGCCTCGCCGCCGGCTCCGGCGCCATCACCGGCTTCCCGACGATCTGGGCGCAGTCCAACATCACGCTGCGCCAGTTCGGCACCGGCGTGTCGAACCTCAATGCCATCGCCGACAAGTGCAAGGCCGATCTCGGCATCACGCTGGAGATGACGGCGACCGATTCCGACGCCGCCGCCCAGCGCGCCGTGACCCAGCCCGACAGTTACGACATCGCCGACATCGAATACTGGATCTGCAAGAAGGTGTTCCCCACCGGTGTGCTGCAGCCGATGGATGTCAGCAAGCTGAAATATTACGACGAGCTGGTGCCGCTGTTCAAAACCGGCAAGCTGACGCCCGACAGCGTGATTGCCCAGGGCACCGCGCCGCATACGGTCGGCTTCGTCGAGGCGCAGGACAGCAAGGTGTTCGCCAAGGCGCCGACCAACTGGTTCACCATGGTGCCGACCATCTACAACGCCGACACGCTGGGCATCCGCCCCGATCTCGTCGGCCGCGACATCACCACCTGGGCCGACATCATGGACCCGGCGTTCAAGGGCAAGACCGCGATCCTCAACATCCCTTCCATCGGCATCATGGACGCCGCCATGATCATGGAAGCCATGGGCAACATCAAATATGCCGACAAGGGCAACATGACCAAGGAGGAGATCGACAAGACCATCGACTTCCTGATCAAGGCCAAGCAGGGCGGCCAGTTCCGCGCCTTCTGGAAATCATTCGACGAGAGCGTCAACCTGATGGCGTCGGGCGAAGTGGTCATCCAGTCGATGTGGTCGCCGGCTGTCGCCGCCGTCCGTTCCAAGGGCATCGCCTGCCGCTTCCAGCCGCTCAAGGAAGGTTACCGTTCATGGGGCGGCGGCCTCGGGCTGGCGGCGCATCTCTCGGGCGCGCAACTCGACGCGGCCTATGAATACATCAACTGGTACACGTCGGGCTGGGTCGGCGGCTATCTCAACCGCCAGGGCTACTACTCGGCCAACATGGTCTCGGCCAAGAAGTTCATGACCGAGGACGAGTGGGGCTACTGGATCGAGGGCAAGCCGGCCAAGGGCGACATCAAGGCGCCCGACGGCACCGTCATGGAAAAGGCCGGCGCCCTGCGCGACGGCGGCTCGTTCGAGGAGCGCATGGGCCATGTCGCCTGCTGGAACTCCGTCATGGACGAAGACCGCTACATGGTGAAGCGCTGGAACGAGTTCATCGCGGCGTAAGGAAGAGCCGGCGCCGCCGCCTTCTCCCCTTGCGGGAGAAGGTGGATTGGCGCGCAGTGCCAAGACGGATGAGGGATGTTGGACGGAGTGCCGTCATTGCCAAGATGGAACACCCTCATCCGACCGAGCTTCGCTCGGCCACCTTCTCCCCTTGCGGGAGAAGGAAAGGCCGCTCCGCCCGTACCGCGAACCTGCACCGGGAGCATTGATGACCGTCGCGCTCGAACGTCCCGCAATCGCCGCCGCGAAACCCGCCAGGCGACGCCGCTTCTCCCTCGGCGCCGTCACGCCCTATCTGCAATCGGCGCCGCTGGCGCTGATCCTCGGTGCGTTCCTGCTTTTGCCGATCATCATGATCGTCGTCGTCTCCTTCTGGGACTACGACTTCGCCGCCATGTACCCGGACTTCCTGACCACCAACTATTCCGATGTGCTGGGCTCCTGGGTCACCTGGAAGACCTATCTCAACACCATCAAATTCGCGGCCATCGTCTGGGCGCTGACCTTGTTCATCGGCTTCTGGGTCGCCTATTTCCTCGCCTTCCACATCCGCACCACGGCCATGCAGATGGTGCTGTTCCTGGTCTGCACCGTGCCGTTCCTGACGTCCAACATCATCCGCATGATCTCGTGGATCCCGGTGCTCGGCCGCAACGGCCTGATCAACTCGACGCTGGTGCATCTGGGCATCGTGCCCAAGCCCATCGAATGGCTGCTCTATTCCGAATTCGCCGTCGTGCTGGCGATGGTGCATCTCTACACGCTGTTCATGGTGACGCCGATCTTCAACACGCTGATGCGCATCGACCGTTCGCTGGTCGAGGCCGCCCGCGACGCCGGCGCTTCGGGCTGGCAGGTGCTGTGGAACGTCATCATTCCGCTGGCCAAGCCGGGCATGGCGATCGGCACCATCTTCGTCGTCACCCTGGTGATGGCGGATTTCTCCACCGTGCAGGTGATGTCGGGCGGGCAGAGCGCCTCGGTGGCGCTGATGATGAAGAACCAGATGTCGCTGCTGCAATATCCGGCGGCCGCCGCCAACGCCGTCGTGCTCCTGGTGCTGGTGCTCTTGATGGTCGCCGGCATCCTGCGCATCGTCGATATCAGGAAAGAACTGTGACGTGAGCCACGAAAAACGCACCTTCGAATTCTACGTGCTGGCCGTGTTCTTCACGCTCTTCGTGCTGTTCCTCTATGGCCCGCTGTCGGCGATCCTGATCCTGTCCTTCCAGGGGCCCGAGGGCGGACTGACGTTTCCGCTCAATGGTGTCTCGCTGCACTGGTTCGCCAATCTGTTCGAACGCCAGGCGGTCGGCGATTTCGGCGGCAGCTTCAGGCGTTCGCTGGTGCTGGGCGTCATGGTGATGATCGTCACCGTCGTGGTGTCGCTGCTCGCGGGTCTTGCCTTCCGCCGGAAATTCCGCGGCGCCACAGCCCTGTTCTACCTCGCCGTCGCCAGCCTCGTCGTGCCCTCGATCATCATTTCGCTCGGCATCGGCGTCGTTTTCCAGCAGATCGGCTTTCGCCCGGCCTGGTACACATCGGCCTTGGGCGCGCATCTGACCTGGACGCTGCCCTTCGGCGTGCTGATCATGTTTGCCGTCTTCAACCGCTTCTCGCCTGCCTATGAGGAAGCCGCGCGCGATCTGGGCGCCACCTCCTGGCAGACCTTCGTCCATGTCGTGCTGCCGATGATCGCGCCGAGCCTGATCGGCGTCGGCCTGTTCGGCTTCACCTTGTCCTACGATGAATTCGCCCGCACGCTGATGACGTCGGGCACCTTCAACACGCTGCCGCTGGAAATCTACGGCATGACGACCAATGTGACGACGCCGGTGCTCTATGCGCTGGGCACGGTGACGACCGTGTTTTCCTTCCTGGTGATCCTGGCAACGCTGGGCGCCATCGTCTATGTCGGCCGCCGCCGGGCGAGAGCTTGATCGTGCGCATACTGGTTGTGAACCCCAACACGACGGCCAGCATGACCGAGACCATCGCGGCGGCGGCGCGCGCGGCCGCCGGCGCCTGGACCGAAGTCGTCGCCGTGACCTCATCGATGGGGCCGGCCTCGATCGAAGGCTATTATGACGAGGCGCTCGCCGTTCCTGGGCTGCTGATGGAAATCGCTGCCGGTGAGCGGCGCGGCGCGCAGGCGGCCATCATCGCCTGCTTCGACGATACTGGCCTCGATGCGGCGCGCGCCATGGCCGCGATTCCCGTCATTGGAATCTGCGAGGCGGCCCTCAGCATGGCGTCCTTCATCGCCCAGCGCTTCAGCGTCGTCACCACCACCGACCGCTCGCGCGTGCCGGTCGAGGCGCTGGTGCAGCGCTACGGCATGGCGGGACGGGCGCGCGTGCGCGCCGCCGACATTCCGGTGCTTGCGCTCGAAGATCCGGCATCGGGCGCGGTCGCGAAGCTGCGCGACGAAATCGCCCGGGCCATCGACGAGGACCGCGCCGAAGCCATTGTGCTTGGCTGTGCCGGCATGGCCGATCTCGCGCACCGGCTGCAGGCGGAATTCGAACTGCCGGTCATCGACGGCGTCGGCGCGGCGCTGAAGCAGGCCGAGGCGCTGATCGCACTCGGCCTGTCGACATCGAAGCGCGGCGCCTATGCGAGCCCGCTGGCCAAGCCCTATCGTGGTGTGCTGAAGTCCTTCTCACCCGGAGCCGTCGCAGCGGAGTGAGCGCAATGAAGCCGACCATCCGCACGCTGTCGCTGCAGGAACTGACGGTCCTCGTCGACTGGGCAGCGGCGGAAGGCTGGAACCCTGGTCTCGAAGACGCGGCGATGTTCCAGGCCGCGGACCCCGAAGGCTTCATCGGCGCCTTCGTCGGCAACGAAATGGTCGCGGCGATCTCGGCGGTGGCCTATGGCCGTGAATTCGGCTTCATCGGCCTCTACATCTGCCGGCCGGACAAGCGCGGCAAGGGCTTCGGCAAGGCGGTCTGGAACGCTGGCATGAAGAGACTTGCCGGTCGCACTGTCGGCCTCGACGGGGTGGCAGAGCAGCAGGCCAATTACCGGCGCAAGGGCTTCAGCCCGTCCTATGAGACCATCCGCTACAGCGGCCGCAAGGGGGGCCCGCCGGTCAAGGCCGACGGACTAAGGACGGTGAAGACCGAGCTCGTGCCCGACATCATCGCCTATGATGCCCATTGCTTTCCCGCCCCCCGGCGCGCCTTCCTGCGGCGATGGCTGCAGCCGCCCCACCACGCGCTGGCGGCGATCACATCTCTTGGAACGACAGGCTATGCCGTGGCGCGCTCGTGCCGCAATGGCTTCAAGATCGGCCCGCTGTTTGCCGACGACATTGGGGTCGCGCTGCACCTGCTGGAGGGGTTGGCGGGTGCGTGCGAGGGCGAAGACCTTCACATCGACGTTCCGGCCGCCAAGGTGGACTTCATCGCCGCGCTCGAAGCGGGAGGCTTCTCACCGACCTTTACCACCACCCGCATGTACAAAGGTCCGCCCCCGAAGCTCGGCCCGCACCGGATATTCGGCGTGACGACCCTGGAACTGGGATAGAACTGGACTTCTGACAGGCTTCCGCGGGCGATCCACGGCTCCTTTACGCGGCGGAGCGCCGTCCCGGTACCGGATTGCCTGGCGGCTCGTGGCCGAGCGGCGTCACCAATGTCAGGTCGGGATAGCCGTTTTCAATCAGCTTGACCGCAGCCTGTGCCACCTCGTCATCCGGTTCCAGCATCGAGAGCAAGACCTCGGTGGCATCGCCGGCCAGACGACCGATGCCTTGCGCATCGGCCGGTCCGCATTCGACAACGACCAGGTCATAGGCGGTGGTCAGCGACTGCATGATGATCGGCAGCCGATCGGCGGCGCGCATGGCGCGGACCGGATCGGCGGTGCCGACGGGAATGACGTGGCAGTCCGAGTAGAGATCGGCGTGGATGACGTCGGTGAACTGCGCCTCCGAAGCGAGCAGGTTGGTGATGCCGGGGAAAAGACCGCTGTCCAGCATCGGCCGCGAGGCTGCCCCCGACGCGGTCAGGTCCAGCAACAAGACGCGCAGCCCGGCGTCGGAGACCTCGCGCGCCACCAGGACCGCCGATGCGGCTGCCTCATCGCCCTCCGGAGAGACGAATATGGCGCGCGCGGCCCCGCTTGCGATCAGTTTCTCAGCCGCCTTTTCGATGTCGATCTCACCCAGTCTGGAACGTGCCGGTTCGGGCTCGGCAGCCCTGCGCTCGGCTGGCACCGCCTCGGGCATAGCAACCATGCCAGGCACCTCGGCCGTATCGGGCGCGACGGTATCGGGCATTGCAGTTGTGTCGGGCATCGAGGCTTTGTCGGGCTCGACCACCGCTTCAGGGGGATGTTCTCCCATCTCCTGAAGGGCGGCAGGTTCCTGGCGGACCACCGGCATCGCGACCTCGTCGATCGGCTCGAAACGGGCACCCGCCGCCGGTCGCATCGCGCGGCCCGAAAACAGCTCCTGCAGAAGCGTCACAATGGCCATGATCAGCAGCGATGCGACGAAAGCGGCGCTGACGATCGGCAGGACCTTCGGGAAATAGGGCTCGGACGGCACCGAGGCCTTTGAGGAAATCCGGGCGTCGACGGGCAGATACTTGCGATCCTGGCGCGAAGCCGCTTCGCGGTAATTGGTCAGATAAAGCTCGAGTTGCTGGCGCTTGGCGGCGGCGTCGCGCTGCAGGGCGTCGAGATCGACCTGCTGTTCGCCGGCGCGCGCAGAAGCCGCCTTCAGCGTATTGACATCAGCGACAAGCTGGCTCTCGCGCGCCTTGGCCGTATCGGCCTGCGCCATCAGGCCCTTTATGATCTTCTCGGCTTCACCGCGGATTTGTGCATCGAGATCGGCCAGTTGCGATTTCAGCGCGCGAATGCGCGGATGATTGCCGAGCAGGGTCGTGGAAAGATCGGCGATGTTGGAGCGCAATTCGACCTGTCGCTCACGCAGACGCTGGATCAGGTCCGATGCCAGGACTTCCGGCACCGTATCCAGCGAACCGCCATTCCGCAGCACCTTGCGCACGTTGTCCGCGGTCGCTTCCGCCGAGGCACGATTGCCACGCACTTTCGACAGTTCGCTCGACAGCTCCGCAAGCTGCTGCGTGGCCAGCACCGAGTTGTTGCCACCCATCAGAAGATCGGACTGGGCGCGGTAGGTCGCGACCTTGGCCTCGGCGGCCTTGACCTGCTGCTGCAGGTCGGCGATCTCCGGCGCCAGAAAATCAGCGGCAGCGGCATTGGATTCGAGCTTGGCTGTCCCTTGCCCAGCGATATAGGCGGCGGCGATGGCGTCAGGGATCGCCGCTGCGAGCGTTGGATCCTGCGAAGAAAACTCGATGGCGACAATGCGGGTCTTTTCAACGCCATAGACGTTGAGCTTCTCACGCATCTTCTTCAGGACGCGCTCGTCGACCGGTACGTCCATCGGGTCGCTTTTCAACCCGACCAGAACCAGCAGGCGACTCAACGATGACATGCCTGCCGCTTCATCGAATTCAGGCAGTTTTGCCAGATCGAGCTTCTGCGCCACCTGCTTGAGGATGTCATTGGAGGAAATTATCTGGACCTGGGTGGCAATGCCCGATTCATCGAGGATTGGCTTGTCGGTGTCGTTGTTGCCGGCCGGCCGCGTGTAGACCGATTCACGTGGAATGATCTCGACTTGTGCCTGGGCCTTGTAGTGCCGGGTTGCCGTCGATGCGAACGCGAAAGCCGCGCCGGTCACCACCAGCGTGACGACGAGGATGCGCAGCCAGTTCCTCGCCAGGCTGGCGAAGAGCTGCCTGAGATCGACGTCGACATCTGCGGCCGCGGACTGAACGGACATGCATCCCTACTCCGGTACTGGGTCAGGATGCACCGTAAACAACTATGGTAACTCAGCCGTTAAGATCACGGTAAGCTTGCGTTAGGGTTTACTGCAGGGCAACAAACAAAACCGCCAAAGACCGCAAAAACTCTTGCTGCCGCCTGCCGTATCCGCCGCCTCCTTTACCGGCCATTAACCCTAACAGGATGATAACGAACTCGATCCCCGAGCTTGCTGCGACGCTGCAGCGACCAGTCGAAGGTACGTGTCCGGTCATGAAAAGCACTGCTTCCCTCTTTCGCGCGCTGCTTGCCGTGTCGATGCTTGCCGGCTGCTCCAGCTACCGGCCGACGCCGGCAGCCTTCCATGAGGTGCTCGAACAGCCCTACCGCCTCGGCGCCGGCGACCGCGTCCGCGTCACCGTGTTCGAGCAGGACGGGCTGACCAATACCTACAGCATTGACCAATCCGGCTATCTCTCCTTCCCGCTGGTCGGGGCCATACCGGCACGCGGCCACACCGCACAGCAGATGGAAAAGGAAATCGCCGACAAGTTGCGACAAGGCTATCTGCGCGATCCCGACGTCTCGGTGGAGATCGACCGCTACCGGCCGATCTTCGTCATGGGCGAAGTGGGCGCTGCCGGTCAATATTCCTATGTCCCCGGCCTGACGGTGCAGAAGGCGATCGCCATTGCCGGCGGCTTCACACCGCGCGCCAACCAGGAAAGCGTCGACATCACCCGCGACATCAACGGCAAGGTGATGACCGGCCGCGTGGTCACTTCCGACCCGCTGCTGCCCGGAGACACCGTCTACGTCCGCGAACGTCTCTTCTGACGAACCACCACGTGGCGGACAACCTCAGGATCGTCCATTGCTTTCGCTCACCCGTCGGAGGAATTTTCCGACATGTGCGCGACCTGACCGAGGCGCAGGTCGCCGCCGGGCATTCGGTCGGCATCGTCTGCGATTCGACGACGGGCGGAGAGTTCGAGGAACGCCTGTTCGAGCAGATGAACGACATGCTGGCGCTCGGCATCCATCGCACGCCGATGCAACGCCATGTCGGCCCGGGCGACGCGACGTCGGCCTGGCGCACCTACAGGATCATCAAGGAATTGCGGCCGGACGTGCTGCACGGGCATGGCGCCAAGGGTGGCGCCTATGCCCGTCTGTTCGGCTCATTGTTGCGGGTATCAAGGTCTCGCGTAGCCCGCCTTTATTCGCCGCATGGTGGCTCCCTCCACTATGACGAGAACACGACCACCGGAAAGCTGTTCTTCGCGCTCGAGCGCTTCATGGCCCGCTTCACCGACTGCCTGCTGTTTGTTTCCGACTACGAAAGGCGAACCTATCGCCGCAAGGTCGGCGAACCGCCGATCCCGAACACCTTGGTCTACAACGGCCTGCGCGCCGCCGAGTTCGAGCCGGTGGTCACCGGGGCCGACGGTGCCGATCTGCTCTATATCGGCATGATGCGCGACCTGAAGGGACCCGACATCTTCATCGATGCGCTGGCCGCGGCCGGCCCCCAGCTTGGCCGCGCGCTTACCGCGGTCATGGTGGGCGATGGTGACGACCTGCCGCGCTACCACAGGCAAGTGGAGCGCCTCGGGCTCGACGGCAATGTCCGTTTCCTGCCGCCGATGCCGGCCAGGGAAGCCTTCGCGCTGGCGGCGCTCGTGGTCGTTCCGTCGCGCGCAGAGGCCATGCCCTACATCGTCCTCGAGGCGCTTGCCGCGGGAAAACCGATGATCGCCACGGCCGTCGGCGGCATACCGGAGATTTTCGGCGCCGGTTCCCCTGCCCTGATCCGACCTGACCCGATCGAGCTTGCGGCCAAGATGAGCCAGGCGCTGGCCGACCCCGCCGCCTATCGCAACCTGATGCCCGATGAGGCCAGCCTCAAGGCGCGCTTCGGCGCCGATGTGATGGCCGCCGAGATCGAGAAGGCCTATTTCGCCGCCCTGAACAAGTAGGCCGCAAACCCCAAGCCGTTCCAAAGCCACCTGTTGTTTCAAGGGTTTCTTAGCTCTCTTTTGCTATTCATCGCAGGGAAGCCTGCGGAAAAGCCCCATGAACGAGATCGACCCCGCGCGCCGCTTTTCAGCAGAGGCGGTGCGCAAATTCGACGCCCCGACCGACGGCGATACGCCCGGTGGCATGAACGACGTCGCCCGCCAGGTCGCGTCGCAGTACAGGCGCGATACGATGTCGCCGATCATGGTCAGCGGCGTCCTGCGCATGGTCGAATTCGGGCTGCTGTTCCTGTCCGGGCTCTGCTCCTATTTCTATTACGTCGGGTTCTTCAACTATCTCGTCTGGCAGTACCCGCTGGCGATCGCCGCCACGTCGTTCCTTGCCGTGGTGCTGCTCGACGTTACGGACTGCTACCAGGTTGTTGCCCTGATGCGGCCGATCGCCAATTTTGGCCGCGTCCTGCTGGTCTGGGCCGGTACCTTCGCCCTGATGGCGCTGACTGCCTTCGCCATGAAGATGTCGGAGGACTATTCGCGCCTGCTGTTCGGCACCTGGTTCGTCGTCGGTTTCGTCCTCATCTTCGGCCTCAGGCTGGTGATGTCGAAGCTGATCCGGCGCTGGGCACGCGACGGCCGCATGGAGCGGCGCGCCGTCATCGTCGGCGGCGGCAAGGCGGCGGAAGTCCTGATCCGCTCCGTCGAAAAGCAGCCTTACAACGACATCCGTATCTGCGGCATTTTCGACGATCGCGGCGACAAGCGCTCGCCGCCCATCGTCGCCGGCTATCCCAAGCTCGGCACCATTTCGGAATTGATCGAGTTCGCCCGCATCGCCCGCATCGACATGCTGATCGTGTCACTGCCGCTGACGGCCGAATCGCGCGTGCTGCAGTTGTTGAAGAAGCTGTGGGTGCTGCCGGTCGATATCCGCCTGTCGGCACATTCGAACGCGCTGCAATTTCGTCCGCGCGCTTATTCCTACATCGGCTCGGTGCCGATGCTCGACATCTTCGACAAGCCGATCAACGACTGGGATTCGGTCGCCAAGCGTGCCTTCGATATCGTCTTCAGCCTCATCGGCATCGTCGTGTTCTCGCCGGTGATGCTGGCGACCGCCATCGCCATCAAGCTCGATAGCAAGGGACCAGTGCTGTTTCACCAGAAGCGGCACGGCTTCAACAACGAGATCATCGAGGTCTACAAGTTCCGCTCGATGTACACGGACCGGTCGGACCCGACCGCCAAGCAGACGGTGACCAGGAACGACCCGCGCGTCACCCGCGTCGGCCGCTTCATCCGCAAGACCTCGATCGATGAGCTGCCGCAATTCTTCAACTCGCTGCTGGGCTCGCTGTCGCTTGTCGGCCCGCGCCCGCACGCCATCGCCGCGCAGTCGCACAACCTCCTCTACAACGAAGTGGTCGACGGCTATTTCGCGCGCCACAAGGTCAAGCCCGGCGTCACCGGCTGGGCGCAGATCAATGGCTGGCGCGGCGAGATGGACACCAACGAGAAGATCCGCATGCGGACGGAGTACGACCTCTATTACATCGAGAACTGGTCGCTGCTGTTCGACTTGCGGATCCTGTTCCTGACGCCGATCCGGTTGCTGAACACGGAAAACGCCTATTGAGCGCGATTTCCCATGAGCTGCCACTGGGGGCGGTCAACGCCAAGCTGATCGCGCTGATCTCGTCAGCGGCGGTCTTCCTCGGCATATTCCTGTCCGGCTTCGTCATCAGCGAACCGGCGCCCTATGAACTCTATATGGCGGGACTGATCGCCATCTGGGCGCTCTTCGGCCTGAGGATTTCGCGTGCGGCGCTGCCGCTGCTGGTGCTGCTGGTGACGATGAACATCGGCGGCATGATCGCCATGACGCAAATGTCGGACCTCGCCAACACCCCGCTCTATCTCTCCGTTTCGCTGTTTCTCGCCTTCACCGCCGTGTTCTTCGCCTCGGTGACGGCGGTGCAGCCCAGCCTCTACCGGCTGATCTTCTTCGCCTATGTCGTATCGGCGGTGATCACGTCGCTGCTTGGCATTGCCGGCTATTTCCACGCCTTTCCGGGCGCGGAGATGTTCACCAAATACGACCGCGCCGCAGGCGCCTTCCAGGACCCGAATGTCTTCGGGCCATTCCTCGTGCTGCCTGGCATCTATCTGCTCTACCTGCTCTTGACCGGGCCGATCCCGCGCATGCCGCTGCTGGCGGTGCCGCTGCTGATCATCACCGCCGGCATCTTCTTCTCCTTCTCGCGCGGCGCCTGGGGCATGTTCGGCGTCTCGGCCATCCTGCTCACCGGCTGCCTGTTCCTGCAGAGCGCCAGCGGCATGTTCCGGCTGCGCGTCGTGGTGATGACGATCGCCGCGCTATCGCTGCTGGTCATCGCCATGATCGTCATCTTGCAGTTGCCCGGCGTGGCGGAGATGTTTTCCAACCGCGCCCATCTCGAACAGAGCTACGACACGGCCCGCCTCGGCCGCTTCGCCCGCTACGCGATCGGCTTCCAGATGGCGCTCGAGCACCCATTCGGCATCGGCCCGCTGGTCTTCGGCACGATCTTCGGCGAAGACACCCACGACATCTGGCTGAAGATGCTGATGGACTATGGCTGGCTCGGCTTCGTGTCGTTCCTGACGCTCGTTGCCTGGACGATAGCGGCCGGATTCCGCATCCTGCTGCGCGACCGGCCATGGCAGCCCTATCTCCTGTGCGCCTATGTCGCCTTCGTCGGCAATATCGGGCTCGGCACCTTCATCGACATCGATCACTGGCGCCACGTCTATCTGCTGCTTGGGCTGATCTGGGGCGCAATCGCGCTGGAATACCGACATCAGCGGCTGTTGCGGCCGGCATTGCCGGGTTCGCCCGCACCCGCTATCGCAGCAAGATAATAGTCGCCGAATTCGGTTGACCCGAGCGGGGTTATCACGATACATCGCGACCGGTCCGGAGTGTAGCGCAGCCCGGTAGCGCACTTGACTGGGGGTCAAGGGGTCGTCGGTTCGAATCCGGCCACTCCGACCATTTTTAAACAAGGACTTGCCCCCAAAGTCTTTCTCTCAAAATAGCCAGAATTCGGTTTGGGGTAGCCGCCGGGGTATCGGTCGAGAGTCCGATCCCTCGTTGAATTTCCGCTGCCTCTGCCGCATCATCACAAAACAGCGGTGCGATTTCTGAGCAGATCCCCGCGAGAGGTGCCATTTTTCGTTCGACACGCCTCTTAGATAGGTTCGCCGAACTCTGCCTCGTTTCTTGCCGTGGGGCGCCGCTCGTAATCGACGGGCGGCAACAGCATGACTTCGGTTTCCTTTCGGCCGTACTCACGACCAATCTGAAATGCCGCGTAGATAGCACCGAGGCGGATTAGGAATCTCAGCATTGATGGTCTCCTTTGGCGGAGGTAACCCGGCGGAGGGCCGATTGTTCCGCCGTCCCCCGCCCTGCGGAGCGGCTACCCGGCCGGGCTACATAATTTTTGGCGTAGCGGCTCGACGATCAGATTTTCTTCAATAGACATGTTAAAGTAGACCGCAGCCAACCCGGCGTTCTCGACGGTTCCAGAATGAGAAATCGCTTCTGTAAGCCCGCGACGGAAAGCAATACGAACCTTTTCCAGGTTGTTCATGTTGCGGCCGATGAATCTACGCTCGGCAGGACTGAGGTCGGCAAAATACATCTCGTACATTTTAGCCGCGGTCTCTTTGTCTTTCCGAATAGCCTCGGTCTCGACTGACATAAAGAACTGCTTAAGTATTATGACATAGTACGAAACTAAGGCAAACGCGCCACTAGCTGAAAACGAGATCAGGAAATTTACCAAGTGATCTCTTAGCGTATTTCTCTGATTTTCGTTCAGTGGCTGGGCGGTCATCATCTTGCTGACGAACTTTTCAACCTCCCTGCGGACGAGTAGTTCGTCCGGCTTCTGAGCATCACGATAGTGGCGGTCAGCAATCTCGGCAAAGCGCTTCGCCAATTCTTCTGGGATGCCCTCCTTCTGTAGGATTGCCTCCAATTGCTCTGCGGTCTGCGATGGTGATGGTGCGGCATGATCCGACATTGACTCCCCCAAATTCTGTTCAAAGAGGACAAGTCATCAATTATATTTGTGTTCGGGGGGCGGGCTATATCTCAAATAGCATCCAAAAGGACTAACCCGGCATGTCCGAATGAGGACATTTAATTTCGAGTTTCGGCCCTGAATTGGGTCGTCTAGCCTTGGCACACATCAACCCATTCGGCTCCGGTAAGCTCAACCATCCTCTGCGGTGCAAGTCGCACGGCGGCGTTGGTGGCGCCGGCGGCGGGCACGACCTCGTCGAATCCGCGCAGCGACACGTCGCAATAGACCGGCAGCGGCGCCGGCAGGCCGAACGGGCAGACACCGCCGACAGGATGGCTTGTGGCGGCGACAACCTCCTCTGCATCCAGCATGCGCGGCTTGCCGCCGAACTGGTCCTTGGACTTGCGATTGTCCAGCCTGGCGATGCCGCTGGTGACGACGAGCATGGTGCGGTCGCCGACGCGAAGGCAGATCGTCTTGGCGATCTGCGCCGGCTGTACACCATGCGCCTCGGCCGCCAGCGCCACTGTCGCCGAACTCGCTTCCGTCACGATGACGTGGATGTCGGGCGCGTGGGCGGCAAAGAAGGCACGAACGGATTCCAGACTCATATCGAAAAACCCACGGTTCAGAACTTGGACGCGGACTGATGGGCATAAGTGAATCTGCCCGCGCGTATAAACACGGGCGATACACAAATCAGCAAGCCGCAGCGGCGGGAACACTGCTGCACCAACAAACAAACCCGCCAAGGGTATAACCTGGCGGGTTCTGTGGACATGCCTGGTGCTGATTTATGCCAGGGATCGACCTTGTGCGGCGCGCACGTCTGAACCGATGAAAGCGTCCTGTGGAAGTCGAAGCGCGGACGCAATACGACGCAGCTTCGACGGGTCGGCAGTCCTGCCGTTCTCGATATCCTCAATTTCGTCGGCCGCCAGACCGCATGTCAGGGACAACTTTTCCACGCTGTATCCGAGGGTCTCCCGGATCGCTTTGAGGGTGCTGTAATCTGGCCCGATCCCGTTGGCTACCGGTTCGGAGAGGGCTTCGCTTCTTGCATTGTGGGGCATTGGCAACTCCGTGGGCTGAAAGAGTTTGGTAAAATGACGATGTTGCCTGAGACGATCGAGAAGATGCCCGCTCGCCGGCAATTTGCCAAGTGCCAATCTGACCGTCACGGCATCGTGAACCAGGCGCTCGTGCGGCCGCCGCGCGCACACGTCGCGATCAAGTTGTTTTGAATGCTCGGGCCCCTTTTTGCTCAGTGGTTTCGGCCCACCTGTTCGTTGTTCCAATGCGCTGGCGTGAAAACCATCCGGTTCCAGCCAGCTCTTTCCCGGAAGGATTTCCACAATGAACTTCAAGACATTCATGGTCGTGCTCGGCACCGTCTCCAGCCTCACCGTTGCCGGTACGGCCGGCGCTCGAGCGGCGGATGCGGTGCGCGTGCGCGGCACGGTGGTCAGCTTTAAGCCATCGCTGCTCACCGTGAAAACCCGCCAGGGCGATACCGATGCGATCAAGCTCGATGCCGGCTGGAAGATCTCGGGCGTCGCCAGCGCATCCGTGAAGGACATCAAGCACGGCGATTTCCTCGGCGTCGCATCCGTCTCGAAAGCGGATGGCGGCAGTGGCGCACTGGAGGTGGTGGTCTTTCCAGCCGCTTTGAAAGGCACTGGCGAAGGTGACCGTCCCTGGGACCTGCAGCCCAACAGCCGCATGACCAACGGCACCGTCGCCGACGTAACCGATATAAACGGGCGAGCCGTCACACTGACCTACGACAATGGGCAGACAAAGAAGATCTCGATACCCGACAACACGCCTGTCGTGACCTTTGCGGCCGCCACGCCGACCGATCTCAAGCCAGGCGCAACGGTCTTCGTTGTCGCTCAGCGTGACGGCGACGGCACACTGAGCGCCGGCCGCGTCGTGGTCGGAAACAACGGTGTGGTTCCGCCGATGTAGGCGAAACAAGGGCAAGGCCGCGGCCTTTCGGCCTTTGTCGATGATGGTGGCGGAAGCCCGTTTCGGCAGAAACAGTCCAGAAACAAAAATCTATAGTCGGGAAATACTGACGAAAAAATTCAGGAGCGTAATCCCATTCGCGGCGGTCGGGCTGTCGCCCGATTTTTGTCAGCCCGCTACAAAAGGAAACGTTCCATGAAGAAGTCCCTCCTCTCGGCCCTCGGGCTTGCGGTTGCACTTGCTTTCACGGCGCCGGTGATCGGCGCGACGAGCGCGGATGCTGCCCCGATGGCAAAGCATCATCGTCACCACCATCATCATCGCTACCACCACCGCCATCACCACGTTCATCATCACCACCACGTAAAGAAGATCGTGAAGAAGGCCTACTAAGCACTGCCAACGAGAAGACCTGCCTTGGCTTCTTGTTCAAGGCTGGTCTTCTCGTGGTAACGCTGCGCGAAGCGCGACGCGGTCACCTCGAATTTCCCCCCATGGCAGCGCTGGTTCCAGGATCTCGGCGCAAAACCACCACGCCGACGCTGGCCAGCCTTCCACGCTAAGGCAAATCGCGGTACGGCAAGGGATGTTTCCGACCGGCCCACTCCCACCGGATCAGGCCTTGCCAACAAGGCCCAGGTATCCCTGATGACGGCCAAGGCCGATGTTTCGTGGACAAGCCGCATTGTCCTCTCGACCGCGCGGTTCTGGCTCACCCTTCGGCATCCGGCTCTGATCGTGCGCTTCGTGCGCCGGCTGGGTTACCTGCCAAACCCGGCGGTACCCAGGAGCTATCATGAGCGATTGCTCTGGCGAAAGATCGTCGACCGCAATCCGCTGTTCGTAACGCTGACCGACAAGCTGGCGGCGAAGGCCCACATCCGTAATGCCTGCCCGGACCTGAAACTGCCCGCAACGCTTTGGGCCGGCAGCGACCCGGCGGCGATCCCGCCGGCATTGCTGGCCGGCGACGTGGTGGTGAAAGTCAACCATGGCTGCGAGATGAACATGTTCGTCGCCGATGGCCGGCCGAATCGCGACGCCATCGTCTATCGCACCAGCCGCTGGCTGAAGAGGCGCTTCGGCATTCGCGACGGCGAGTGGGCCTATTGGCCGATTGTTCCGGCCGTTTTCGTCGAACAGCGGCTGGCGCTAAGCGGTGGAACGATCGCCACCGACATCAAGGTTCATGTCTGCAGCGGCGTGATATCCCATGTCTGGGTCGAGGATAAGCAAGCCAGTCGTTCGCTGCTGTTTGACCGCGAAGCCAATCCGCTGCCCGGTCGCGATCCGGACTATCCTCGCGAGGATCAGGCCTTGCCCGTCAATGCGCGGCTGCTCGACTATGTTCGCCAGGCGATCTCGGTCGCGCCGGCCATCGCCGGCGACCTCGACTACATCCGCATCGACTTCCTCGTCACCGACGACTGTCTCTATGCCGGCGAGATCGCCGTCTATTCGGCGGCGGGCTATGCCACCTGGACCAACCCGGCGATCGTCAGGGAAATCGAGCGATGCTGGCGGCTTGACCAATCCGCATTCCTGCGCCGGCGGCACAGCGGTGCCGTGCGCCTCTATGCAGAGGCGCTGAGCGCCAGATGCCGGAGCGGCACCAAAAATCGCTAATCGGGTCGGACCCGGGGAACGGCCCAGGGGAAGGGCCTGTGCCCGAGGCTTGCCACTCAGCGCCGGCTGAACAGCAGACTGGCGATGAGGCCAACCACGACAAGGCCGACCGCAGCGGCCGCCGCCGGATGGTCGCGAGCCGATCTCTCGATCACCCTGCCCTGCTTGCGGATTGCCGGCATCGCCTCCCGCAAACGCCCTGCAAGATCGGAATAGGTGTCGAGCGCGGCATCACGACCGTCTTCGTAGACCGCGCCGCCTCGCCTGGAGACCGCCTTTTTCAGAGCCGCCAGTTCCCTGGAGAGTGCAGCAACCTGCTTTTCCAGATCGATATCCGAGAGGGTCGAGAACGATGCCATGATGTGTTTCCTTGCTTGCAGAAGGAAACGTAACGCGTCACCCGAAGGCGGGTTCCGGTTTTCGGGATATCACCGTCGCTTCGGGTGCCGAGTCAGCGCACCTGGTCGAGCAGCCGCTTGCATTCCAGGAGGTCGAACAGCGCCTCCTGCAGCAGGGCGCGATTGTCGCGCGAGAGTTTCGACGCGTCCGGCTGAACCGGACCTTCCTCATCGCTCTTGCCGAGACCAAAAAAGCGCCGGCTCGGCTTGACGCGCGGCTGACCAACCAATTCGTCATCCATGCCACGCGGCTGGGCTGCCGGCGTCAGCGGCACTTGATCGGCCTGCCTTCGCTGCGAGATCGCCTCCACGGCGGCCATGTCGCCATTGCCAATGGCGACCAGAAAATGATTGCCATTCTCGCGCAACAGCTTTTGCACGCCCTTGATGGTGTAGCCCTGGTCGTAGAGCATGTGCCGGATGCCCTTGATCAGTTCGACATCCTGCGGCCGGTAGTAACGACGGCCGCCACCGCGCTTCATCGGCTTGATCTGGTTGAAACGCGTTTCCCAGAAGCGCAGCACATGCTGCGGCAGGTCGAGATCCTCGGCGACCTCGCTAATGGTACGGAAGGCGTCAGGGCTCTTGTCCATGGGCGAAATCCTCACGCTGGAGCGTGATCCGGAACGGTCTTCAGACGAGATCACGCTCACCAAAAAGAGAAGCTCATTCCGTTTCCGCGGAATGGATCATACGCAGAACACCAATCCAGCCATGCTGCCGAATCGGGCCTTATTTCAGCGGTTTGTGAAGCAATATTCAAGCCCGGCGTGATGAAGGGGCCGGTTTTCAACCGCGCAGTAGAACGAGACTACTTGCCGCTTTTGGCTTTGCCGCTTTGATGAGAACGCAAAATGCGGCTCTTCAACACGTTCGACGACTTGAAGGTCATCACCCGGCGCGGCAGGATCGGCACCTCTTCGCCTGTCTTCGGGTTGCGGCCGATGCGCTCGTTCTTGGAGCGGACGTGGAATGTCGCGAAGGACGACAGCTTCACCGTCTCGCCGCGGACGATCGCTTCGCAGATTTCGTCCAGAACCGCTTCAACGAGTTCGGCCGATTCAGTGCGTGACAAGCCGACCTTTCGGTAGACGGCCTCGGCAAGGTCGGCGCGCGTAAGTGTCTTTCCCCCCATGCGACCGTCCCATCAGCTCAAAACATAAAATTCGGCACAACAACGGCAGAACCTAAGTAATTGATCCGGCAAGGTCAAGGACCGAAACCGGGGCGTTCTGCACTTACCAGCGAACGAGAACAGCACCCCAGGTGAAGCCGCCACCCATCGCTTCCAGAAGCACGAGATCGCCCTTCTTGATGCGCCCGTCGGCGACGGCAACCGCAAGCGCCAGCGGCACGGAAGCAGCCGAGGTATTACCGTGCAAATCGACCGTAACCACCACTTTTTGCTCTTCTATCCCGAGCTTCCTGGCGGAAGCGTCAATAATGCGTTTATTGGCCTGGTGCGGCACGAACCAGTCGAGATCCGCGGCGGTGATACCAGCTTGCGAGAACGTCGCCTCGATGACGTCGGTGATCATGCCGACCGCATGCTTGAAGACTTCGCGGCCTTCCATCCTGAGATGGCCGACGGTCCCCGTGGTCGATGGCCCGCCGTCGACAAAAAGCTTGTCCTTGTGAGTGCCGTCGGAGCGCAGGCTGGCCGCCAGAACGCCGCGGTCGGCGATCGTGCCTGCGCCCTCGCCCGCCTCGAGCACGATCGCGCCCGCGCCGTCGCCGAACAGCACACAGGTCGAGCGGTCGCTCCAGTCGAGGATGCGCGAGAATGTTTCCGAGCCGATCACCAGCACCCGCTTGGCCAAGCCGCCACGGATGTAGAGGTCGGCGGTGGTCACGGCATAGACGAAACCGGAACAGACCGCCTGCATGTCGAAGGCAAAGCCGTGATGCATGCCGAGCCGGTGCTGGATCTCGACCGCGGTGGCCGGAAAGGTGTTGTTGGGCGTCGACGTCGCCAGCACGATCAGATCGATGTCATCGGGCGTCAGGCCCGCATTGGCAAGCGCGGCGCGCGCGGCCGCTTCACCTAGCGAGGCCGTCGTCTCGTCGTCACCCGCGATGTGGCGCTGGCGGATACCGGTGCGCTGGGCGATCCACTCGTCCGAGGTTTCGACCATGCCTTCGAAATCGGCATTCTTCATGATGCGGCGGGGCAGCGCAGCGCCCGTGCCGCGCACGACTGATCTGATCAATGCTCTTTCCTATTCCTTCGCGTCGGTAACGACGTCGGATTTCCTAGATGTCATGGCATGCGGGTTGCGCGCATGAAACAGGTCCAGATCGGCCTCGATGCGGTCAAGCAAATTGTTGCGCACCATGTCGTAGCCGAGCTCGATCGCCGCGGCGAAACCGTCCGAATCGGCCCCGCCGTGGCTTTTGACGACGATGCCGTTCAGCCCCAGGAAGACACCGCCATTGGAGCGGCCGACATCCATCTTTTCCCGCAGCCGGTCGAAGGCGCCCTTGGCGAAGACATAGCCGATCTTGGCCATCAGGGTGCGGCTCATCGCGGCGCGCAGATAACCTGCTATCTGGCGCGCGGTGCCTTCCGCCGTCTTCAGCGCGATGTTCCCGGCGAAGCCTTCAGTGACCACCACGTCGACCGTACCCTTGCCGATATCGTCGCCCTCGACAAAGCCGTGATAATTCATCGAGGCCATATTGGCCTCGCGCAGCATGCGTCCCGCTTCCTTGACCTCTTCCTGGCCCTTGATCTCCTCGACGCCGACATTGAGCAGGCCAACCGTGGGCCGCGCGATGCCGAACACGGAGCGCGCCATGCCGGTGCCGAGAATGGCAAAATCAATGAGCTGGTGCGCGTCGGCACCGATGGTGGCGCCGACGTCCAGCACCACGCTTTCGCCGCGCAATGTCGGCCAGAGTGCCGCGATCGCCGGGCGATCGATGGTCGCCATGGTGCGCAGGCAGAATTTCGACATCGCCATCAGCGCGCCGGTGTTGCCGGCGGAGATGCAGGCATCCGCCGCGCCCGATTTGACCGCTTCGACCGCCTTCCACATCGACGACTTCCAGCGGCCGTGGCGCAGCGCCTGGCTCGGCTTGTCGTCCATCCTGACCGCAACCTCGCAATGGATGAACTCGCTGACCGCGGCCAGCTTGGGAAACTTGGCCAGTTCGGGGCGCACCACATCCTCGCGCCCGTAGATGACGAATCGGATGTCGGGACGGCGGGTCGCTACCGTCATGAGCGCTGGAATGACCACGGCTGGTCCGTGATCGCCGCCCATGGCATCGATGGAAATCCTGATCACGCGGTATTCATCTCACGGTTAGGCGGCAGGTCGCTTTAGCGGTCGCGAAGGTTCGGCGAAAATAACGGTTTTGGGCTGCCGCACAACCGACTTTTCCGTCGCGGGCGAGGTTTTCAGGATTTTCCCAGCAAGGATCGCAGTTTTTGCTGAAATTCATTCTCCGCCGGTTCGACCTCGCCGCCGGCATCCAGCGATGCGCCCTGCCTGCGCGGATAAGGGTCGATGGCCAGTCCGAAGAACTGTTCGGCGAGCGCCCCGACATCGATCGTGTCGCCGGAAAATGTTTCCGGGCTGTCAGGACCGTCCGCATCGATCAGGATCTCGCCGCCACCATCGAAACCTTGCCGTCCGAGCTTGGAGTCATCCGGCAGGAACAGCGCCTCGACCGCCTCGTCGATATGCGCTTCGACCGGCTCGAGCGTGACGATGCAGGCCTGGGTTATGTCGGCCTCGACGCGGCCGCTGACTTTGACGCCGTTGCGCTTCCATGGCGCCACCAGGAGCTCCGCGCGATAGGTCTCGACCGACAGCAGATCATGCTCCGCGGCAAGGGCCGCGCGTTGGGCAGCGTCGGCGGTGATGACCACCGGCAGCCCCTTGTGCGGCAAGCGGGCGACATTGGCGATGAAGGACACCGGGCCTTGTGGTTCTGCATGTTTCATCGCTGCCTCCTTCACTCTGCCTTGGCGGCTGGAAACGTCACCGTACCGGAGAGAATCGATTCGGTTGGCTGCGCGCCAAGATGCCTTGCCGCATCGGTGACATAGAGGGCCAGTCGTGGCGCTTCCGGCCAGGCTCCGGCGTCGGGCCGGACATTGCGGGCAAGGGCAGCGGTGAGCCCGTCGTGGTCGTTTCGCTCCAGGGCATCATCATAGGCGGCGGTTCGGCCATAGAACATCTTCGCCAGCTTCTTCATGCGTTTGGGCACGCCGACGTCGCCAATGCCCAACTCCCGCAGCGAATGATCGACGTCGAGGAAGAACTCGTCGATCAGCACCTGGGCGACCTCTTGCGCCGCAGCGCCCTCGCCGCGCAACCGGTGCTGGAACAGGAACATGTGCAGCGACAGCATCTCGAAACGGCCAAGCGGCGTGTCGGGTACATTCCAGTGGGAATAAAACACAGTCTGCCGCGCCGCCGCCACGATTTGTGCGTAAAGCGCCTCGGTGATGGCGCGGTTGGCGTGGCGTTCGCGGCCAAAAAGGCGCTGGAACATTGGGGATGGTCTCCCGGGACCGTTTGTTTAGTTGGCCTTGTTGCATCGGCAGGCAAGCTGGTTTACCGGTTTTGCGGCCCAGCGCAAGTTGCGGCGATATAATGGAGAATTGTTGTTGCGCGCGCTGAATTTCAAGTCGTCCTTCTCGTCCAGGCCCGCCGGTGCGATCACGCTGCTGCTCGTCGTTTCGGCGCTGTCGGCATGCCACACCAACAAGATGATCGGCGACCTCAACCCGAGCGAGACGCTGACGCAGGGGTATGTCATCGACCAGCAGGCGATTGACCTGGTTCCGGTCGGATCGAGCCGCGAACAGGTGCTTCTGGCACTCGGTACGCCGTCGACCACCGCGACGTTCGACAACGAGGCCTTCTACTACATTTCCCAGACGCGCAAGCGCTACGTGGCCTTCGACAAGCCCAGGCTCATTGACCAGCATGTGCTGGCGGTCTATTTCGGCGCCGACGGTCGCGTCACCCAGATCGCCAATTACGGCTTGAAGGACGGCAAGGTGTTCGACTTCATCTCGCGCACGACGCCGACCGGCGGCAAGGACCAGAACTTCCTCAGCCAGATCATCAACGGCGCCAGCAAGCTGGCTCCTGGCATTCCCGGCGGCGGCACCCCCTGATCCTCAGACCTGCCTCCCCGGGGCGCTCCAGGAAGCAGCAACATCTCAGGCGACCAAAAACCCGCGGGAGCGATCCTGCGGGTTTTTGTTATGGCCGGACCGAGCGGTGCTGGCGCATGATTGCCAGCAATGGGGGTAGCTTCCCCATAGCCATGCCGTGAACCGAACCTGAAGGAAATGCTTGCGCTCGAATGCAAGCATTTCGCGGAGCTGACGAAGAGAAGAGCTGAAGGGTCCGCGCGTCATTCGCCACAACAAAAACCCGCGGGATCGCTCCCGCGGGTTTTGACTTTGAGCGTTGGACGCTGTTCAGCCGTGCGCGAGCACGGCGAGCAGCAACAGCGCGACGATGTTGGTGATCTTGATCGCCGGGTTGACGGCCGGGCCGGCGGTGTCCTTGTAGGGATCGCCGACCGTGTCGCCGGTGACCGAGGCCTTGTGCGCCTCGGAGCCCTTGAGATGCTTGACGCCGTCCTTGTCGACAAAGCCGTCCTCGAAGGACTTCTTCGCGTTGTCCCAGGCGCCGCCGCCCGAGGTCATCGAGATGGCGACGAAGAGGCCATTGACGATCACGCCAAGCAGCGAGGCGCCAAGTGCCGCAAAGGCGGAAGCCTTCGAACCCGAGATCAGCAGCACGCCGAAATAGACGACGAGCGGCGCCAGCACCGGCAGCAGCGACGGGATGATCATTTCCCGGATCGCCGCCTTGGTCAGAAGGTCGACCGCACGCGCATAGTTCGGCTTCGAGGTGCCGGCCATGATGCCCGGATCCTCACGGAACTGCTTGCGCACTTCCTCGACGATGGCACCGGCGGCGCGGCCGACGGCCGTCATGGCGATGCCGCCGAACAGATACGGGATCAGGCCGCCGAAGATCAGTCCGGCGACGACGTAAGGGTTGGAGAGGTCGAAGGAGATCTCACCCATGCCCTGGAAGTAAGGATATTTGTCGCCATTGGCGGCAAAGAACTTCAGGTCGTTCGAGTAGGCGGCGAACAGGACCAGCGCGCCGAGGCCGGCCGAACCAATGGCATAGCCCTTGGTCACCGCCTTGGTGGTGTTGCCGACCGCGTCGAGCGCGTCGGTGGAATGGCGCACCTCTTTGGGCAGACCGGCCATTTCGGCAATGCCGCCGGCATTGTCTGTCACCGGGCCGAAAGCGTCGAGCGCGACGATCATGCCGGCCAGGCCGAGCATGGTGGTGACCGCGATCGCGGTGCCATAGAGACCGGCGAGCTGGTAGGTCGAGATGATGCCGCCGACGATGACGATCGCCGGCAGTGCCGTGGATTCCAGCGAGACCGCAAGGCCCTGGATGACGTTGGTGCCGTGACCGGTCACCGAGGCCTGGGCGATGGAGTTCACCGGGCGCTTGCCGGTGCCGGTATAGTATTCGGTGATGACAACGATCAAACCGGTCACCAGGAGGCCGATCAGGCCGCAGATGAACAAGTTCTTGCCGGTGATGGCCATGCCGGCAACAGTGCCGATCTCGCCCCAGCCGAGGCATACCGAAGTGGCAACGCCAAGGCCGACGATGGACAACAGACCGGTGACGATCAGGCCCTTGTAGAGAGCACCCATGATCGAACCGTTGGCGCCGAGCTTGACGAAGAAAGTGCCGACGATCGAGGTCAGGATGCAGGCGCCGCAAATGGCGAGCGGATAGAGCATCGCGGCGCCGAGAATGGCGGTGCCGCCGAAGAAGATGGCGCCGAGAACCATGGTGGCGACGACGGTCACCGCATAGGTCTCGAACAGGTCGGCGGCCATGCCGGCGCAGTCGCCGACATTGTCGCCGACATTGTCGGCGATGGTGGCCGGATTGCGCGGATCATCTTCCGGAATACCGGCTTCGACCTTGCCGACCAGATCGCCGCCGACGTCAGCACCCTTGGTGAAGATGCCGCCGCCGAGACGGGCGAAGATCGAGATCAGCGAGGCGCCGAAACCAAGTGAAACCAGGGAATCGATGACGATGCGGTCGTTGGGCTCAAGGCCCATGAAGTGGGTCAGGACAAGGTAGTAGATCGACACGCCGAGCAAGGCGAGGCCCGCCACCAGCATGCCGGTGATGGCGCCCGACTTGAAAGCGATGTCGAGGCCGGCGGCGAGGCTGTTGGAGGCCGCCTGCGCGGTGCGCACATTGGCCCGCACCGAAACGTGCATGCCGATGAAGCCCGCGGCGCCGGACAGAACGGCGCCGATCAGGAAGCCGATCGCGGCGGTGATCGAAAGCAGCCACCAGGCGAGCACGAGCACGACCACGCCAACGATGGCGATGGTGGTGTACTGGCGCGCCAGATAGGCTTGCGCGCCCTCGCGGATGGCCGCGGAGATTTCCTGCATGCGTGCATTGCCCTGATCGGCCGCAAGAACCGAACGTGTCGCCCAGATGGCGTAAAGGACAGAAAGCAGACCGCAGGCGATGACGGCGGAAATAATTGTCATTGCCGGATTTTCCTCGATTGATGGCCCAAAAGAACCCCTCCCTGGGCCGTTGAGACAGAGACCGGATTCCGCGGGCGGAATCCGACCCTTCGCAGCGGTGTATGCGAAACAGGGCTCGGAACGTCAAGATATTGTTCGGTTTTTGCCCGGCTTTCGCCGTAATGCTTTCGTGCAAACCGATTGAATTGCTTTAAGGACCGGCCGTGCCCGCCGCTAAAGGGCTTGTCGCGGCCCTGAAAGCGCAGCCGCTCGGCGTCCCAGCCACCGTGCGACCTGCTCGTCCGTCGGCCAGGTTAGATCAGGCGGCATGCCGATGCCTCGTGCTGTAGTATCAATCCGGCTTCCTTGCACTCGGCTTCGTTGATTAGCCCTTTGCTGGCCCAGTTCCACGCACGTGAGGTCGTAAACTACATCGTTTCCCTGCCCATGCGGCGCGCGGTGTAGCGTTCGACCGCCGACAGCCCGTCATAAATGAGCACGGCAAGTGCCGCCACGATCAGGCCGCCCTGCAGGATGAAGGCGAGATTGTTGGACAACAGCCCGGCAATGATCACCTCGCCCAGCGTCTTGGCGGCCACGGTCGAGCCGATGGTGGCGGTGGCAAGGCCGATGACAACCGACAGCCTGATACCGCCGAGTATGATCGGGGCGCTGAGCGGCAGCTCGACCTTGACCAGCCTTTGCCAACCGGTCATGCCGGCGCCGCGCGCCGCCTCCATCACATTGGCTGGCAGCGTCGTCAGGCCGGTCAGCGCATTCTCGAAGATCGGCAGCAGGCCGTAGAGAAACAACGCGATCAGTGTCGGCTTTTCGCCGAAGCCGACCGCCGGCACCGCAAGCGCCAGCACCGCCACCGGCGGAAAGGTCTGGCCGATATTGACCAGGCTGCGCGACAGCGGCAGGAACTCGGCACCGGCAGGCCTGGTGACCAGGATGGCAAGTGCCACCGCAACGATGGTTGCCGCCACTGTGGCGATCAGCACGATACGCAAATGCAACAGCGTCAAGGTCAGCAGGCTGCCCTGGTTATAGATCACCGGAGCATTGTTCTCGGTCAGCGGCTTCAGCAGCGGTTCGAACAAGCCGGGATTGGTGAGGAAGGCGACGAGCAGCACGACCAGGGCCAATCGCAGCAGGGCCGGAAGCCAGGCTTTCATGCCGGCCTCGCCGAGCGTTTGACCAGACCGTCGAGGGTGACGCGGCCGAGCGACTTGCCGTCGGCGCCTTTCACCGGCAGCGCCGGCCGGCCCGACCACAGCAATTCCGCCAACGCATCGCGCTGGCTGGCATCGCCGGGGATCGCCTCGCCCTCGGCGGTGCCCTTCTCCACCGCGTCGCGGACCCGGCCGAGTGAAAGCAGCCGAAACGGCCGCTCGCTGGCGCCGACCAGGGTTTCGACAAAAGCGCTGGCTGGTTTGGCCAGGATTTCGGCGGGCTTGGCGTATTGCACAAGCTTGCCGGCATCCATCACGGCGATCTTGTCGCCCATATGCACAGCCTCCTCCATGTCATGGGTGACGAGGATGATGGTGGTGCCGAAGCGCTTCTGGATCGTCAGCAGGTCTTCCTGCGCCTTGGTGCGGATGATCGGGTCGAGGGCGCCGAACGGCTCGTCCATCAACAGCACGTTTGGCTCGGCGGCAAGCGCGCGGGCAACGCCTACGCGCTGCTGCTGGCCACCGGAAAGCTCGTGCGGATAGCGCGGGCCGAACGCCTCGGGATCGAGCTGGTAGAGCGTCATCAGCTCGTCGACGCGGGCCTTGATGCGGGCCTTGTCCCAGCCGAGCAGAACCGGCACGGTGGCGATGTTCTGCGCCACCGTGCGATGCGGAAACAGGCCATGGCCCTGGATGGCATAGCCGATGCTGCGGCGCAGTCTATAGCCAGGCAGCGAGCGGTTATCGGCGCCGTCGAGCTTGATGACACCAGCGGTCGGCTCGACCAACCGGTTTATCATGCGAAGCAGCGTCGTCTTGCCTGAGCCGGAGGTGCCGACGATGACGGCGATGGTGCGTGGCTCGATGACCATAGAGACGTCGTCGACCACCGTTGTCGCATCGTAGCGCTTGGTAATGCCTTCGATCTCGATCATGCCGGGCTTGCCTCGCGTCGTCTGGTAGAGGTCATTTCGATCACCGCGTCGAGGATGATGGCGGCGGCGAAGGCGAGCGCGACGGTCGGCAGGGCGCCGAGCAGCACCAGATCCATCGCCGTCTGGCCAACGCCCTGGAAGACGAACACGCCGAAGCCACCGCCGCCGATCAGCGCGGCAATGGTGGCAAGGCCGATGTTCTGCACCAACACGATGCGGATGCCGGTGAGGATCACCGGAAAGGCCAGCGGAAACTCGACGCCGAACAAGCGTTGCCTGTCGGTCATGCCCATGCCCCGGGCAGCGTCATTGGCGGCGAGCGGCACGCCGGCGAGGCCGACCACCGTGTTGGCTACCACCGGCAGCAGCGAATAGAGGAACAAGGCGACGAAAGCCGGCGCGGTGCCGATGCCGCGAATGCCGAGCGCCGCAGCCCCCGGCACATGTGACGCGATCCAGCCGAGTGGCGCGATCAATAGCCCGAACAGCGCGATCGAGGGAATGGTCTGGATGATGTTGAGCACGTTGAGCACGCTCGCACGCAGCCTCTCGACGCGATGGCAAAGGATGCCGAGCGGCAGGCCGACGATCACGGCGGCAAGCAGCGAACCGAGTGCCAGCGTCACATGCTTGGAACCTTCGGCCCAGAAGCTGTCGGCGCGGTTGGCGTATTCCTTGAGGATGGACAGGTCGTTCCAGCTTCCCGAAATCAACAGCAGAGCGACCGCCGCGCCAGCCACTACAAGCACGCCGACACGTGCCCAAGGCGAAAGCTCCAGCCTCGTCAGAACGTCGGCCAGCAAGAGCGTGAAAGCAAAGGTGAGGATCCAGAAGCCGGAGGCCGGCGAAATTCTCGCAAAGGTGTTGCCGGCAGGCGTGAGAAATGTGCCGGCGACGCCGATCAGCAGCGCGAGCGCGGCAAGTGCCGCTGCGCTGGCGGCAAGGCGCAGCAGCAGCGGCGTCTTGAACAGCGCGACAAGTGCGGCAGCGACAACGATGGCGAGCAGCAACGGCCCGGTCGCTGGCGGCAACGCTTCGAGAATCGAACGCGCCTGGCCTGGAACGATGCGGTTGGCACGGAACGTGGCAAAGGGCGCGGCGAAAGCCGCGTAGGCTGCTATCGCGGCAATGACCACGCCGAGCTTGTCGAAGCGGATAGGCACGCCCTCCCCCGTCAATCGATCCGGCGCGCCACGAATGCGGCGCGCCGGAAATCGCTCTACTTCAGGAAGCCGTTCTTCTTCAGAAAGTCTTCGGCGACGCCCTTGACCGGCTCGCCGCCGACCTGGACGCGGCCGTTCAGTTCCTGCAGCGTGACGAGGTCGAGCTTGGCGAAGACCGGCTTCAGCAGCGTCTCGATCTCGGGATGTTCCTTGAGCACCGCTTCGCGGATGATCGGCGCCGGCTGGTAGACCGGCTGCACGCCCTTGTCGTCGTCGAGCACGACGAGGCCGGACGGCGCGATGCCGCCGTCGGTGCCGTAGACCATGGCGGCGTTGGCGCCGCTGGTCTGGTTAGCGGCCGCCGCGATGGTCGCCGCCGTGTCGCCGCCGGAGAGCGTGATCAGTTGCTCGGGCTTCAGCGTGAAGCCATAGGTGGTCTGGAAGGCCGGAAGTGCTGCCGCCGAATTGACGAACTCGGCGGAAGCCGCCAGCACCACCTGACCGCCGCCAGCGACATACTTGCCGAAGTCGGAGAGCGTGGCGAGCTTGTTGGTTTCAGCAACCTCCTTGCGCAGCGCGATCGCCCAGGTGTTGTTGGCCGGCGACGGCGACAGCCAAACGATCTTGTTGGCGTCATAGTCGAGCTTCTTGGCCGTCTCATAGGCCTTGGCGGCATCCTTCCAGACCGGGTCGTCGGCCTTCTCGAAGAAGAAGGCGGCATTGCCGGTGTATTCGGGATAGATGTCGATCTCGCCGGCGGTGATCGCCTTGCGCACCACCGGCGTGCCGCCGAGCTGGATACGGTCGGTGGTCTTGATGTTGTTGGCGTTGAGAACGAGCTGGATGATGTTGCCGAGCACACCACCCTCGGTGTCGATCTTCGAGGAGACAACCACCTGGGCGCTCGCGGAGGCAGCGGTGATGCCGAGCGCAAGCGCAGCGCCGGCCAGAGCCTTGATTGAAAACATTGTGAAATCCCCTTGCAATGAACCGAAATTCGGTGGCCGCATATGAGCATGGCCCAAACGCGCAGTCGGGGCATACGGTTTCATAAGAACAGGGATCGGCGCAATAATTTTGTTCGCGCGGCGGGGCCTTCGCCGAGTCCATCCTGACAGCATCGTGTCAAGCAAAGCGATCGGGGATCAGGCGTCGGATTTGCGAGTGCCCGTCAGCTTCAGCGCGCCGAGGGCCACGAAGCACAGAACGGTGACCGGAAAGATCATCCAGTTTAGCATCTCCCAGCCCCAGGCGTTGTAGACCATGCCCGACATCAGCGAAGCGCAGGCCACGGAGCCGAACAGGACGAAGTCGTGGAAGCCTTGCACCTTGCCCTTTTCCGACGGCCGGTAGCTGGCCGCCACCATCGCCGTAGCGCCGATGAAGCCAAAATTCCAGCCAAGGCCGAGCAGGATCAGCGCTGTCCAGAATTGCCACAGTGCCAGACCCGACAAGGCGACAATGGCGCAGCCGATCAACAGGATCAGGCCGATGGCCACGATGCGCTCGGCGCCAAAGCGATGGATCAGCGAGCCGGTGAAGAAGCTCGGTGCGAACATGGCCATGACGTGCCAGGAAATGCCCAGCGTCGCATCGTCCTCCGACAGGCCGCAGCCAACCATGGCCAGCGGGGCGCCGGTCATGACGAAGCTCATCAGCGCGTAGCTGCCGACCGCGCAGAACAATGCGGCGACGAAACGCGGCCGCGTGACGATCTCAGCCAACGGTCTGGCGTCGCTGTCGGCGATTTCCGCTTTCCCTGTTGCCTTCGCCGGCAGTCGCAGGAACGACAGGACGATGGCGCCGACCGCGGCCAGCGGCAGGATGGAAGCGAACGAGCCAGCAAACATCACGGGGGCGAACAATTCGCGGGTGAAGATAACGATCTGCGGCCCGAGAATGGCGGTGACAATACCGCCGGCCAGCACGAAAGAGATGGCGCGCGCCTTGAACGCCGGCGGCGCGTTGTCGGCGGCGGCAAAACGGAACTGCTGGACGAAGGCGCCGCCGATCCCGATCAGCAGCAGGCCGAAGGCAAACAGCCAGAAGCTGTCATGGAAAAGCGCCAGGGTGGCGACCAGCCCGCCAAACGCGGTAACGACAGTGCCGGTCATGAAACCGCCGCGCTGGCCCAGCCTGCGGATGATGGCCGCTGCCGGGAGCGCGCCGAGCGCCACGCCGAGGTTGAAACCGGTAATCGGCGCCGTCGCCAGCGACTTGTCGGCGGCAAGCAGATATTGCCCGGCCAGCGCACCCATGGAGATGGCGATGGGCGCAGCCGAGCCAACGATCGCCTGCGAGGCGGCGAGGATCAACGCGGTGCGACGCGCCTCCTTGCCTGCCTCGACGGCGATTGCCGTCATGATGCGTCCTTGCCGCGCCCTTCGCCACGCACCCGGCGTGACACGCGGTCGAGTACGGCATTGACCAGCTTCGGCTCGTCTTCCTCGTAGAAGGCCTTGGCAATGTCGACATACTCGGAAACGATGACGGCCACCGGCACGTCCTCGCGCTTCATCAGCTCGTAGACGCCGGCGCGCAGGATGGCACGCAGTGTCGAGTCGAGCCTCGACAGCGGCCAGTCCTCGGTCAGCGCCTGGCGAATGATCGGATCGACGGTCTTCTGGTTCTCGACGACACCGGCAAGGATGGCGCGAAACCATTGCGCATCGGCCTCGCGGTAGAGCGCCCCGTCAACTTCCTTGCCGAGGCGAAAGGCCTCGTATTCGGCTGTGATCTCGAAGACACCGCTGCCGGCGACATCCATTTGGTAGAGCGCCTGCACGGCAGCCAGACGGGCAGCGCCACGCTTGTTGGCCTGGCGCACCGGTGGTCGGTCCTTGTCTCCGGATTGCGTCACGCCGTTCAGGCTCCGAGCCGTTTCTTCACCGCGATCATGGTCAGTGCGGCGCGGGCCGCAAACCCACCCTTGTTGCCTTCCGTGCGCCGGGCGCGGGTCCAGGCCTGTTCGTCGTTCTCGGTGGTCAGGATGCCGTTGCCGATGCAGATGGCCTCCTGCACGGACAGATCCATCAGGGCGCGCGCTGATTCGTTGGCGACGATGTCGAAATGATGTGTCTCGCCGCGGATCACGGTGCCGAGCGCAACGTACCCATCATACTCTGCACCTTCGCCTTCGGCGGCGTCGAGCGCAAATGAGATCACAGCCGGAATTTCCAGCGCGCCCGGCACGGTGACGACATCGTATTTGGCGCCTGCCTCGTCGAGCGCGGCCTTGGCGCCGTCGAGCAGCGCATCCGCCAGATCGTCATAGAAGCGCGCTTCAATGATCAGCAGTTTGAGTTTCTTGTTCCTGGGCATTTTGGCTCACGTTTCCGGCGGAGCCGGTGACTTAGGCCGAAGCCGACAAGTTCGCAAGCTTTCCGAAGGTGACCCTGGGTCGAAATTCCAGGCAACCGCTCAAAATTCCTCGTCTGCGATCAGCTTCGCTAACAAGCGCAAGTTCAGCGTTCTAAGCAGGTTGCCGTCGACCTACACTGGTCGTCGGCCCTGCCGCGCGATAAAGACCATGATGTCATCAAACATTTCTTCGATGGAGCCGGGATCAAGTCCGGCCCGGCGAAGATCGCCGACAAGCGCCAAAACAGAATCCATATCGATTGCGCCATGGATTCGCGCGACGTGACCCAATCCGATAATGGAAATTTTGCGCACATGAGAATTATGATGGCGTGCATACTTAAAGCAAACATCCTGCGCAAAATGCCAGTCGTCATTCCATGATATGCTTAGAATCGCCCTGATCTGCTCTTCGACATTATCCGAGAGCAGATCTTTATAGGTCTTTGAACTATCGAGGTGTCTGACGCCTTCAAAGACAAGGTTCTCAGGATCGTTGATCAATTTCCTACCTTGGAAAGGCTCTCAGCGCATCCGCCATTTGGTCACTACAAACCTTCCTTCGCGGCCTCCATCAGGCGTGCCGCGTAGCGGGCCATGGTGTCGATCTCGAGATTGACGCGGTCGCCGACCTTGCGCTCGCCCCAGGTCGTCACGGTCAGCGAGTGGTGGATCAAAAGCACGTCGAAGCGCATGCCTTCCACCCTGTTGACGGTGAGCGAGGTGCCATCGAGCGCGACCGAACCCTTGGGCGCAATGAATTTCGCCAGGTCGCGCGGCGCCTCCAGCGTGAAGCGCACGGCATCGCCCTCATCCTTGCGCTCGATGATCTCGGCCATGCCGTCGACATGACCCGAAACGATGTGACCGCCGAGTTCGTCGCCGATCTTCAGCGCCCGCTCCAGGTTGATCCGCGTGCCCGATTTCCAACCTATCGCGGTCGTCAGTCTGAGCGCCTCTTCCCAGGCCTCCACTTCGAACCAGCGCGCGTTCGAGCCGCTGTCGGGCAAGGCCGTAACCGTCAGGCAGACGCCACCGCAGGAGATCGAAGCACCGATGGCGATGGTCTCGGGGTCATAGGCCGTGTCGATGCGCAGCCCCACCCCCTCCCTGAGCGGTTTGACGGCCGCGACAGTGCCGACATCGGTGACAATCCCGGTGAACATCCGATCCTATCTTTCTGTTTGACCATGATCCTATCCGAAAAGCGGTTCCCACTTTTCGGGATCATGATCTAGATATCCCTTACCCACTCTGCATAGCTGTCTTCGCCGAAACGCATGTCGCGAAGCTTGCGAAATCCTGCCGGGATATGGTCAACGTCGATCGGTGATGCAATGCCGTCATCGCCGATCGCTTCGGGCCCCTGGAACAGCACGATGCGGTCGACCAGCTCATCGGCCAGGAAAGCCTTGGCCACCCTGGCGCCACCCTCGACCAGAACACTTGCCATGCCGAGCGCGGCGAGATCCTCGAACAGCTCCGGCAGCGCGACGCCGCCTTCATGTGTTTCGGTGCCGATGAAGCGCACGCCGGCGCGTTCGAGTGCTGCCCGCCGCAGCGAATCGGCTTCCAGGCAAGCGGCGACATAGAGCGGCACACGGTCAACGCCGGAAACCAACTTGGAGGCCTCCGGCAACCTGATCTGCCTGTCGAGCACGATGCGCGCCGGCGAACGGTTCTCCAGTCCGGGCAGCCGCACCGTCAGTGCCGGATCGTCTTCCAGCGCGGTGCCAATACCGACCAGTATGCCATCGGCCTCGGCCCGCATCAGATACACCTCGCGACGGGCGATATCACCAGTGATCGACACCTGCCCCTCGCCTTCCCTGCCGATCTTGCCGTCGCTGGAAAGTGCAAGCTTGAGAATCACTTCGGGCCGTTTTTTCAATGATCGAATCAGATAGCCGGCCATCTGCTCGGCGGCTTCCACCGCCAGGACCTTTTCGACCACCTCGACGCCCGCCGCGCGCAAGATCGCATAGCCCTTGCCGGACACGCGTGGATCGGGATCGCTGGCGGCACCGACGACGCGCGCGACACCGGCATTGACCAGCGCGTTGGCGCAAGGCGGCGTCCGGCCATGGTGGGCGCAAGGTTCCAGCGTGACATAGGCGGTGGCGCCACGCGCCAGTTCGCCCGCCTCGGCGAGGGCCTCGGTCTCGGCGTGCGGACGGCCGCCGACCGCGGTGACGCCGGTGCCGACAATCATCGGCCCGGCGCCGTCATCGCGCACGATCAGCGTGCCGACGGAAGGATTGGTCGAGGTGCGCCCGGCATTCTTCCGCGACAGTCTGAGCGCCGCTGCCATGAAACGGCGATCAAGGGCGGCCTGTCCGGTCTTGTCGCTTGCGGTCATGCTCAGCTGGCGTCCTCTTCGCCCTTCACTTCGTCTCCCTTGAGCTCGCCGAGCAACTCGTGGAAATCCTTGGCCTCGCGAAAATTGCGGTAGACCGAGGCGAAGCGCACATAAGCGACATCGTCGAGCGACTTCAGTGCTTCCATGACCAGCCGGCCGACTTCGCCGGAGGCCACTTCCGTTTCACCGGAGCTTTCGAGCTGGCGCACGATGCCGGTCACCGCGCGGTCGATGCGCTCCGGATCGACATTGCGCTTGCGCACGGCGATCTCCACCGAGCGCAGCAGCTTGTCGCGATCGAACGGCACTTTTCGGCCGGACTTTTTCACCACCACGAGGTCGCGTAGCTGGACGCGCTCGAAGGTGGTGAAGCGGCCGCCGCAATCGGGGCAGACACGCCGCCGGCGGATCGCCGCGCCATCCTCGGCGGGGCGCGAATCCTTCACCTGCGTATCTTCGGACTGGCAATAGGGACAGCGCATGGAGAGCCTTGGGTTCGCGAATCTCGTGGGACGAAAGGCTTAGTGCTTTTTACAACGATGGCAAAGCATGCACAGCCCTCCGCGCCTCAGAGATAGCGAGGCGCAAGGAAAATTGCGAGAGCCGCCATCAGCCGGACGGCGATGCCGCCAGGCACGGCCAGCCGGTAGTCCACCTTGTCGATGAACAGGCAGCAGGCGCCGAGGAAGGCGAGACAGGCGGGGATGGTCTTCACCCCGGCCAGACAGGCCTCGCGAAAGCCGGCGGGATTGCCCTTGGTGCCAGCAGAGCGATGACCGCAAAGGTCGGCGCCAGCGGCATGCGCATCCATCGAGGCCCCTGTCGGTCACGCCCGCCTTGCCGCGACGGCACCTGTCGTCGTGACAAGGCGGCGAGACCGCAAGTCTCGTCAGCCGAGATAGGGATAGAGCGGGAAGCGGTCGGTCAGCGCCATCACCTTGGCCTTGACCGCCGCTTCGACAGCGGCATTGCCCTCGTCGGAGTTGGCGACCTTGAGACCGTCCAGCACTTCGGCGATCAGCTTGCCGATCTCGCGGAACTCGGCCTGGCCGAAGCCTCGCGTGGTACCGGCCGGCGTGCCGAGACGCACGCCCGAGGTGACGAAAGGCTTTTCCGGGTCGAACGGAATGCCGTTCTTGTTGCAGGTGATGTTGGCGCGGCCGAGCGCTGCCTCGGCGCGCTTGCCGGTGGCGTTCTTGGGGCGCAGGTCGACCAGCATCAGATGGTTGTCGGTGCCGCCGGAGACGATGTCGAGCCCGGTTTCCTTCAGGCTTGCGGCCAGCGCCTTGGCATTGGCGGCGACGCTTTCGGCGTAGACCTTGAAGCTCGGCTTCAGCGCTTCACCGAAGGCAACCGCCTTGGCGGCGATGACATGCATCAGCGGGCCACCCTGCAGGCCGGGGAACACCGCCGAGTTCATCTTCTTGGCGATCTCCTCGTCGTTGCACAGGATCATGCCGCCACGCGGACCGCGCAGCGATTTGTGCGTGGTGGTCGTGACCACATGCGCGTGCGGCAGCGGCGACGGATGCACGCCGCCGGCGACGAGACCGGCGATGTGAGCCATGTCGACCATCAGGTAGGCGCCGACCGCATCGGCGATCTCGCGAAAGCGCTTCCAGTCCCAGACGCGCGAATAGGCGGTGCCGCCGGCCAGGATCAGCTTCGGCTTGGTCTCGTGGGCGGTCTTCTCGATGGCGTCCATATCGAGCAGATGGTCATCCTTGCGCACGCCGTAGGAGACGACCTTGAACCATTTGCCGCTCATGTTGACCGGCGAACCGTGGGTCAGATGGCCGCCGGAATTGAGGTCGAGGCCCATGAAAGTGTCGCCGGGCTGCAGCAGCGCCAGGAACACCGCCTGGTTCATCTGGCTACCGGAGTTTGGCTGGACGTTGGCGAAGTTGCAGCCGAAGAGCTTTTTCGCCCGCTCAATGGCCAGTTCCTCGGCCACATCGACGAACTGGCAGCCGCCATAGTAGCGCTTGCCCGGATAGCCCTCGGCATATTTGTTGGTCATGATCGACCCCTGCGCTTCGAGCACGGCGCGCGAGACGATATTTTCAGAGGCAATCAGCTCGATCTCGTGGCGCTGGCGACCGAGCTCGTTGCGGATGGCGCCAAAAATCTCCGGATCGGCATCGGCAAGCGTGGTTTCGAAGAAGGATTCGAATTTGTTCGACACTGCCGCTGCTGTTGCCATGGCTTGAAATCCTCGGGGTTCGGGGGTCGATCTTTGTTGAGCCCAAAACCGCTGCACACTTTTGGGCGACATGCTTTGGGTTCGCCGCGCCATTAACACAGTTGCTTTCGCCTCGCCACGTTTGCAGCGCGAAATTTGCTGGCCGGTTTGCGGCAGAAGGGCCGCCAGACCGCTATTTCCTTTTTTCCCGGCCCTTCAGCAAAGCTTCGGTAAGGGTGATCTCGGAAAACAGGGCCCGCATCGTATGATCGTTGATCTCGCGGCTGCGAAACATTGCCCGGACCGCGGTGCGTTCCGCCTCGATGCCGGCGATCCTGAGTTCGAGCTCCAGCTTGCCGGCTTCGCGGGCCTCGGCGCGCGCTTCGTCGGCCTCGTCGGAGGCGGCGATGCGTCGCCGGTAGCCGGCAACGATGCTGTCGGCGACGGCCAGCCTGGCCTCCGCCACCTCGCCCTCGCCTGCGTCGTTGGCGATGCTCTCGATCCTGGCGATGGCCGCATTGGCCGCGCCGACACGCGCCCGGCGCTCTTCGGCCGCAGCCGGGTCCGCGCCCGGTTCCACCAGCCCGCGCGCGATCTTCGGCAAGGCAAGGCTGGCGATGGTGAGCGAGCAGATGATGACGCCGGCTGCGAGGAAGATGACGACATCGCGCGCCGGAAACGGCGAACCGTCCGGCATGGCGAGCGGCAACGACAGGATGCCGGCCAGTGTGACGGCGCCGCGCACGCCTGCCACCGAACCGGCGAGCCGGACGCGCAGGCCGAACGCCTTGGCCTTGCGCTTGCCCAGCCGCGCGGCAATTGCCTGCGCGATATCGCCAATCCAGATCCACAGCAAGCGCAGGCCGATCAGGCATAGCGTCAGAGCCAGGACCGTGGCGACCGGCTCCAGCAGCCAATGCCGACTGGTGAGTTCGGGCGGAACGTTGCGGATGATATCGGGCAGTTGCAGGCCGAGCAGGATGAAGAGCGCGCCGTTGAAGACGAAGGACAGCGTCGTCCACAGCGACATCGTCTGCATGCGCGCCGAGACGCCAAGATAGCGGAAAATGCCGGAGCCGCCAGTGAGCAAGCCGGCGGTAACCGCCGCCAGGATGCCGGAGGCGCCGGCATGTTCGGCGCCGAGATAGGCGATGAAGGGTATCAGGATCATGACAAGCACCTGCGCCTCGGCCGGCACACCGCCGATCCGGCTCAAGAGCTGAAGCGTCTTGGCGGCGACGATCAACGCCACCACGCCGGCCAGGATGCCGGCCGCCACGGCATAGAGAAAGCTCAGCGAGGCCGCCGCGAAAGAGAAGCTTCCGGTCAATGCCGCCGCTACGGCGAAGCGGAACATGACGAGGCCCGATGCGTCGTTGAGCAGCGACTCGCCTTCGAGGATGTGCATCAGCCGCGCCGGCACGACGTTCCTGTCGACGATCGAGGACACCGCGACCGCGTCGGTCGGCGACAGTACGGCGGCCAGCGCGAAAGCGACGACCAGAGGGATGCTCGGCACCAGCCAGTGCAAGGCATAGCCGAAACCGACGATGGTGAAGAAGACGAGCCCGATGGCAAGGTCCAGGATCGGCCCGCGCAGCGCCATCAATTCGCGCTTCGGCGCGGCAACGGCGTCCGCGAACAGCAGCGGTGGAATGAACACCAGCAGGAACAGATCCGGATCGATATCGACATGGATGCCGCGCACCGGCCAGGCGAGTGCGGCGCCTATGGCAATCTGCAGCACCGGCAACGGCACCCGCACCAGGCGCACCAGCGCGCCGGAAACCGCGACGAAGACGAGCACGACCAGGATGAAGACGGCGACCTGCATGGCGCGCTTCCGTGTGTTTTCCGGACCATGCGCAAACAGCTCCGGTCCGTCCGGAAAAAGAAAAGGCCGCCCGAAGGCGGCCCTTTGCGATACCGAGAAGCCTGCTAGAGCGACGACGTGATCTGTAGCTCGTTGGCGCCGTCGAGCGCGTAGACGTCGTCGCGGAACTGCACAACGCCCGGGCCTGTCGACCAGGCCGAGAGATAGAGGAAATGCACCGGCACCGGGTTGGTAATCTGGATCGGCGTGTTTTCGCCAGTCTTGATCGCCGCCTCGAAATGCTGGCGATCCCAGCCGGGCGTGTCGCGCAGAATCCAGGTGACGAGGTCGCGCACATTTTGCACGCGCACGCAGCCCGAGGAATCGAAACGCATCATCTTGCCGAACAGGCTCTGCTGCGGGGTGTCGTGCATGTAGACGCCGTCGGGGCTTGGGAAATTGATCTTCACCGAGGCCATCGCGTTGCCCGCGCCCGGATCCTGGCGGAAGCGGTACTTCGCCGCGTCGTCGGTCGACCAGTCGACATTGAGCGGATCGACCTCGCTGCCGTCCGGAGCGAACAGGCGGATATGGCTGTCCTTCAGATAGTTTGGATCCTTCCGCATCAGCGGAATGATGTCCTTGCGCACGATCGAAACCGGCGCGTTCCAGTAAGGATTGACGATGATTTCGTTGATCTTGGAATTGACGATCGGCGTCTGGCGATCGATCTTGCCGACGATCGCGGTGTGGCGAAGCACGACGCGGTCGTTCTCGACCGCTTCGACCTGCGCGGCCGGAATGTCGACCAGCACATAGCGGCTACCCAGCGTGCCGGCCTTCTCCTTCAGCCGCTGCAGATTGGTCTGCAACTGGCCAAGCCGGATCTGCGCCGAGACATTCATCGCGGCATAGGTGTACTTGCCCATTGAGCCGTCAGCCGGCAGGCCATGGCGCAACTGGAAGCGCTTGACCGCCGAGTCGACATAGGAATCGAAGGCCGTTGACACTCCGGCGCTCTGCGCCAGGTCGCCGGAAACCATCAGACGCTTGCGCAACGGCACGACATCCGGATCATCGACGCCGAGTTCCAGTTTCTTGGTCGCGGGGACCTCTACCCAGCCGCCCTGCGCGACGATATTCTGATACTGCGCGACCGCCTGCTCCGTGAAGGCGACGGTCTGCAGGCTGAAAATCGGCAGTGTCGAGGCCACCTTGCCGCCCTCGCTGGCGCGGGCGTCGAACTGATCGTCCCAATTGCCGCGAGCCGACGATTTCAGGATATCCCCGATCACATCCTGCGCATTGGCGCCGCCGGCGACCATCGCTGCTGCGAGCGCGGAGGCTCCGGAGAGGAAAAAACGGCGGCTGGTTCTCATGGACGTTCCAGACATTCTTGTAGCGTTCGATCTACTGCATTCGGTTATCGGGCAATCTTGCCCGCACTCTAGAGTTGGCAACCTTAACAATTGACCAACCATGTCCGCATCAGTTCGGCCACAAACGCGCGAGGCACGATACGGGTTCCGGGTGAAGGCACGGCTTTCACCACAGCATCACCGGCATCCTCGGTTCCATTGGAATATGGCGGCAACGTGGCTTCCGACCGAATTTGGCCCGGCTGTCGCGGCGAAATGAAAGACCCGTGCTCTTTCGGTACCGATCGGCTGCATGACATCACCAGTGAACTACCAGCCATTGATGGGACAACGGCAAGCACGCAAAGTTCTGTCCGCTGACAGCCGTACCCCGACAATCGGCAAACCCAAAAAGAAAAGGCCGGTGCTTTCGGCCCCGGCCCTGACTGAAGGTCGCTGTTTCGGCCGCGCTTCTTTGGCGCGGGCCAGATCCGATGCGCCGGATGCGCCTTACATCCGGTAGGCGATGGTGTCGTTCCAGAAGCGGTCGAGCCGCTGCAGGGCGCGGTTCATCTGCTTGAATTCGTCGGTGTTGATGCCGCCGACCTGCTCGATGGAGCCGACATGGCGCTCATAAAGGCCGGCGACGACGTCAGCCACCTCGTTGCCCTTCGGCGTCAGCGAGACACGAACCGAACGGCGGTCGATGCGCGAGCGCTGGTGGTTGATGAAGCCGAGATCGACCAGCTTCTTCAGATTGTAGGAGACGTTGGAGCCGAGATAATAGCCACGCGAGCGCAGTTCGCCGGCGGTCAGCTCGGAGTTGCCGATGTTGAACAGCAGCAGCGCCTGGATGGCATTGATGTCGGAACGGCCGTTGCGGTCGAACTCGTCCTTGATCACGTCAAGCAGGCGGCGGTGCAGCCGCTCAACAAGCTGCAGCGATTCCATGTACAGCGAACGGATAGCCTCGCGGCGATCGTCGGATACGTTGGCGGTCTTCGCCGCCGGACGCGAATTGATCATTGTCTTTGCCTCTCGTTTGTCGCCCTGGTGATTTTTTGTTTTTCACCTTGATCGCGACACTATCGAATACTCATAAAATTCGACTTAAACGCTAGGGCTAACAAGAGCTTACCGGTAAGAGGTTTCGAAAGAGGCTTAACGAACGGTCACCCGAGCAAGGATAATTAACCTAAAGATTTAGCCAAGGATCTCGGGGGCCGAATTCACGGCCTGTCAGACCGCGCGGGCGTCTACCGGGCCTTACCCTCGCACCGGCCGCTTCTGCATATGGATGACGACGCGGAAGACGATATAGAGCACCGCCACCGCCGTGTGCGAGACGACGATCAACGGGCGGGAGCCGAAAAGCTCGGGAAAGCCGGCATACATGACGATCTCGGTCACCGCGCAGATGAACCAGATCACCGGTCCCCAGGAGGCCAGCATCCACAGGCCGGCAGCGGCGAAGGGGAAGAACACGGCCAGCACCACCGCCGCCACCTGCCAGTGCACCGGCATCAGGTCGAAACGCCATAGCGAGCCCGGATAGAAACCGATCAGCTTGATCCAGTACAAGATGCCGAACAGCAGGCAGTAGCCTGATATGACGCGCTGGAACCAGGCGAATATCACCTCGACCGTCGAGGGCTGGAGCACGACGCGTCTGGAGGTCACCTCGCTCACAGTTCGAGCTCCCGTTCGCCGAGCGAAGCAAAATAGGCGTCGACATCCGCCTCGCTCACCGCACCGAGGCTGGCGGGCCGCCATTGCGGCTTCGAACCCTTGTCGATGATGGCGGCGCGGATGCCCTCGTAGAAATCATGGCCGGCCAGCATCCGGTTGAGGATGCGGAACTCCATCTTCATGCAATCGTCCATCGACAGTGTCAGCCCGGCGCTGATCTGGCGCCAGGCGACGCGAAGACTGGTCGGCGAGCGCGTGCGGATCGTCGCCAGCGTCCTTGCCGCGAAATCATCGGTGCCTGCCGCCCGCTCCAGGCTATCGATGACGGCCTTGAGCGATGGTTGCGCAAAATGGCTGGATATCGCCTGTAGCGTCGGGCTGTCGGTCTCGCGCTGCGCCTGAGCGAAGAAACCGCGCAGCACCGTTTCGGGATCGCCGGTCAGCGTCAGCCGGTCGAGGAAGCCGGCCTGGTCCTCGGCCTTGATGGTATGGGTGGCCAGCCCCGACCACAGCGCGTCACCATAGCGGATGCGATTGCCGGTCAACGCCAGATACATGCCGAACGAGCCGCCGAGATCAGGCAGCAGATGGCTGGCGCCGACATCCGGGAAAAAGCCGATGCCGACCTCCGGCATGGCGAACTGGGCATTCTCGGTCATCACCCGGTGCGAGCCGTGGAAGGAGATACCAACGCCACCGCCCATGACGATGCCGTCGATGAGCGCCACATAGGGTTTCTTGAAGCGCGCGATCTGGGCGTTGAGCCGATACTCGTCGGCGAAGAACTCGACCGGCGGCTTTCCAGCCCGGCCGGCTTCATAGATATGCAGGATATCGCCACCGGCCGAGAACGCCCTGCCCTCGGCCTTGACGATCACGACATCCACACCGTCGTCGCGCTCCCAGCGATGCAGTGCTTCGCCCAGCGCCTTGACCATGCGGTGCGTCACGGCATTGAGCGCCTGCGGCCGCGTCAGCGTGACGACGCCAGCCCTGCCCAACCGTTCGAAGCGAATTTCGTCGCCTCCACCAAAATCCATCGCCAGAGAATCCCTCCCCCGCGCCTGCGGGACTGAAGTGCTAAAGGCGGCGCATGGGTGCGTCAATGGCAGCAGTCCGTCGGCCGCTGTCTTGGCGACCGGCGGCAGCCGGTGCTACGAAGATGACCGCCGTTACCAGCCACACGCCGATACCGTGCGCTGCCGACGGGTTCGGGGGGACGGTTGGCCATGTCCGGATTTTTTCGTCTCATGCTGTTGACTGTCGCGCTAATGGTCGCCGGCCTTGCACCGCGCACGGCTTTCGCCGCCACGTCCGACGAGCTCTATCAGTCGCAGACCATCGTCACCGGCCAGGGCGAAGTGAACAGGCAGATCGGCTTCAAAGACTGCCTGGACCGGGTGCTGGTCAGGGTTTCCGGCGACCAGCGGCTGCCGAAGAAACCCGAAATGGCTGGCCTGCGCGACAAGGCCGGCAGCTTTGTCGATTCCTTCCGCTATCATGACAGGCTGGAAGGCATCCCGGTGCATGACGAGCAAGGCACGCACGACCGGCCGCATGATCTCACCTGCCTGTACAAGCCGGCGGTCATCGACAAAGTGCTTGGCGAGCTCGGCAGCAAGCCGTGGCTTGGCGAGCGGCCACGGCTCGCGCTGTTCCTCACGGCCGAGCAAGGTACAAGGCATTTCGCGCTGACGGCTGATGACCCGCCAGGGCAGGCGATGCGCGAATCCTTCGTCAACGCGACCGGCCCGCTCATGATGCACATCGCATTTCCACCGGCCTCGCTCCTTTCCGGCATGGACGAGAAAGCCGAGCGCGCCGCCGACATGGCAGGTCTGGACCGGCTCGCCCGAAAGGCAGGCGCCGACCAGGCGCTTGCCGGCAGCATCGTCTGGAGCGACAAGGAGCTAGGGTGGATCGCCGATTGGCGGGTTGCCGTGGCCGGCAAGACCTATCGCTGGCAGGTGCGTGGGGTGAGCTTCGACGAGGCGTTCCGCGTCGCCATAAGGGGCGCGGCGCAGATCCTGTCGGGCAATGGACAACCGAAATAGGACGCGACCGGATCGCTGGCACAAACGTGTCGCATTGGTCAGCGGCAAGGGCTCGTGGTAAAAGCCGCCGATCTGGAGTTTTGGCGATGAACAAATTCACCCCGACAAAGCCAGCCGGCGCGCGCAGCGTCGACGACATCACCGGCAGCCGTCGTTTGCGCCGCATGCGCAAGACCGACTGGTCGCGCCGCCTCGTGCAGGAGAACCGGCTCACGGTCGACGACCTGATCTGGCCGATCTTCGTCGTCGACGGAAGACAAGTGCGAGAGCCGATCGCCGCCATGCCCGGCGTCTTCCGCCTGTCGATCGACCTTGCCGTCAAGGAGGCCGAACGCGCGGCCAAGCTCGGCATTCCGGCACTCGCCACCTTCCCCAATGTCGACATCTCGCTGCGCGACCAGACCGGTTCGCACATCCTCGACCCCGACAACGTCATCAACCGCGCCACGCGCGCGATAAAGGACGCCGTGCCCGGGATCGGCATCATCACCGATGCTGCGCTCGACCCGTTCACCAGCCACGGCCATGACGGCATTTTGCGCGACGGCATCATCGTCAACGACGAAACGGTTGAACAGGTCGCGGCGGCGGCGGTCATCCAGGCGGCTGCCGGTGCCGACATCATCGCGCCGTCCGACATGATGGACGGCCGCATCGGCGCCATCCGCGACGCGCTCGACGCCAATGGCTTCCAGGACGTGGCGATCATGTCCTACGCAACCAAATTCGCCTCGGCCTTCTACGGCCCCTATCGCGAGGCGGTCGGCACCGCCGGCCTGCTCAAGGGCGACAAGAAGACCTATTACATCGACCACGCCAATTCCGACGAGGCGGTGCGCGAGGCCGAGCAGGACATCGCCGAAGGCGCAGACATGCTGATGGTCAAGCCCGGCATGCCCTATCTCGACATCATCCGGCGGCTGAAGGACGAATTCCAGATGCCGACCTTCGCCTATCAGGTGTCGGGCGAATATTCGATGATCAAGGCGGCCGGCGCCAATGGCTGGATCGACGGCGAGAAAGCGATGCTGGAATCGCTGCTCGCCTTCAAGCGTGCCGGCTGCGACGGCATTTTGACCTACTTCGCACCTGAAGTGGCGGAACTGCTGAAGGGATAACTTTCCTTTCTCGCGGACGGCCGGTCGCGGCGAGCAAATGCCGGCGATCCGCCTCGACATCAAGGATAATTTCCGGCTAGCGGCTGGGAAACCAGAGCGAAGGTCGTTGGACCAGGTGCTTTCGGCTTGTTCGTGTCCAAAAAATACCGCTTGCATTTTGCAATCAGTTTGCTAAAAAACAGCTGCTTGCAAAATACGATCGGTTGTCGAGGAGGCCTTCATGCCCAAGCTGCGTGTCAACGCATTCACCCTGTCGCTTGACGGCTATGGCGCAGGTCCCGATCAGGATCTGCAAAATCCGCTCGGCGTCGGCGGGGAATCCTTGCACAAGTGGTTTGTCGATACCCGCACCTTCCGTAAGATGGTGCTCGGACAAGATGGCGGCACCACCGATATCAACGAGGCGTTCGCGGCGCGCAGTTTCGAAAATGTCGGCGCCTGGATCCTCGGCCGCAACATGTTCGGGCCGATCCGCGGCGAATGGCCTGACGACAGCTGGAAAGGCTGGTGGGGCGACACCCCTCCCTACCATGTGCCGGTTTTCGTACTGACGCACCACAAGCGGGCGCCCATCACGATGGAAGGTGGCACGACCTTTTATTTTGTGACCGACGGTATCCATTCGGCGCTCGAGCAGGCGAAGGCGGCGGCGGCGGGCAAGGATGTGCGGGTTGGTGGCGGCGTCGCCACCATCCGCCAGTACCTGCAGGAAAAGCTGATCGACGAGATGCACCTGGCGATCTCGCCGGTGCTGCTCGGGGCCGGCGAGAACCTTTTTGCCGGCCTCGACATGCCCAAGCTCGGCTACCAGTGCACCGAACAGGTGGCGACGGCGCTTGCCACCCATGTTGTCATCAAGCGCGGTTAGGTGGAGAGCCTAATCTCCCCCCGCGTGTGGGGGAGATGGCCGGCAGGCCAGAGGGGGGCGCTGTCCCTCCAGCGCTTCAATCCGTAGCGACTTTGCATTCCGACCGTCGTCGACAGGCTGTGGAGAGGCTGGCAATCCCGCACGCCCCCCTCTGCCCTGCCGGGCATCTCCCCCACGAGGGGGGAGATCGCAGCTTCGTCTACCTCAATATTTCTCCGGCACATAAAGCTCGCGCGGCAGTGTCTGGCGCTCGTATTCGGGATTGAACACACGCTCGGGCAGCGTGATCTCCTCGTGCGGCACCTCTTCATACGGCATCTGCTTGAGCAGATGGTCGATGCAGTTCAGCCGTGCCCGCTTCTTGTCGTTGCCCTCGACGATGAACCAGGGGGCCTCGGGAATGTTGGTGCGGGCGAAGGTCTCTTCCTTGGCCTTGGTGTACTGTTCCCAGCGCACGCGCGACTGCAGGTCCATCGGCGACAGCTTCCACTGCTTCATCGGATCGTGGATGCGCATCAGGAAGCGCATCTGCTGTTCCTCGTCGGTGATCGAGAACCAGTACTTGACCACGGTGATGCCGGAGCGAACGAGCATGCGCTCGAACTCCGGCACGTCGCGGAAAAATTCCTCGACCTGTTCCGGTTCGGCAAATCCCATCACCCGCTCGACGCCTGAGCGGTTGTACCAGGAGCGGTCGAACAGCACGATCTCGCCGCCGGCCGGCAGATGCGGGACATAGCGCTGGAAATACCATTGCGATTTCTCGCGCTCGGTGGGCGCCGGCAGCGCCACGACACGGCAGATGCGCGGATTGAGCCGCTGCGTGATGCGCTTGATGACGCCACCCTTGCCGGCGGAATCGCGGCCCTCGAAGATCACCACCAGCTTCCTCTTGTGATAGGCGACCCAGGACTGCAGCTTGATCAGTTCGGACTGCAGACTGATCAGGTCGCGAAAATATTGCATGCGATCGATCGATGGCGGATGGGCGTTCTTGTAGATCCTGGCGATCTCCATTGACAGTGCCGGCTCCGACATTTCGAGCTCATAGTCCTCGTCGAGCGTGTCGGCGAGTTCGGCTTCAAGCCAGTCCTTGGCCCCGGATTTCAGTGTGGGTTCGTTCATCTGCGCTGCTCCGCATGCAAGCTGCCATCCGCGATCCTGGCAGGCGCCCTCGCCTCGGCAGGAAAAGGACCCTGAGCCGACTTGATATAGGCCGGCAATGACGGTTTTATTGCAGTCGGCCAGGGTCCAGGCCGCGCTGCAGATCCCACGAGGCATGATCGATCGGGCGTCGTGGCATGGCGACAAGTCGTGCAAATTGTCCTACAAATAGCAGCCACATTCGGGGCGCCTTCCCCGGCATCACTTTCCCCAATGCAATCGCGAGGACTGACATGGAATACCGTACTCTCGGCCGTTCCGGCTTGAAGGTTTCGACACTGACCATGGGCACCATGACCTTCGGCGGCGCCGGTGCCTTCTCCGCAGTCGGCAAGACCGACCTCGAGGAGGCGCGCCGGATGATCGATCTGTGCATCGACGCCGGCATCAACCTCATCGACACCGCCAATGTCTATTCGAACGGCATCTCGGAAGAGATCATCGGCGAGGCCCTCGGCGGCAAGCGCAAGGGCGACGTGCTGATCGCCTCCAAGGCACGGATGCGGATCGGCAAGGGTCCGAACGATGAAGGCCTGTCGCGCTATCACCTGATCCGCGAATGCGAGAAGAGCCTGAAGCGGTTGAAGACCGACGTCATCGACATCTACTTCCTGCACGAGTGGGACGGAGTGACGCCACTGGAAGAAACCATCGCCGCGCTCGACACGCTGGTTGCCCAAGGCAAGGTCCGTTATATCGGCTGCTCCAATTATTCCGGCTGGCAAGTGATGAAGGGGCTCGCCATCAGCGATAGCCATCACCAGCCGCGCTTCGTCACCCAGCAGATCCACTACACGCTGGAGGCGCGCGAGGCGGAGTACGAGCTGCTGCCGATTGCGGTCGACCAAGGGCTGGGCGTGCTGGTCTGGAGCCCGCTCGCCGGAGGATTGCTGTCGGGCAAATACCGCCGCGACAGCCCGACCGCGCGACAGCTCGCCGGCTGGTCCGAGCCGCCGATCCGCGACGAGGACCGGTTGTGGCGCATCGTCGATGTCCTCGTCGATATCGGTACGCAGCGCGGCGTGTCGGCGGCCCAGGTAGCACTGGCCTGGCTGCTTGGCCGGCCGGCGGTCTCGTCGCTGGTGATCGGCGCGCGCAACGAAGCCCAGCTCAAGGACAACCTCGCGGCCGCGGGCCTTGTGCTCACCGACGACGAACGCAACCGCCTGGACGCGGTCAGCCGGCCGCCGCTGCTCTACCCCTATTGGCACCAGCAATTGACGGCAAGGGACCGATTCGGCGCCGCCGATCTCGTGATTGACCGAAGCGGTCTGTGACGCGGGGTTCGACGAGGAGCCCGGCCGGCGCTGGCCGCCGGGGCAACTTCTATCTTTTTGACGCAATCCCCAAGGGAAAGCGCTACGCGCTTGTCCTGGAAAAACCGCTTCACACTTTTCCTGGAATTGCTTCAGCCCGTGATGTAGCGCCAGACTTCGGCGTCCGGTTTGATCTGGCCGCTGAGGACGAAGTATTTGTAGAGCACCAGGAGGGAGATCGCCTGCTCGGCCTGCTCGTTCGCGAATGTCCTGCAATAGGCGTTCGCAGCTTTGATGATGCGCTCGGCTTGCTCCGGGTGCCGCTCGAAATACGCCACGCGCTCGGCAAGGTTCGAGAAATCCGCTTCGAGCGGCACATAGTGAACATTCGCTTCGAGCTGTCTTTCCGCAAACCATGTCTCGTAGGTCGGCGGCGGCATCAGGCAAAGCGACTTCGAGTTCATGATCCACTTCAGGTTGGTCGCCACGTCATTGCCTTCGAGCGAGACAATGTAGCGATAACGCTGATGCTGGCTGATGCTGAGGAAGGGCTTGCTGTACTCGGCCGGCGCGTTCGGCTTGTGCGAGCCGGCGTCGCAGAACGGCAAGTCGCGCACGGCGTTCAGAAACCTTGTGCGTATCGGATTGTTGAGATCGCCGCGCCAGACCACGCTCGGAAGCTTGTCGGCGAACGCAGTTGCGTCGGCAGGCATCTGGAAATGACGAAACTTGTCGAGCTTCATGATGACCGCATTGCTGTCGTCGGCGAGGATCGGCCGATCCTTCACGATCGAAGGCACCTTCGGCACCTTCCTGACGTCTCCGTATTCCACGTCGATCAGCAGCCCGCGATCGAAGTAGCGGGCAAATTCCTTCAGGTCGTAATAGTACATGGTCGGCGTAAACGGCAGCTCGCCTATGCGCACCGCATCGGCGCTGGGCGTAAACGCGTCCTGCAGCTTGTTGTAGTAATTCAGCCGCCGGCGAACCGAAGCGTCCGGGAGCCTTGCCTTTTCGAGGCGAGCGGCCAGCCTGTGGCGAAACAACGCCTGCGGGACGATATCGCGCGCAAAGTTTCGCGCATAGTAGAAAACCCTTGCCGTCGTTCGCGCAATTGTGGCCATGGTTCACTTGATCAAAACAAGCGGGCAGCTCTCAATACCTTGGCGCCCCGGTTCCTCCTACACCATTGTGCCGCGCATCTTGCAAGCCCCGGACCATCATCGACGCCAACAGCCGGGCACTTCACTGTTGTGTTTGGCGGCCAATGCTCCTAGGCAGGGTCAGAGCCGCGAGGCAGTGAAAAGGAGCCGATATGGCACGAGCACCAAACTACGATCAGGAACGCAAGGAACGCGACCGCCAGAAGGCGGCCAAGAAGGCTGAGAAGCTGGCGGCCAAGGTTGCCGCGCGGGAACGTTCGCAGCCCGAGAGCGAGACTGAAACCGAAGCAGCGAAATGACGGCAAAAGGCCCGCGAATGCGGGCCGTGCCTCAATCCGGATTGTCGCCTCGCGTCAGGCCGTCGCCTTGTCGCTGACGAAGACGTCCACTTCGCGCGCCGCGGCAATGAAGGCGCGCCTGGCGTTCATCGCCGGCTTGTCGCCAGCCAGCGCATCATGACAGGCTTGCAGCGCCGCGCGATGCTTGGGGCTGCGTTTGCCCGGCCAGCTGTTGAGCAGGTAGTCGGAAGCCTCTCGGGCCGAGCGCAAGAGCTGAGTGCTTCCCGCCGCGACTGACTTGACCGTCACGGGTGTTTCAAATCGGTTGTTTTCCATCGCCGCTCTTACGCCATCGACGCCCGCGAAGCGAGGCCGAAAGTGCATCTCGCGTCCGGGACGTCGCCTTTTGCGCGGCAACCGCCCTGCCCTGCAACCGCCGCACTAAGCGGCAACGACGGCAAAACCCCTGGCGCGAAGACCACGCCTATCGTTGGCGAGCGACGTCACCAGCCTGTCGCGGCTGCCGACTATGTGGGCCGAAAGCCGGCGCGCGGCGTCATCGGCATCGCCAAGGCGTATCGCCGCCAGAATGGCGCGATGTTCGGCCCAGGCACGGGCAAGCGCCGCCTCGTCGCGAACCTCCAGCCAACGGGCCCGCGACAGGCGCGTCATGGCATCGCGGACCGCGCGAAACAGGAACTCGTTGCCCGACAGGCGCGCCAGCTCGATGTGAAAATCCATGCCGACACGATGCCATTCCTCGCGCGGCGTGTTGCTGTCGCAGGATTCGAGCATCGCCTCGATGACATCGACCCCGCTCCTGTCGGCCAAGGCACAGGTCAGACGAAGTGCCGCAACCTCGACCGCCTCCCTGTAGACGGCGATCTGCTCGAGTTCAGCCAGATTGATGGGCGACACCGTCCAGCCACGACCGTCCCTGCCGACAAGACCCTCGGTCTCGAGCCGCAGCAGCGCTGCCCTGACGGGGGTTCGCGACGCTCCGAAGCGACTTTCGATCCAACGCTCGGTCAGTTTCTCGCCAGGACCGATCTCGAGGCCCAGGATCATCTCTCGAAGCTGTTTTTCGACGCTCTGCATCTGCGACATTGTCGTTCCCGTTTTCTGGCCGTTTGCTGGCGACCGGCTTGCGGCCTGCGTCTTCCGATCACGTTTGAGAGGGTCGCATTGACAGCGGCCAGGCTAGCGTCCATGACGGATACCATCTTGGTATCCCAAAATGGTATCCGCAGCAACAGGCTACTCCGAGTTGCTCGGGCAGGACATTCGACATGCCGCAGAACACGCCCCCGGCGACCGACAGCACCTACAACGTCCACTGGCGGCGCAATCTGTTCGTATGCTTCGCCGGTTCGTTCTCGACGCTTGTCGCCATGACGCTGCTCTTGCCGTTCCTGCCGCTCTATATAGAGCAGCTCGGCGCCGAAGGTCATGCAGCGATCGTGCAATGGTCCGGGATTGCCTATGTCTCGACCTTCTTCGCGGCGGCACTGGTGGCGCCGCTCTGGGGACGCCTTGGCGACCGCTATGGCCGCAAGTCGATGCTGGTTCGCGCCAGTTTCGGCATGGCCATCTGCATGTCGCTGACCGGCATGGTGCAGACAGTCGGGCAACTGGTGCTGCTGAGGCTGCTGATTGGTTTTGCCGGCGGCTATTCCTCGGGATCGACCATCCTCGTCGCCATGCAGACGCCCAAGGAGCGTTCCGGCTGGGCGCTTGGACTGTTGTCGGCCGGGATCACGGCTGGCGCGCTGGTCGGCCCGCTGGTTGGCGGCGCCTTGCCGCCGCTGATCGGCATCCGCGCCACCTTCCTGTTGTCCGGCGGCGTCATCTTCTTGGCCTTCCTGGCGACCACCTTCCTGATCAAGGAGAATCCTCGGCCGAAGACAACGGATGCCGCATCGAAGGGGAAGCCAAAAGGCGGTTGGGCACAAATCCCCGACAAACGGCCTGTTGTCGCCATGCTGGCCACCGGCATGCTGTTGAGTTTCGCCACCATGTCGATCGAGCCGATCATCACCGTCTATGTGCAGCAGCTCATCGAGGACCAGAGCCGCGTCACGCTGATCTCGGGCGTCGTCATGTCGGCGGCGGCGCTGGGCGCCATCCTGTCGGCGTCGCGCCTCGGCAAGCTCGCCGATCGCATCGGCCATTGGAACGTCATCATCGGCGCGCTTGCCGTCTCGGCCCTGCTGCTGATCCCGCAGGCCTTCGTCACGCAAAGCTGGCAACTCATCGGCCTGCGTTTCCTGATGGGCCTGGCGCTGGGCGGGCTGCTGCCCTGCATCACCAGCGTGATCCGCCACAATGTTCCCGATGGCGTTGGCGGCAATGTGTTGGGACTCTCGATCTCCGCCCAATATGTCGGACAGGTCGCCGGCCCCTTGCTTGGCGGTTTTGCCGGTGGCCATTTCGGCATGCGCTCGGTGTTTCTCGGCACCTCCGTCTTGATGGCGGGCGGAGCGGTGTATAATTGGCTGGCGCAATCGCGCCGCGAGCAGGACATGCTCACCAACCCCGGCAAGTCCTGACCGGATTGGCCGCATCCCTTGAACGTCACGGAGCCACGGATATGAGCACGGTCGAGCAGTCTTCCGGCAACAGCGGCCGCGTCCTCATCCTGGCCGCCGGCCTCTGCGGTGCCGCCGGCGTGGCGCTGTCGGCCGCGGCTGCGCATCTGGGCGGCGCCTTCGTCGGTACCGCCGCATCCTTCCTGCTCATGCATGCGCCGGTCTTCCTCGCCACAGGATTGCTCGGCGCGAACCGGATCCTGCGCATCGGCAGCCTGGTCCTGCTGGTCGGACTTCTCTTGTTCTGTGGCGACCTGCTCGCCCGAGACTTCCTCGGCTCGCGATTGTTCCCGCTGTCGGCGCCGATCGGCGGCACCTTGCTCATCGCCGGCTGGCTGGTGATCGCGGCCTCGGCACTGGGGCGGGCTCGTTCCTGATCCGGCTGAGTTCCCGCACCAGCGGTTCCGAAAAGGCGGATGATGCCTCGGGGCGCCCTGCCCTGGGACTGGATCCGGCCGAGAAGACCCATGCCAGGCCGCTGCCTGTCAAACGTTTTCCGAATGATCAGTCTTGGCAGCGTTCCGGCGGAACAAGCAATTCGCGATTGCGCCGTAACCTGGTCGGACGGCGCGCCTCCGGCCGGCGGCAAGCAGGCGAGATGCCCCAATAGTTGCGGTAGATGTCTTCGAACAGATAGCTCACGGGATGCATATTGTGTTCTCCTTTAAAGATTTGAATCGATCCAATCGATCAGCAAGAAAATGCGGCGCCATTCAGCTCCGCTTGCGCTCCACGAGGAACCGCAACTCACGAACCCATGGGCTGGCGATGCCACGGCGCCTCTGCGTCACCGTGTGCGAGGTGAGGCTCCAGTCGTTGCGATAGATGTCCTCGAACAGAAAATTGACGGGGTGCATGGCACATCTCCCTCGACCACCGATTGAATCGATCCAATCCATTAAACCACTGCACACTTGGATCGATTCAAACATACCCCTCGCCGAACCTTTGATCAAGTCAAAATTTGAACCGATCCAACGAAAGTGTTAGATGATGTGGGTTCAGGAGACGAAGATGGCGCCATTGACCTCTGGAAAGACAAGACCGGTCCGGCTGGCAGACATCGCCAAAGCGGCCGGCGTGTCGCACGGCACCGCCTCCAACGTGTTCGCCCGTCCGGAGATCGTGCGCGAGGAAGTCCGCGAGCGGGTCAAGGCGGCGGCCGAGGCAATGGGGTACGGCGGACCGGACCCCAAAGGACGGCTGCTGCGCGCCGGCAAGGTCAACGCCATTGGCGTCGCCACCGGCGAACCCTTATCCTATTTTTTCGACGACCCTTTTGCCCGGGTGATGATGGCCAGCATTTCGCAGGCTTGCGACGCGACCGGCGCCGGGATCTCGCTGGTCTCGGCCGCCAACAGCGAACAGCTAGCATGGAACATCCAGAGCGCCCTGGTCGACGGGTTCATCGTCTTCTGCATGGAGGGCGATTCGCGACTGGTGCAACTGGCACGCGAACGCAAGCTGCCCTTTGTGGCGCTCGATCTCGATTCGGACGACCAGACGGTCGCGGCGATCGGTATCGACAACATAGCCGGGGCCGGCCTGGCGGCTCGTCATCTGGCCGAGCTTCGGCATCGTCGCTTTGCCGTGCTTGCCCTGCCCTGTGCGGACGCCGGCTTCGGTCCTACCACCCAGGCACAAGTGGAGATGGCCCTCTATTCCGGTACGCGCGACCGCCTGCGCGGCTATTTCGCGGAACTCTCCAGTTTCGACATCGACGTCTCGCTTGTGCCGATCTACGAAACCGTCAATGACGAGAAAAGTGTCTGGGCCGGCCTCGATCATATTTTCGGCGGCGCCGAGCCGCCAACGGCAATCCTGGCAATGTCGGACAGGATCGCCCTGCATGCACTGGACTGGCTGCGACAGCATGACATCGCCGTGCCGGGCGACGTTTCGATCGTCGGCTTCGACGGTGTCCCGGAAGGGGCGATCTCCGAGCCGCCGCTGACCACCGTCGCCCAGCCGATCGCCGAGATGGGCCGCCGCGCCGTCAAGGCGATCCTGGAAAATGACGGCTCGCTCAGCCGGCAATTGCTGCCGGTCGACCTCGTGGTGCGGGCCTCATCCGGCCCCCCGCCGGCCTGAACGCCGGTCGCCTCAAAGCGTCATCGGCTCACCCTTGCCGTCATGGCTGGCATGCCGAAGGATGCATGGACGGGCGGTGTCGCGTTGGGAACCGGCCTGCTTTTTCCGGACCAGCCGAGGCCTGAAAGCCATTCGAGATAATAGGCGAGCGCGAACTGCATGGCGATGCCGGCGGCGATCAACAGGCTGTCATAGGCGAACCCGCCGGGATTGATCTGCTTGAGCACCTGCGCCGCCATGGCCAGCACCGTGCCGGCAATGAAAACCGGCAGCGATCGCTTGCCCAATATGGCAAGCGGGTGATCGCGCCCGGTGCGAAACAGGTTGGAAATCGCCGGGAACGCCACGATCAGGTAGCTCACCGCCAGGATATGCAGCAGCCTCGGCAGCGACAGAAACGTCTTGTCAAAGCCGGTCAGCACGGAAGGCAGGCCAAGCCAGGAAATCTGTCCCCAGAGCGGACTGTGCACCCACACCAGCGCCGTGACGGTGTAAGCGAGAGCCGCGCCAACCACCCAGCGATTGACCGGGATGCTGCCGCCGCGACGCACATGCAGTGTGCCCGCCAGGCCGATGTTGAAGAGGAACTGCCACGACAGCGGGTTGAGGAACCAGAAGCCGGGCTCGGGATAGTTCGGCGGCGCGATCTGGTAGATCCCCGCCACCAGCCATAGCGCACCGGAAGCGGCCAGCGCTGGCAACGGGCGGTGGCTGACAACGAGCAGGAAGACCGGCGCCAGCAGCAGCAGAACCGCATAGACCGGCAGGATGTTGTTGTAGCCCAGCTGATGCCCAAGCGTGACGATGCCAACCAGAACTTCCGGCGTGTTCTTCATGAGCGGCTCGATGTTGATCAGCTTCAACAACTCCGGCCGCCTGGCGAATACCGCCGCGGCGCAGAACAAGGCCATGACCACCATGGTGGTGACGATGTGAGCGGCATAGAGCACGCCGGCGCGCCGCCACATTTTCAGGGTCGCCAGCAGCCGGTTGCCGGGCTGAAATTTCCTGCCGTAGGCAAGAGCGACCGAGATGCCGGAAATCAGCACGAAGACCTCGGCCGCGTCCGAAAAGCCGAAATTCTTGTAGGTCAGATATTCGAAGGCGGTGCCCGGCACATGGTCGACATAGATGGTCAGAAGAGCGAGAGCGCGGAAGACATCAATGCGCGTGTCGCGGTCGGGGACACGCGCAGAAGCGCGATCCGGGGAAATTGGGGTGGTCATCGACAAAAGGCCTCAAAGCTGGTTGTTCATGCCGGCAATGCGACCCCCGGCGCACCCCTTCGATTCCTCCCACGGGGATGATATCGGCGAAGAAACGGACTGTAATGCGCCCGGTTCAATCAACTTTCGCGGAGCTTGAAAATATTGCGTTTTGAAGCCGGCAAAATGAACAAAAGCAATTCGAAATCAAAAGGCTGTGATCGTGACTGAAGAAGCCTTCGAAGACGTCGCCCCGCGGCGCGATCTGGGTTTTTTCTACCGCCTCTACCGGCCCGCCGATGCAACCGGTGAAGTGCTTTTTCTGCTGCACGGATCCGGCGTCGAAGAGACCACTCTGGTCCCGCTCGGGAAACAGATCGCGCCGCGCGCGGTGCTGGTGGCGGTGCGTGGCCGTATCGCCCAGGAAGACGGTTTCCGCTGGTTCACGCGGATCACCCCGACGCGCTTCGAGCAGCATAGCATTCGCGACGAGGCGGACGCGTTTGCCGGCTTCATCGGCGACGCGGCGCTGCATCACGATCTCGATCTCTCCCGCGCGACGTTCCTCGGCTACTCGAACGGCGCCAATCTGCTTTCCAGCGTTATGCTGTTGCATCCCGGCCTGGTCGAACGAGCCGCATTGCTGCGGCCGATGCCGGTGTTGGACGATGTACCGCCGACGGATCTGTCAAAGGTGCGTGTGCTCATCATTGCCGGCGCCGCCGACGTGACCTATGCGCCCTTCGCGCCGGCACTGGTGACGCTGCTTAGCCAGCACGGCGCCGACCTTGACGCCCGGATCGTTCCGTCGGGCCACGAATTCGGTGGCGCGGATGCGGCTATCGTCAGGCAGTGGCTGACAGCGCCCCAGTCACACGAGAATGGTTGACGGCGGCGAAACCATCATCCAGGGCTGGTATGGAGCGCGGGTGCGGCGCTCAAACTGACTCATGTGCCTGCTATTGCCTTCACTCGCGCTACCCGCGGAACGATGGCGGGAGAGCGGCCGAATGAACTGGTCGCCTACCCTCGCCCCATCCTGTTCCACGCGTCGAGCCCGGCGATCTTGTAGGCTTCGGCGAGCGTCGGATAGTTGAAGGTGTTGTTGACGAAGAAGTCGACGGTGCCGCCGAGATTGATCACCGCCTGGCCGATATGGATCAGCTCGGTGGCCCCCTCGCCTACTATATGCGCGCCAAGCAGCCGGCGCGTCTCGATCGAGAACAACAGCTTCAGGAAGCCGGTGTTGACGCCCATGATGTGGCCGCGCGAGGTTTCGCGGAAGCGCGCCACGCCGACCTCGTAGGCAGCCCCACTCTCGCGCACCTGTTCCTCGGACTGGCCGACCGTCGAGATCTCCGGCACCGCATAGATGCCGTAGGGAAAGGTTTCCGGTGGTGGCGGCAAGGGCACGCCGAAGGCGTGGCAGGCCGCCACCCTGCCTTGCTCCATCGAGGTGGAGGCAAGGCTCGGAAAGCCGATGACATCGCCGGCGGCGTAGATGTTTGCCACGCTGGTCTGGAAAGTCTGCTGATCGACCTTGATACGCCCCCTCGGGTCGGCGTCGATGCCGACAATATCCAGCCCCAGGCTGCCGACATTGCCGGTGCGACCGGCGGCGTAGAGCACGACCTCGGAACGAATGGTGCGGCCATCGGCCAGTTCCACTTCGGCGGTGTCCGGCTTGGACCGGATTTCCTTCACGGCGCTGCCCAGGCGGATCGTCATGCCGCGATCACGCATCTGGTGGATGAAATCGTCAACGATCTCACGGTCGACGAAATCAAGGATCGAGTTGCGCGGCTCGACCAGCGTCACCGGCACATCGAGCGCGGAAAAGATCGTCGCGTATTCGACGCCGATGACGCCGCCGCCGATCACGGTCAGGGTTCGCGGCAGGCGGTCAAGCTCCAGCATCTCGTCGCTGTCGAAGACGCGGGTCTTGTCGAAAGGCACGTCGCGAGGCCGGTGCGGCCTTGTGCCGACCGCGATCAGCGCATGGGCGAAACCGACCTCGCTGTAGTCGCCAGTGTCGGTGGTCAGGCTGACCTTGTTGGGGCCAAGAAATCTCACATCGGCGCGCGCGCTCTTGACGGTGTTGCGCATGAACTGATGCTGCAGCACCTCGACCTCGTGATCGAGCGTCTTGTGCAAGCGTTCGATCAGGTCGCCGACCGAGATATCCTGCTTGACCCGATAGCCGCGGCCGTAGAAACCGCGCTCGCGCCAGCCTGAGAGGTTGAGCACCGTTTCGCGCAGCGTTTTCGATGGGATGGTGCCGGTATGCACCGATACGCCGCCGAGACGCCGGCCCCGGTCGACCACCAGCACCGATTTGCCGAGCTTGGCCGATTGCACCGCGGCGCGGCGCCCGGAGGGCCCGCTGCCGATGACCAGCATGTCGTAGTCCATGGTGCCCCGTCCCTCTGCCCCTGCGCGCTTTGTTGCGCCGCAGCAAGCTAATGCTATCCGCAAAGCAAATTCAACCGATTCGCACCGCATCCCTTGCCGTTCGAACCTTGCCCGCCTTGAAAAGCTCGATCTTGATTCCGCCGCGAGCCTTCACCATTTCAATGTCGAGCGGCCCGCACCCTATGTCGGGCCCTATTACGAGGAAATGACATGAACGCGCGCGTTCTCGACGGAGAAATCATCATCACCAGGCTCGACGACGTGCGGGCCTATGACGGCGTGCGCACGCGGCGCATCCTGGCCTTCGTGATCGACTATGTCATTGTCGCGCTGCTCACCATCCCGTTCGCCATACTGGTGTTTTTCCTCGGGCTGCTGACCCTCGGCCTTGGCTGGATGCTGTTTGGCGTCCTGGTACCGGCCGTCGCCATCCTCTACATCTGGAACACGCTGGGCAGCGCCGACCAGGCCACGACGGGCATGAAGATGATGGGCATCCGCCTCGACCGGCTCGACGGCAGGCCGATCGACGGTCTCACCGCCGTCGTCCATTCGGTGCTGTTCTGGGCTGGCAACGTCATCCTGTCGCCGCTGGTCCTGCTGGTGACTCTGTTCGCCGATCGCAAGCGCACGCTGCACGATCTGCTGCTTGGCACGGTGGTCAACCGCACCGACCGCTGACGGCATTTTCGGGAGCGCCGAAGGCCCTCTCGGCGCAAATGTGAAGCGTCGTCTCAACCACGCCCTCACAATCCTGTTGAATTTTTCGCCGTCCGCGCCAAAGGTAGAGCGATTCGAAGGAGTGTATCCAAAGGCTCGATGACGCAGCATCCGACCCAGTCGCCGCAGTTCTTCCTGACCGCGCCGTCGCCGTGCCCCTATCTCGACGGCCAGTTCGAGCGCAAGGTGTTCACGCACCTCGTCGGCGACAAGGCGTCGGAGATGAACGACCTGCTTACGCAAGGTGGCTTCCGGCGCTCGCAGAACATCGCCTACAGGCCGGCGTGCGAGACCTGCCGCGCCTGTGTTTCCGTGCGTATCCTGGCTCAGGAATTCGTCACCAGCCGCAGCATGAAACGCGTGCTGCAGCACAATTCCGACCTCGTCGGCGCCATGCACGGTGCCGAACCCTCCACCGAACAATATTCGCTGTTCCGCAGCTACCTCGATGCCCGTCACCGCCGTGGCGGCATGTCCGACATGACGGTGCTCGACTACGCCATGATGGTCGAGGACACCCATGTCGACACCAAGGTGATCGAGTACCGGCGGCGCGGACCCGACACCTTCATCACCGGCAAGGGACAAGGCGAGCTGATCGCGGTGGCGCTTACCGACAAGATGGCGGACGGCCTGTCGATGGTCTATTCCTATTTCAATCCCGATTTCGACGAGCGCTCGCTCGGCACGTTCATGATCCTCGACCACATCGCGCGCGCCCGGGCGATGGGCCTGCCCCATGTCTACCTTGGCTACTGGGTCAACGGCTCGCGCAAGATGAATTATAAGATGCGCTTCATGCCGCAGGAGCATCTCGGCCCGAAAGGCTGGGAGCGCTACACCAACGAAGCGGTTGCACGCTGAGTTTTTCCACGATCCACGCTTAAACTGTTTCAAGGCAGGGATGCTGGTCTTTCAGCCGGTTGGCTGGAGAGTGCGCCATCGCGCCGGGTCATCTGCATCTCATTGCGAAAGTTGCCGCATGTCTTCCCACAACGACCACCAGAAGGGCCTTTTGATAACCGCCATTGGCGGACTGACACTGACCGTCGACATTCCGCTGATCCGCCTCGCCGACGGTGGCGCTTGGACGATCCTGTTGCTGCGCACCGGCACCACCTTCGTCGCTGCCATGATTATCTGGTCGATCTGGCGCGCGCTCAGCCGGAACGCCCCGCAGCTCATCCCCGGCTGGTCCGGCCTCGTCGTGGCGATATGCTACGGGCTGACCTCGATCACCTTCGTCACCGCCGTCTATCACACCTCGACCGCCAACCTGGTGTTCATCCTGGCTTTCAACACCGTGTTCGCGGCATTGCTGTCCTGGATATTCCTGAAGGAGAGGCCGCGGCTGGTGACGATCGCCGCGATGCTGATCATGATTCTCGGCGTGCTGGTCATTGTCGGCGGTTCTGTCGGCACCGGGCATCTGTTCGGCGATTTCATGGCGCTGTGTTCGGCCTTCTTCATCGCCGTTGCCATCACCATCTCGCGCGCCAGCGGCAAGGATATGGGATTCACGGCCCTGGTCGGCGTCCTTCTGCCACTCGCGCTGGCGGCATTCATGGTCACCGGCGAAGGCATTCAGGTGAACGCGCCATGGTGGATCATCTTCAACGGCGCCGTCGTCATGCCGATCTCGTTCTTCTGTCTCGCCAACGGGCCAAAGTATATTTCAGGGCCGGAAGTGGCGATGTTCTACCTGCTCGAAACCGTGCTGGCGCCGGTCTGGGTCTGGATGATCTTTGCCGAAACACCGACCCGCAACAGCCTGATCGGCGGCACGATCCTGATCATCACGCTGGTCGCGCATTCGCTTTGGCAGCTGCACGAGGGACGCAAGCGCCGTACCGACCTCGCGGTACATCATCCGGCCTAGAGCATGATCCCGAAAAGTGGAATCCGGTTTTCGGGAAAGATCATGCTCAAACAAAGAGATAGAGCCCCATCCCGATTCCATCGGGATGGAACAGGCTCTAGCGTCATGGCGCAAGCCGGCATTCGGGATCAGGCGCTGGCTTTCTTCACCGCGACCGGCTCCGGCAGAACCTCTATCCGCCGACCAGCTTCGATTTCCGCCAGCGAATCGGGAACCACCTCATCGGCCAGTTCCACCTCGCGCAGCCATTCGCGCCAGATCGCAACCAGCAGGGCCATCAGCACCGGGCCGATGAACAGGCCGAGAAAACCCATCGTCTTGACGCCACCGATCAGGCCGAAAAAGGTGGGCAGGAAGGGCAGTTTTATCGGCCCGCCGACGAGCTTCGGGCGCAATGTCTTGTCGACGATGAACAGTTCGACCGCGCCCCACAAGAACAGCGCCAGCCCGGCCATGGGCGAGCCGCTGGCGGCGAGATAGATCGAGACCAGGGTGAAGGACAGTGGCGCGCCGCCGGGGATAAGCGCCATGACACCTGTCAGGGCCCCGAGCGTTACCGGGGACGGAACGCCGGCCAGCCAGTAGGCGACGCCCAGCACCAGCCCCTCGCCGATGGCGATGACGGTCATGCCGGTCACGGTCGAAGAGATCGTCGCCGGCACGACGCGCGAAATCCGCTCCCATCTCGTCGGCAGGATGCGTTCGCCAAGACGATCGACCTGACCAGCGAAGTGCTCGCCGTCACGATAGGCGAAGAACAGCGCGATCATCATGAACAACAACGTCAACAGCAGGCCGAAAGCACTGCCGCCGGCAGCCAGCACGCCGCGATAGATGCTGCCGATATTGGCGCCGCTGACCAGCTGGATCAGTTCACCAATGCCGCCGGGATGGCCGATATTCGTGGTCCACTGCTCGTTCAACCACTCGCCCACGACAGGCAGCGTGGCGATCCAGTGCGGCGTGACGGCACCGTGCCGGTTGGTCTCGATCGCCCAGCCGACCCACTCGCGCACCTCGTTGATGGCGTAGGTGCCGGCAAGCGCGATCGGGATGACCAGGAAGGCGAGGATGAACAGGATGGCAAAGGTCGCGGCGATGGTGCGGTTGCCGCCGACGCCGGCCAGCAGCCGCCGATAAAGCGGCCAGCTGGCGAAAGCGATGACAAGCGCCGCCAGCACAGGAAACAGGAAACCGTGAAAGAAGTAGACGCCGGCGGCGACGATCAGCACCAGCAGCCAGCGCGCCGCCGACAGCGGCGGGATGACGGCGGACCTCAACGGCGTCGACAGGCCAAACAGGCGCTGCTGACGTTCCGGCTTCTGGATTTTTGCTTCCTTCAAACGCCTGCCTCTCCCAACACCTTCCCACTTATGCACTGATATAGTGCAGCAATCGTGACGACATTCCAAATGGTGCTGGTGCAGCCGCTGCGCTCCCCGCTCGAGGGCGGGTGAACTACTAGTCCGCCGAAGGCGAATTCATCGTGCCAGATGGCATGTGAAGGCCGGCGAACGCCCGGACGTTGCGAAGCAGCGTGGACCCGGCAGGCTGTCAGTCAGCGATATGCCCGGCTTTAACCGAACTTCCCCGTCCTGGGGAACCCTTTTGGCACCATGCGTCCAGCCGAAGCACGAGCGCCGATCCATTCGGCCAGTTCCTCGCGCGATCTGGTGAAGGTGCGGTCGGCAGAATCCTGCCAGGTGAGGCCGGTCTCGAGCGTGAACGGCTTGAGGTCGAGAAGGCCGCCATCCTTGTATTTCTGCAGGCGCACGCCCTTGCCGCGCCCCATTTCCGGAATCTCGGAAAGCGCGAACACCAGCATCTTGCGGTTCTCGCCGACGATAGCCAGATGATCGCCCGCGACCGGCACGCAGCGCTGCGCTTCATCGGGCGCCTTGACGTTCATCACCTGCTTGCCCTTGCGGGTGTTGGCGACCACCTCTTCCTCCGGCACGATGAAGCCATTGGCGTCATGCGAGACCAGCAAGAGCTTGCGCTTCGGATCGTGAACGAAAGCGGTGACGATGTCCTGGTCATTGTCCATGTCGACGATGATGCGGATCGGCTCGCCGTGGCCACGCCCGCCGGGCAGCCGGTCGGCGCCGATGGTGTAGAATTTGCCGCCGGTGGTGAAGACGAGCACCTTGTCGGTGGTCTGGGCATGGAAGGCGAGCTTGAGGCTGTCGCCTTCCTTGAAGGTCAGGGTCGAGAGATCGGCCAGATGGCCCTTCATGGCTCTCAGCCAGCCCTTTTCCGAGACGACCACGGTGACCGGCTCGCGCTCGATCATGGCGTGCGCAATGTCGGTCAGGTCGTGCTCTGGCGCATCGGCGAACTGGGTGCGGCGCTTGCCGAGTTCGGTCTCCGGGCCGAACTTGTCACGGATGTTGGTGACTTCCCATTTGATGGTTGCCCATTGCTTGTCGTTTGAAGCAAGCAGTGCCTCGATCTGCTTCTTCTCGGCGCTCAAGCCGTCGAATTCCTTGCGGATCTCGAATTCTTCCAGCTTGCGCAGCGCGCGCAGCCGCATGTTGAGGATGGCTTCGGTCTGGGTGTCGGTGAGCGACCAGCGGGCCATCATCACCTGCTTGGGCTCATCCTCTTCGCGGATGATCCTGATCACCTCGTCGATGTTGAGGTAGGCGATCAGGTAGCCGGCCAGAATCTCCAGCCGCTTTTCGATCTCGCCGAGCCGATGTTTCGAGCGGCGGATCAAGACATCGCGGCGGTGCTCGAGCCATTCCTGCAGAACGCCCTTCAGCGACAAGACGTTGGGCACCTTGCCCCGCGACAAGACATTCATGTTGAGCGGGAAACGGCTTTCGAGCTCGGTAAGCTTGAACAGCGATTCCATCAGGATGCCGGGGTCGACAGAACGGCTCTTCGGCACCAGCACGACGCGGATGTCCTCGGCGCTCTCGTCCCTGATATCCTCGAGCAGCGGCAATTTGCGCGCCATCAACAGCTCGGCGATCTTCTCGATCAGCCGCGCCTTCTGCACGCCATAGGGAATTTCGGTGACGACGATGCTCCAGGTGCCCCTGCCCTGGTCCTCCTGGCTCCACTTCGACCGGACACGAAAGCCGCCGCGCCCGGTCTCATAGGCTTCGAGGATAGAGGCGCGGCTGTCGACGATGATGCCGCCGGTCGGAAAATCCGGGCCCTGGACGAAGTCCATCAGCTTCGCCACCGGTGCATCGCGATGCTCGATCAAGTGAAGTGCCGCATCACAAAGCTCGGCCGCGTTGTGCGGTGGGATCGATGTCGCCATGCCGACCGCGATGCCGGACGAGCCGTTGGCCAACAGGTTCGGAAAGGCGCCGGGCAAGACCACCGGCTCCTCATCCTCTTCATTGTAGGTCGGCCGATAGTCGACGGCGTCCTCGGTGATGCCGGACAAAAGCTCGGTCGCCACATCGGTCATGCGCGCTTCGGTGTAACGCATGGCGGCGGCGTTATCGCCGTCGATGTTGCCGAAATTGCCCTGCCCGTCGACCAGCGGGTAGCGCATCGAGAAATCCTGCGCCAGCCGCACCAGCGCGTCATAGATCGACTGGTCGCCATGCGGGTGGAACTTGCCCATCACCTCGCCGACGATGCGGGCGCATTTGGCAAAGCCCTGGTCGGGATTGAGGCGCAGCAGGCGCATGGCATGCATGATGCGGCGATGGACCGGCTTCAGCCCGTCGCGCACGTCGGGAAGCGCCCGGTGCATGATGGTCGACAGCGCATAGGCAAGATAGCGCTCTTCCAGCGCCTTCTTCAGATCGACCGGTTCGATATGATCGCCGCCGCCATCTTGAGGCGGCAAAAGCCTTTTTCCCATGGGCTGGGACTAGCCGAGCGGATGATTCGCGGCAAGAGGCAGGCAGATGTCCTGCCCGTTCTGCAACATCAAACCGTGCCTTGGAGGATATTGGCCAACATCAACTCGTTACATGCGGTCTCTATGGCCAAGCGCAGTGACATCCGGCAACCGGATATTCATGACAAATTCACCGGTTTGCGCAAAGACGGTGGGATCGGATTTGCCTTTCGCCGTGATTTTTGACCATTGTGCCGGGACACGCCTTTTTCCCGTCCAGTTCGTCACGGAATGGTGATGGCGCAAAGAATTGAAAAAACAATTTCAGGACACTCTCAGGGAACTCGCGATGACAATCAAACGCTCGACTCTCCAGAAACTCGCTTTTTCGACCTTTTTGCTCACGCTGCCGCTGAACGCGGCCCTCGCACAGGATACGGCGGTCGCCGACCGGCTGAAGGCAGCACTTGCCGCCCAGGGTGTGGACGTCTCCTGGACCGGCGTAACCGGTGACAACACCAGCATGGTGCTGCAGGGCGTCTCGGTCAAACCGGCGGCCGAAAAGGAAGCTCTTGTCATCGGCGACGTCAAACTCGAAGGCGTCACCGCGGCAAACGGCGGCTATGACATCGCGACTGTCTCGACGTCGGCGTTCGAGCACAGCAAGGATGGCGTCACTCTCAATCTCAGCCCCTTCGTCATCCATGACATGACGGTTCCGGCCGACGGCGCCACCGGCCCGCTGGGTTCGCTGATGATGTACAAGTCCGCCGAACTCTCGAACATGACGGTCAAGGTCGCCGACAAGACCGCCTTTTCGATGGATGGGCTCGCCATCGAGATCACACCGCCGGCCGACGGCAAGGCGATGGAATTCACCGGCACGACGGAGAAGTTCAACGCCGACCTGACGCTGGTCGACGACCCCAAATCCAAGGAAGTCATCGACGCGCTCGGCTACCAGAACATCGCGGGCAATTTCGAGATGGCCGGCACCTGGCAGCCGGCTGACGGCAAGATGGAACTGTCGAAATACGACATTTCCGTCGAGAACGCCGGCACGCTCGGCATGACCTTCGATCTCGGCGGCTACACGATGGACTTCATCAAGTCGCTGCAGGAGATGCAGAAGAAGATGGCGGCGCAGCCCGAAGGCGCCGACAATTCGGCGCAAGGCATGGCCATGCTCGGCCTGCTGCAGCAGCTTTCGTTCAACAGCGCCTCGATCCGCTTCGACGATGATTCTTTGACCAACAAGGTGCTGGAGTATGTCGGCAAGCAGCAAGGCATGTCCGGCAAGGACATCGCCAACCAGGCCAAGGCGATCGTGCCGTTCGGCATGGCGCAGCTCAACAACCCGGAACTGACAGCGCAAGTGACGGCCGCGGTCAGCAAATATCTCGACGATCCGAAGAGCCTCGAAGTTTCGGCCGAGCCGCCGGCATCGGTGCCGTTCGCGCTGATCATGGCGGGCGCCATGTCCAACCCGCTCGACCTGCCGAAGACGCTCGGCGTGTCGGTCAAGGCCAACGAAGACTGATCGAAGCGACCTCGACATGCGCAAAAGCCCGGCAGCAATGCCGGGCTTTTTTTTATGGATTAGCGAATCGAAAGAATCGGTTCGGGTTGTTTTTTAAAACGTCGCCCGAAGCTCGCGATCATGCGTCCTTCTTGGTCACCGCAACGCGCAGCGCCAGTTCGCGAAGCTGCTGGGGGCTCGCTTCCGAAGGGGCGTTCATCAACAGGTCGTAGGCCTGCTGGTTCATCGGGAACATGGTGATCTCACGCAGATTCTTGGCGCCTACCAGCAGCATGACGACGCGGTCGACGCCGGCTGCCATGCCGCCATGCGGTGGCGCGCCATACTGGAAGGCACGGTAGAGGCCGCCAAAGCGCTCCTCGACCGTGGCGCGGTCGAGCCCGACCGTCTCGAACGCCTTGACCATGGTTTCGGGCAGATGGTTTCGAATGCCGCCGCTGGCGATCTCGAACCCGTTGCAGACCATATCGTACTGGAAGGCCTTGATGCCGAGCAGGTCCTCGCCGTTCAGCGCATCGATGCCGCCCTGCGGCATCGAGAACGGGTTGTGGGCGAAGTCGATCTTCTTCTCCTCCTCGTTCCATTCGAAGAAGGGGAAGTCGACGATCCAGCACAGCTCGAAGCGCTCGCGGTCGACAAGGTTCAGTTCCTCGCCAGCGCGTGTGCGCGCCGCACCGGCAAACGAGACGAACTTCTTCGGGTCGCCGGCGACGAAGAAGGCGGCGTCGCCATCGGCAAGGCCGAGCTGTTGGCGGATCGCCTCGGTGCGCTCCTCACCGATGTTCTTGGCGAGCGGACCGGCGCCTTCGAGCTTGTCGCCCTCCTTGCGCCAGAAGATATAACCCAGTCCCGGCTGGCCTTCGCCCTGCGCCCAGGAGTTCATGCGGTCGCAGAAGGCACGGCTGCCGCCGGTCTTTGCCGGAATGCCCCACACCTCGGCCTTCTGGTCGTTGGCGAGGATATTGGCGAACACCTTGAAGCCGGAATCGCGGAAGTGATCGGAGACAGCCTGCATCTCGATCGGGTTGCGCAGGTCTGGCTTGTCGGAGCCGTATTTGCGCATGGCGACATCATAGGGAATGCGCTGGAATTTCTGCGTCACCGGCTTGCCGTTGGCGAAAGTCTCGAACACGCCCCGCATCACCGGTTCCATGGTCGAAAGCACGTCGTCCTGCTCGACGAAACTCATTTCAAGGTCGAGCTGGTAGAACTCGCCGGGCAGGCGGTCGGCGCGCGGGTCTTCATCGCGGAAGCAGGGCGCGATCTGGAAATAGCGGTCGAAGCCCGACACCATGATCAGCTGCTTGTACTGCTGCGGCGCCTGCGGCAGCGCGTAGAAGGTGCCGGGATGGATGCGCGACGGCACCAGGAAGTCGCGCGCCCCTTCCGGCGACGAGGCGGTTAGGATCGGCGTCGAGAATTCGGTGAAGCCGACCTCACCCATCCGCCTGCGCATCTCGGCGATGATCTTGGTCCGCGCCACGATGTTCTTGTGCAACGTGTCGCGGCGCAGGTCGAGGAAGCGATACTTCAGGCGGATATCCTCGGGATAGTCCGGCTCGCCGAACACCGGCAGCGGCAATTCCTTGGCCGCCGACAGGACCTCGATCTCGCGGGCGAAAATCTCGATCTCGCCGGTCGGCAGGTTGGCGTTCGTGGTCTCTGGCAAGCGCGCCTTGACCTCGCCGTCGACGCGGATAACCCATTCGCCGCGCACGGTCTCGGCGACCTTGAAGGCCGGCGAATCCGGATCGGCGACGATCTGGGTCAGGCCGTAGTGGTCGCGCAGGTCGATGAAGAGCAGGCCACCATGATCTCGCACGCGATGCACCCAGCCCGACAGGCGAACGGTCGAGCCGACGTCGCTCTTTCTCAACTGGGCACAGGTATGGCTGCGGTAGCGGTGCATTGTCATTGGTAAAAGTCCGGGGTGCTGGGTTGCGGGCCAAAGCGTCAAAGCCCGGCCCAAAATTTGCGCGAAAAGCGCATGGGAGGCTGGATTTGTCAAGGCAAGCGAGGCTGGCGGCAGAGGTCTTGCCGGGAATTGCTGCTGGCATTGGCCAAGGTGATGGTCCAAGAAGGATCACCAACACGTGATCACCCCTTCATGTCCTCCATCCGCCCGCTGCTCCCGCTCCTTCTCGCTGCCGGCATCCTGCTCGGCGGCAATGGGCTGCAGAGCACGCTGATCGCACTGCGCGGCGCGCAGGAGGGGTTTTCCGCCTCCGCCATCGGCCTGATGGGGACCTTTTACTTCGCCGGCTTCCTGCTCGGCTGCCTGGCCATCACACGCATCATGAAGGCGGTCGGCCATATCAGGGCGTTTTCAGCGCTGGCCGCGATCGCCTCGGTCGGCACCTTGCTGCTGGTGCTGGTCCTCGATCCGGTGATGTGGTGCGCGGTCCGCTTTGTCGGCGGCTTCTGTTTCGCCGGGCTCTTCACCATCGTCGAAAGCTGGCTGAATTCAGGCGTCGCCAACAAGGATCGCGCCCGCGTGCTGGCGATCTACCGGATGGTCGACACCGGCTCCGTGACCGGCGCCCAGTTCCTGATTCCCGTTTTCGGCGCCGGCGGCTTCACCATCTTCGCCATCATGTCGATCATGATCACGCTCTCGCTGGTGCCGGTCTCGCTCGGCGACCGCTCCAACCCGACACCGCCCGAGGACGTCAAGCTCGACCTGGCGCGCGTCTGGCGGATTTCGCCGCTCGGCTGCTTCGGCTGCATCGCCGTCGGCGTCACCAACAGCGCCTTTCGCACCCTGTCCCCTGTCTATGCCGAGCAGATCGGCATGTCGGTCGCCGATGTCGTCACCTTCGTCAGCGTCGGTATCTTTGGCGGCGCCATCATCCAGTATCCTCTCGGCTACCTCTCCGACCGCTGGGATCGGCGCCGGGTGCTGTTGATAACGACCTGCTGCGCGATGCTGGCAGCACTGGCGCTGGTGTTCATCGCCGGCAGCAATCCGGCGCTTAACTTCGTCATCATCTTCATCTTCGGCTGTTTCGCCATGCCGCTCTATTCACTGTCGGCGGCACATTCCAACGACCGCGCCGACACGGGCGAGTTCGTGCTGATCAACGCGGCGCTGATGCTGTTCTACTCCTTCGGCGCCATTGGCGGGCCGTTCGCCGCCTCGACGGCGATGCAGTATTTCGGGCCGAGCGCGCTGTTCGTGTTCAGCGCCCTGGTCTACGCGATCTTCATCGCCGTCATTCTCTACCGGATGCAGGCCCGGTCGGGCGTACCGGCGGGCAAGCGGGGTCGCTTCACCGCGCTTTTGCGCACCTCGACGGTTTTCGCGCGACTGGCGAGAAGAAACAGCGACCCGGACGGTCCGGTGGGGTCGTAACGACGGTGCCGGCGCTTGACGAAAGCCTTGCCGGCTGAAATTGAAGAAGGCCCTACTCTTTGCCAAAAGCGATTTGATGCACGTCATCACCACCCAGAAAGAACTCGAGACCGTTCTCGCCGCTTTCGAAAAGTCGGATTTCGTCACCGTCGACACCGAATTCATTCGCGAAACGACCTTTTGGCCGATCCTGTGCCTGATCCAGATGGCCGCACCTGGCGTGACGGCGCTGATCGACCCGCTGTCGCCAGACATCGACCTCGCGCCGTTCTTCAAGCTGATGGCCAACGAGGCGGTGGTCAAAGTCTTCCATGCCGCGCGGCAGGACATCGAAATCATCGTCCACCTAGGGGACCTCGTCCCGCATCCGGTGTTCGACACGCAAGTGGCGGCGATGGTCTGCGGCTTTGGCGACAGTGTTTCCTACGACCAGCTCGTGCAGCGGATCACCGGCGCGCGGCTCGACAAGTCATCGCGCTTCACCGACTGGCGCCACCGGCCGCTTTCCGACAAGCAGCTCGACTATGCGCTGGCCGACGTCACTCATCTGATCGAGGTCTATCAGCACCTCAGTGCCGAGCTGGCGCGGGAAGACCGCGCCCACTGGCTGAACGAGGAAATGGATGTCCTGACCTCGCGCGAGACCTACGATCCGCACCCCGAGGATGCCTGGAAGCGGCTGAAGATGCGGCTGCGCAAGCCGCAGGAACTGGCGATTGTGCAAACCGTGGCCGCATGGCGCGAGCGCGAGGCGCGCGAACGCGACGTGCCGCGCGGCCGCGTGCTCAAGGACGACGCCATCTACGAGGTGGCGCAGCAGGCGCCGCGCGACGCGGCAGCCCTTGGCAAGCTGCGCACGACACCGAAGGGCTGGGAGCGCTCCTCGACGGCAACGGCACTGCTAGGCGCGGTCAACACCGCCCTCGCCCTGCCCAAGGAGCAGATGCCGAAACTGCCAAAGAACTTCCAGCCCCCCGAGGGCTCGAGCGCGGCGGCGGAACTCTTGAAAGTCCTGCTCCGGATCGTCGCCGAAAAGGAGGGCGTGGCCTCGAAGGTGCTGGCCTCCAGCGACGACATCGATCGCATCGCGGCCGAAGGAGAAGCCGCCGACGTACCAGCCCTGCAGGGCTGGCGGCGCGCCGTATTCGGCGAGGCGGCGCTGAAGCTGGTGCGCGGCGAGATCGGCATCAAGTTCGACAACCGCAAGATCGCGGTGTTCGACCTCTAGGTTTGCGAAGCTACCCTCCCACGAGGGGGTAACTGCTCACACGGCCCCGAGCAGGTGAAGCGCGAACCATATCCAGGCGACCAAGAGAATCACCGCCCCGACGAAGAAAGACCGGCTGCGCAGGAGCAGATTGTTGCTGGTCAGGTGAACCCAGGCATGAAAATAGCGCGACGCGACAAAGATCCACATCAGGGCCAGGGTCAGATAGTTGACGCCATTGGTCAGATGCAGCACCAGGCACAGCACGTAGAAAAGCACCGGCAGTTCGAACTGGTTGATCAAATTGTTGGCAACGGTGACGCTGGATGACGGCTCCGTCGAGCGCACCTTGTACTGGCCGACCTTGGCCTCGCCTGACTTGACGGCGACATACCTGCGCCGGCCCATGACGCCGTAGACAATGTAGATCAGCAGCACATGCGCCAGAAGAGGCCAGAAGATCGTGGTCTGGTTCATGGAACCTCCTGCCCTGATGCCGGATCAGGTCAATGTTGCTTCTGTGCCACCAGCCAGAAAACGGCGATGACGATGACCGGGATGGCGAGAAGCGCGAATTTGGTGACGATTAGCGCCGAGGCGAAAGACAGCGAATCCGGGTTGGCCGAGAGGAAATCCGACAGAAGGCTGGCCACCGCGATGTTCTGGGCATAGTCGGCAAGCGTGTAGGGCAGCACCAGCACCAGCGCGAAAATCGACTGTATCTGCCCCGGCAACACGCGAAAGTTCTTCAGGCGCCGGCCAGTGGCGAGGACCAGGCTGACCAGCGTCATCGACAACAGCGCCGGGAACAAGAGATCGAAGGTCAGGTAGTGCCAGACGAGAATGATCTCGCCACCGCGCCGGCCGAGCGACGTCAGCCAGGCCATGCCTTCGTCCGGCGTGAAACCGAGAAAGCGCGTATCGAGTGACGGCAGGCCGCCGCTCAACTGGCGGAAGTAGAGGAATTCCAGTGCCGTCATGGCGATGAAAATCGCCGCCGACAGGAAACAGAGCGCGGCCGCGTGGCGTGGAAGCCGCAGGATCGTCGCTGTCAGGCTTCGCCCAAACCCGTACGGATCAGACTCCGCCGGGATAGTTCGGGCTTTCGCGCCATCCGCCTGGCTCAACACCTTGCCGTGCAAGGGATTCTCGCCCTTTCTCTTATAAGCCATTGATTTCATGTGTGCCGCAGCCTTGCCGATGGTTTCTACTCTTTACCTTTGACATGCCACAATTTACCATTGCTTGCGCTGACACAACGCTGACACGGCTTCGAACAGGAGCACCGAAAATGGCAGAACAGCTCGGTTCCGACAAAGAGATAGCGAAATTACCGAGTCCCGGGAAGGGCCAGCGCCTTTTCTGGGACGGCGATGTGCCTGGATTCGGTGTTCGCGTTACCTCCGGCGGCGCTCGCAGTTTCATCTTCAACTATCGCGTGCGCGGCTCAGGTAAAGAGCGACGCTACACAATTGGGTCGGCTGGCGACTGGAAAGTCAGCGTAGCTCGGCAGGAGGCGAAGCGGCTTCGGAAGGTTGTCGACCTCGGCGGCGATCCGATGGGCGAGATCGAGGAGGCACGCCGCCAAGCTGAGGACGAGAAGAAGCGCAGCAAGACGGTCAGCGACCTGTGCGACGACTTCGAGGCGAACCACCTGCCCGCGCTGCGCCCGGCGAGCCGAAAATTCTACAGACTCGCGATGAAGAACCATATCCGGCCTGCCCTCGGCAAAAAGCGGATCGAGGACGTCGAACGGGCCGACGTCGAGAAGCTTTTCAAGAAATTGACCGACCTTGGTTGGCGCCATCAGGCCAATCAGTGCGTCACGCTGATTTCCACGTTGTTCAGCTACGCCAAGCACCCCGATCGCCGGTGGTACATGGGCGAGAACCCAGCCGCGGGCGTGAAGAAATTCAGCCTCGCAGGCAGGGAGCGCTACCTCACGCCGGCCGAGACGAAACGGTTGGCCAAGGCCATCGACGCACTCCATGACAAGCAGGCTGCAGCGATCATGCGGGTGCTGCTGCTAACCGGTGCCCGTATCGGCGAGACCTGCCGCATGCGCTGGGAGCAGATCGATTTTCGACGAGCGGTCTGGTCTAAGCCGGCCGCCACCACGAAGCAAAAGAAGATCCACCGTCTCCCCATCACCGCCCCGGTCCTGGAGGTCCTGTCGAAGATCCAGAAGGAACAGGATCCCGCCTCGGCGTGGGTGTTTCCTGGCCGGAGCAAGGAAGGCTTTCGCAATGACATTCGCACAGCCTGGGAAGCGGCGCTGGCGGCAGCGGAGATAAAGAGCCTGCGAGTCCACGACCTGCGGCACAGCTTCGCCAGCACCCTGGTGGGGAGCGGCTATTCACTGCCGATGATCGGGGCCGCGCTGGGGCACAGCAACCACTCGACCACCATGCGATACGCCCATCTCGCCGACGACCCGCTTCGCGAGGCGATGACGCGGGCAGCGGATTTGATCGAGGCCGCAAGCACGAGCGAAGGCGCCGAAATCCTGCAGATGCCCGATCGGCGGGCGTGAATGAATGACCTCAGCACTCGCTATCGCCTGGCGGCTCGGGATCATTTCAGCAAAGCCGAGGCCCTTCTCGCGACGAACGACGACGACGTCATTCGTTATGCCGCGCTGGAGCTCCGATTGACTATCGAATCGCTCTGCTATGGTCTCCTGGTGGCCTATCGCAACGAGATTCCGAGATCCGGCCTTCGCCACTGGACACCGAAGCAGGTCCTGAACGAGTTGTTGCAGGCAGATCCTCGAGCCACGAGCGATGTCGGAATACGGTCGGCTCGGGAAGATGGCGGTCCGCTGCGCTTCAAGCCGATGGGGACCGAGCGGCGGTTCTCGGTTCGATGGGCCAACAAGGCCCACAGCGCGCTCAGCAACGGCGCACTGCATGTTCCGTCGGTACAGCAAACGATCGATGGCGCCGGGTTCTCATCGACCAAACTGCGCGAGACCTGCAACGATGTTGCCTCGAAGCTGAAAGAGGTGATCGCGTCGCCGATATGGCACGTCAACATGGGGCAGTTTTACTTCTTCGCGTGCGACTGCGGCTTCGAGATCAAGCGCCGGACCGCCTCGGTCAAACCCGGCGATCGCCTCATCTGCGGCGACTGCGGCCGCACGTATGACGTGCTCAGCGTCGGCGATACGATCCACGTCGAAAACTCGACGGTGCGCTGGGAGTGCACCGGCTGCAACGAGACGAGGGCGTTCGATGAATTCGAGCTCGTCGACCACGTGGCGACCACCTGCCCGAAGTGCGGCCACCAGGCCGAGTTCCAAAAGCGGTGGGTCGTCATCGATGCGGTCGGATCCGGCTGACAGGTCGCGCGCGCGCACGCCCGTGAGTGTCCAACGTGTCCAACGTGGCTCCAGATAATCCATTATTTTCCGCGCTGAAAGCGTTTCACCTTCATTTTCAAATGCATCGCCGCAGTTCGACAGGCTGCGTCAGCACCAGGTCAGCGAATCGTCGCAACTCGCGTGTGTGAGTGTGCAAATTGTGCAAGTTGCTTTTGGGCGGTGCTTTGGGGATATCGCCGTCCGGCCCTGTGAATAACTTGCCAATGCCTACCTTGTTTTTTCCGCATATTTGAACGAAGTTAGCTGCATCGAACAGGAGCGTTTCGGCTCCTCGACGCTGTCCTGCAGACGAGAGCCGACTGAGACCCGCAAGGGCGGTCCGCGACCCGATGGTTCAGAGAACTTTTCCCGTTCATCTGCGCCAGCCGGTTTGCTTTGCATGCCCGCTTGGCGCTCGAAAAGGAGCTCCCAAGTGGACCACAGCATATTCGATGAATGGCCGACCGAGGGCGAGTTCGCGAAGGCCAACGGCCTGACGAAGCGTCAGGTCGCGCGGATGCGCTCGAAGGCAGACGGCCTCCCGTTCGCCAAGCGCGGTCGAGAGATCATCATCCATACGCCGACCGCACGCGCCTGGCTGTTGAAGCGCCTGATCACCCCGAACCCCACACGCGGAGCGCGGAGGTGATCGCGGTCGACCTCCCCACAGGCGGCTCGACTGGACTCAGCCACGTGCACACAGCGGCCATCGACGAAGCAGTCGCGTTCCTGCTCGCGGTGTCGCCGGTCGAGCGCCCACGACCATTGATGCCGGCGCTCCGGGAGATGTTTGGGCTGACTGCGATGCAGTGCTGCGACGCAATCCGCGAGAGCCATAGACCGGCCGGTGGCGCGCCACGATGAGCGAACGCGAGTTCAACAAAGTCTCGCCGGCCATATGGCGATCGAGGCGCTTCACCGGGCTCACAGAAAGAGAGAAATTCCTTTTTCTGTACCTGGTCACCAATGCGCACGTCACGAGCGGTGGCTGCTATGAACTCCCTGACGGCTACGCCTGCGTCGACCTGGATTGGCAACTCGGCGAGTATCGCGAGGCCCGCGCCGCGCTGGTCACAGCAGGGCTTGTCGATGTCGATGACGGTCCACCCGTGATCGTGCTGATCGAGCGATGGTTCAAGCACAACCCACCGATGAATGACGATCACGCGAAAGGCGCGCAGCGCCGCCTAAAGGAGATCGGCAGCCAACGACTCCAGGAAAAGGCCCTCGCAGCGTTCTATGCAGCCGACGTCGAGCGGGTGAAGCGCTCGATGGAGAAGGCTGCAGAACGAGACAAAAGGGCGGAGGACCGTGCGCGGAGGGCAATGACGGCCGGCACGAATGGATACGGGGGTCCCGCCCATCGTGGTTCACCTCACCGTGCATAGACCGTCACAACACAGTGTCGTGCCAGTGTCCACACAGTGCCTAGGCACCGTGTGCAGAGGGTGGCCACACACCAAGACCCATACCGATACCAAACCAAGACCTTCGCGCGAGAAGCCCGGAACGCGACGCAGGACGCTTTGAAGAAGAGAAATCCGAATGCCTCGCACGAGAAAATCGAAAAAAGAGCCCGGTACAGGCGTTTTTCGATCCTGGGTCTTCCCGCCACACCGGACAACCCCTCCTCGCATGTCCTAGCCCTGCTCCCGCAGCGAATTGACGGCATTCGAGGGCCTGCATCTACCTCCGTCGAAGGCATCGAACTCGCTCTCGAGCCAGAAGCGCCGGCGACCTCCCAGTTTCGGCCGCGGAAAGCCGAGGCCGTGATTCAGCAGCCATCGGTCCAGCGAGGTGTAGGATATCCCGTAGCGGCTGCAGACCGCCGCCGTGTCGAACTCGCGCCTTAGTTTCGTGACCTAGGACACCTACCCCCTCCACGCGAAACCGTTCCTGCCAAGAACGGTTAAGTGGTAGCACATTCTCTACAAAACTGTGCTCATGACCGAACAAGTCCTCACACGCCATGGATTCCAGACGGTATACACGCTTGAAAAAAGGAATTGGGCCATGAAGCGAGATACAGCGCCACATCGTAGATCTTCGCATCGAGTGCGTGGCTCGCGCGCCCGCGTGAGTGTCCGAGTTGTCCGAGATGCTGGCCCTCGCACGCGCGCCCGTGAGTGTTCGGAGTGTTCGGAATGCTCTAACCGTCCCCTGCGGAACGGCCGACATTCAGGCCGGCTGGGCATCGTCGTGACCTGACCCAAAGCAGACCCTCAAAGGCGAAAGAGTACATGACTGCTTTGCGCCTCATTTCCGATATTCGGCGCCGACCCTGCCGTCTTAAAAACTGCCTTTCCAAATGGAAAGCTGGCAACGAACTGTTGCTAGTGCCTGCTGCTCGGGGACGGCTCGGAGAACCTACAGATCTATCTGCGGCCCAGGCGCAAAGGCGTTGAGAAAAGATTTCACTTTTTGATATACGCTTCGGACCGATCTGCTATTCCCGTTGGGGGGCAAGGCGTAGGCGGAGAATAGCCTGGTCTTTTTCAAAGATCCCGATACACTCAAACGGTGCCGTAGTGGCATTCAAATGGTGCCGTAGTGGCACGCCCGGAATTAATGCCAATGAGCTCGTTGTCACGTCGTTTGAAAGGCATGCAGGACGATCAGCCATCCTCGTGGTCAGAGACCGGGACGAACTCCAGGCCTAACCTACACGGGCTGCTGCGCTATCCGGCAATGATGGTTCCATCCATGCAGGGTGATATCATTGATGCGGTCGTAAAGTCAGTTGATCAGCAGTGCGCGATCGTAGACCCTTTCGTCGGTTCGGGCACCATTTTGACCGAGGCCCTCATTCGCGGACTGGATTTCACCGGCATCGACATCAATCCGCTTGCGGTCCTAGTATGCCAGGCGAAGGCCGCAATTGATGACGGTGTCGACATTGAGGGCGCGGCGCGGCACGTCGTCGAGACATACCGTTTGGACATAACCGAAACGATCGATGTCAATTTCCCGGGACTAGAGAAGTGGTTTGACCAACCGGCCGCGATCGCGCTGTCACGACTTCGGAGGTCGATCGCTAGCCTGCAGGACGTAGATGGCCGCAAAGTGATGTGGACGCTTCTCGCCGAGACGATACGCGTATGCTCGAACAGCCGGACCAGCACCTACAAGCTCCATAAGCGTGCCGACACCGATAAGACGGGCGGGGCGGTGATACCGACTTTCGAGGAGAATGTCAGGCGTGCGTTGAAGCGGATCGCGGAATACAGGTTCCTGATCGTCAACAGACCCACACCTCCGGGGGTGCAAGTGTTCTGCGGCGACGTCAGGAACGTCGTACTTGAAAGCGACACTGGGAAACACCGCCTCCTAATTACCTCCCCACCCTACGGGGACAATCGGACAACGATACCTTACGGGCAATTCTCTTACCTGGCATTGCGCTGGATAGACGCTAGAGACTTGCCGCAGGCAACGCCCGGCCTCATCTCGACCTCCCACACCACCGATACCGCCAGCCTGGGCGGGTCGCTTAAGGACGTCGCACAGAAAGCCGCAATGGTACGCGGGGTCTCCCCAACGCTGGACAAATTCCTCGCCTCTGATCGATCCGACCGGCCCGAGGGGACGAGGAAGGTTGCGGCCTTCATGTTCGATTTTGTAGACGGTCTCCGGAACCTCCGGGATACTTTTTCGGGAAAGGCCCACTGGGTTATTACTACTGGCAACAGGACGGCGAACGGGCAGCAGGTCCCGTTCGACGACATCTGCAGCGAGATGTTGAGCCATCTGGGCGCTCGGCCGATTGCCGCAGTGAAGCGGAAACTGCCGACAAAGAGGATGCCGTCCAAGAATAGCATGGGTGCAATGATCACCGCGGAGACCACGCTCGTAGCCGAATTCGCCTGATGGAAGACACCCCCCAACTCCGTGTCGGATCGCATGTGCTCATCCAACTCGGGCGCGAGCTCGTGACCGATGTCGAGCAGGCGATCCTGGAGTGCGTCAAGAATTCGTACGACGCGGATTCTCCCGGGTGTCGGATCGAGATCGACACTCGCGAGCAAGGTACGCTTTACGAGCATGGCACCGCCGGCAAATTGGCCCGGTTTACGGCTCCGGCCGAGAACGTCCACGTCCTTGTGAAGCCAAGCGAAGATGCGGAAAAGCCCGCCGACGCCGCCGATCCGACCGCCTTGGTCACCAGACAACTCGACTACATGGGTCGAATTACGATCGAGGACACCGGCGACGGCCTGGACCCAGCCCAGTTGCGGTCGTCGTGGCTGGTGATCAGCAAGTCCCGCAAGCGGACGTCAGAGGGGCCCAAGGCAAAGACATTGCGCGGGCGGACGCCGCTCGGCGACAAGGGCCTCGGGCGTCTCGGCACCATGAAGCTCGGTGACATTCTCCTGGTCGAGACCGCCACCTCGCCAGAAAGCGATCTATGGCGGGCACAGTTCCGCTGGGCCGACTGCGACGTCGCCGATACCGTGGACCAGATCCCCGTTCAAATCAGCAACGAAGCCAACAGTGCGGGGTTCAAGGGGACCCGAGTGTCGATACTCGGACTCAACGACATGCCCGAGTGGCGTCGCCCAAGGCGTCTGAATGAGATCACGCGAAGCCTCGCGCAACTCATCTCGCCCTTCGAGGCGACGTCGACCTTTCCAGTCGGTATTGTACTGGACGGGGTCGATCAATCGCTCTCGGGGTTGGCCAACGAGGTGCTGGCGCGTGCAGTCGCCGAATTCCATTTCAGGTGGGAGGACGACCCCCAGACCGGCAACCGACGCTTGGTCGCCCGGGCGCTCATGCGTAAGCGCCTGCTGGCGTCGGAGCGCAACGACAAGCAGAAGCACAAGACCGAGCGGGCATTCAACGGTCCCGACCGTGGGGAAGGATTCACCAAGGCCCTGAAGTCTTCGGGCCGGATGAAGCAGTACGACAAGGTGGAAGTGTTCGACGATGCGCCATGGTACCTGGAAATAGAGCGTACCTTTAACTGGAGCGACTTCTTCATCGAGGAGGGTCTGGCATCCACCCGGGATCCCGGCCCCTTCACCGGATCGTTCTACTACTTCCACCTCAACGAACGCGGGCCCGACGAGGCGGCAGCCGCTGGTGTCGGTGTCGACTCGGCAGTGATCAAGAGCATGTCCGGGATCTCGATCCTGAGGGACGGCTTCAAGGTGCGGTCTCCCGGGGACTGGCTGGGACTGTCCTCCGAAATGACCTCGGGCAGCACATACGGCCTGCGCGTCGACAATACGGTCGGCTATTTCGCCCTGACTGGCGCCGAGAACTTCAGCCTAGTGGAGAAATCGGATCGGGAAGGCTTCGTCGAAGACGCTACCTATCGCGGTTTCCATACCATCGCCCAGCGTTGCCAGCGGTTCGCCAGCGAGGCGATGGAGAACACCCGGCGTACGCTGGACAAGTACGTCAAGGACCTCGACGACAGGGACGCGATTCAGGCGGGTGCCAGCGTCGACCCGCTCGTCGACATTTCCAGCAACCTGCAGTCGGCGCAGCATGTGAAAGACGTCGCCGACAAGGCGGCGAGCGACCTTGACCGCAGCATCAGGAGGATAGAAAGCGGCTTGGACTCGGGCGCCGACGTGGTCAACGAGACGATGAGGGTCATGAAGGCGACGATGGCCGCCATCGACGAGGTGAGGTCCAAGATCGTGCCGCCCGGCGGTTCCGACGCTGCCCTCAAGCGTCTCAAGCGCGATATGGACGATAAGCAGCAGCAGATGGTTGGGCTGTTCGAAAGCGCAGCAGTCGGTCTTAGCGCGCGGGGCCTAGCCCACGAGCTGCGGACGCATCTGGCGGAGATCCGCCAGCGCGCGAACGCGATCGAGAAGTCCACCAAGGGCAGTTCTGGTCATCAATCCATCCTGCCGGACCTGAGGGCGATACGTGCATCGTGCTCGGCTATATCGGGTGCGGCATCGCTCATCGACCCCATGCTGCCCCGATCAAGGGCAACGAAAGATACCTTTTCTCTCGGCGAGTTCGTCGGGGAATACTTCGAGAACCGACGCCTGAGTCTGGAGAAATCCGAAATAGCCATCGAGGTGGCCCTGCCTCCCGAACCGACTATCGTGCGGATGAACCGGAGCCGTCTGCTTCAGGTCCTGGACAACCTGGTCAGGAACAGTGCCTATTGGCTACGTCGCGCGGCAACGAGTGGCTCGCATCCGGTCGACAGGAAGATCACGGTCAAGATCGATGGCAGAGGGTTCGTTCTCTTCGACGGTGGTGAGGGTGTCGATCCCCACGTGGAAGAATCGTTGTTCGAGATGTTCGTGACGACCAAGCCCGAGGGTGATCCGGGCCAGGGCCTGGGACTGTTCATCATATCCGAACTACTGTCGCTCGACGCCTGCACAATATCATTGGACACCGAGCGGAACCCTTCGGGCCGCCGGTTCAAGTTCGACGTCGATCTGCACGCCGTCCTTTTCACTGGAGACCGGAAATGACCCTGGAGCAAGCGCTGAAGCTTCTCGGTACCTCCCGGGTGATCTGGATCGACGACCACTTCAACGACACCGCAGCACTCTTGGCCGACATGCTGTGGCAGAACATCGAGACTACCAAACAGTGTGATTTTCCCGAACTGCGCGACGTGGTTGCCGCGTTCGAGTTCAACGCCGACGACGCGCTTGTGGCTATGCGTCAGATCCTTGCCGATGCCGATCAAGGGCGCCGCGACGAGATCAGGCAGGAGTTCCTGAAGCGCCAGCAAGTCATCGACCACGATCCTACCGAGGAACTGACGACCGACGCGATCGAGCGCGCCTGCAAGTTGCTGGGCGTCCTGAAGGCGGATCGCTGGTCGTTCGACGGTGTCGATGCGCGGCTGGAGGAGCTCAGCGGCGCCGGTGACGAGGCCGTAAGCTACATGATCGATCTCAAGGACAGTGCGGGAGGTAAAGACGATACAAGGGGACTCGATATCGTCGTAGCCCTTCACCGCCTCGGATCGAAGGGGACCGCATTCATACTGACGCACGACGCGACGGAAGAGGACGAGGCCGGCACGGAGAAACGCCTCATGGACAGCCTCGAGGCGGAAGTCGCCAAGGCCGTTGCGCTTTGCGTCGTCTCGAAACACCGGATAGCGGGGGATTCGGAGACGGAGGCCGTCGAAGAGGCCCTACGGGTAGCGATCAAGCGGGCCGGGCTACGGCGCAGCGTCCATGAGGTGCTCGTAAGAGCCAGGGAAGAAGTCTCGGTGTCGTTCAGCCATGCGGCCTCGTCGTTGCTCCGCATCGCGCCCGAGCAACTGGATAGCCACGTCGTGGACCAGGCTTACAGGGAAGGTGTGTCCGAACTCCACGTCATCGAGCGGGCCTTGACCGGCTTCATCTCCCAGCAGATACGAAAGATGTTCGGCACGGACGACGCGGTTCTCAAGGCTTCCGAGCGGCTTCGCGACTTGCGGGAAATTCCCCTTGTGGCGACAGGAAGCTTCGCCGGTCCGGAGCTCGCGGCCTTCAGCAAGGCCGAGGTATGGGAGAGCGACTCGCTGATCAACGCGGCACTAACGCCGATAGCCTGCGGCGACGTGTTCCAAGTGGACACTACCGAGCCGACGGCGAAGTCCGCCAAGTCCCGTAGGTTCGTCTTGTTGGGTCAGCCTTGCGACATCGCTCTTCGGCCCGGCGGAACCCGCGACGGCACGGTCGCCACGTTCGTCGAGGTTATCGAGACAGACGTGAAATCGGTCGGAAAGGAGAAGGAGTACACGCTCCCCGTGACGATTGACGGAAAGTACCAGGTCTGCGACTTCCGTAGTTCGGCCACGGTACTGCTTTCGATCCTGGATCTCGCGTCTTTCCGCAAGGATGGAAGAATCAGCTACGAGGAGGGGCAGGAGAGGCCAAACGGACTGCTTCCTGGCCTGAAGAGCATCTATTCGACACGGACCCAGCAGTACGGGGCATTGATAGCCGCCGGAAAGGCAAGCGCGGAAGCCATACGCGAGTTCAAGACAGCCCAAAAAGCAGCTGCGAAAGCGGCGAAGGAAGCTGGCCAGGCGGTCCAAGCGGTGAGTAAGCCGAAAGCCGAGGCGTTGGATGGTATGGCATTCCAGCGGGAGTTGATGTTGGCGTTCGCCGCCCCCGAAGAGTTCAAGTACGTGGAGGCCGGGATTTTCGAGGAAGCAGTCAAGATCAAGGAGAACAAGGTCGTCGTGCTGGATCGGCCTGCCCGCGTGACTTGGCGCTTGCGGCGCGTAGGTCGCATCCGTTCCCCCTATGCGGACGCTCTGTTGGACAGGATGGTGGGGGTCATAAACAGACGAGCCTTTGACCTGGATTTCATGAAGTCGCCTGCGCAAACACCTGCCGCCAATGAGCCGGTACCAGCAGAGTAGCCTGTCCCAAGGTACCTCTTCCCAAGGGCTGCTGGGCATCAAGCGATCAGTCTCTATAGGCGCTGTCTGTTGCCCTTCTCGCTCGTGACACAGCGACACCCAAGCACATATGTCGACATTCTGTGGCCGGGCCGCTCCAGGAGCTTCTATCCCAAGGGGTGGCGGGCGATCTTGGCGCGCGGGATGAATATCTGGGACGCATTATGGGACACGTGATGGCATGGCCTTCGGTTAAACCGCAATGTTGGGTCCGAGCCTCAGACCCGAAAAGTCGCACCTGATTCCACAAGCCCACCCGATCTGCTCGGCAAACAGTTGGGCGACTTCATCGAACTCGGCGTCTCGTCCGAGTTGAAGCCGATCCGTCAAGACCGGAATTCTTGGTGCGGGCGCGCTGTCGCCGTCAAAAGACTGCCCTGTGTCGCTGAAGACGACCTGACCGTCTTTCGACGCGCGCAGCTCGGCCTCCATTGTGAGCGGAACCTCGATGCGGCCGAGATGTCGGCGGAAACGCATGGAATTGAACAGCAGCCAAACCCCACCGACAGCATACCACCCAGGAAAATGCAATTTGCCATCGCCGCTCGACATATGGATACCCGTCAACTCCAACGTGCCGTCGGTCCAGATCGTCAATTCGCGGCTTGTTCCGCGCCCGTCCTCTTGGGTCGCACTCATGCCGCCTGCCCTCGGCCGCCAATTGGGAGCCGAAAGGGTCAACATCGAGGGTTGATGCGTGAGAAATGGGGTAGGACGAAAATCGAAGCCGAGCGGCGGCGCTGCGCCTATGACCAAGGGAAGTCGCGTAATCTGATAGCTGAGCGTGGGCACGATAGTGATGCGAAAGAACACGTGGGGCGGCACCGACGGGGCAACGTGGCGGCGAACGACCGCGCTCTCGAACTGCAAATGACGGCGATCGAAAACGTTGTTTACCCGATCGATGGCAGTTCGCGCCTCCCAGAAGACATGCTGTAGATCGCGCATCGTCATTGGCTCGCAGGAGGCGCCACGCCTGACAAAGGCCCTCGCCGGTCGCCCGACGCCGTGCGGAGCAGAAAGCGACTGGGGCACTTTGATCGCGATGTATCCCGATCCGTCGTCGCCCGATGGTATCGGGTGGACCTCCAGCATCGACAGCGGCGGATCGATGACATCGCGCAGGCTGCTCTCCAGCCGATCGACGCATTCGGCGACACGTGGAATCGGATCGCCTAGCCCTGCGGACACCCTGCGGCCGTCATCCTGCTTCTCCTCGCGCACGCCGAGCAGCAGCATGCCGCCGAACGCATTCGCAAAGGCGACGAGTTCCTCGGCCAATGCGTCCCTGCTCCCGGATGAGACTTGTTCCTGGCGGGTACGCCACTTTTCCTGGCTGCCAAGTGCAAAGTCGGCTTTGAACTCCAATTTCTGAGATTCCGGAATGCTGGCAGAGCTGATCGCTGTTAGGTCCGGAAGTGTCCATTCGGCGATGGGTCGATTGATCATCTCTTCGACGTTCACGAGACACTTTCCCCCGATGCTGCCGGTGCCGCAGCCTTGATAGGCGAGTTTCGCCGCGCTGTCTCCATATCGGTTACAAAGTGTTATGGAACCATACCGGTGACCAAATAACCATTTTTGACCAATTACATTTCGTGTCAATTAGATTATACTATATTTTCTGGATGAGATAAGTAATTTCAGCAACACAGGAGAGAAATCATGAAGATCACAATCAGTCTTTCGAAAATTGCACGCGGCCCTATCATTGCGGCGTTCATGGAGCGTGGTGAGCGGGACCAGGGCCCCCAGCCGGCGACTCCCGCCCTGCGCAGGCCGGTGCTGACCGACGGCGCGGCCGAGAACGTCAAGGAGACGGTCGATGCGTGAACAAGATCATGTCGCCATCCTCGATGCGATGGCGGAACTCGGCCACCTCGAAAATTGCAGCGGCCGCGACGAGGCGATGAGGGTCGCCATCGCCCAGATGTGCGCGGGCGCGCTATTCCTCGAAGCGCACGCCGGCAAGCAGAAAGCCAACCAGATCGTGGGTGCGCTGTGGCGGGCTCAGATGCCAGCCGATCCAATCCCTGAGCGCATCAAGCGCGACCGGCAATAATCGCAATGGGACCCTACCACGGAGAGAGCGGTGCCCGGTTGCCATGGCGGCCGGGCACCAGTGAGGCGCGCCCATGAAGATCGTAACGTCGAGCTTTTTCACGAAGCTCGCGCCGCAATTCGCAAGGATCAGCATCGCCCGCCGGGCGCCGAAGGCTGATCACGACGTGCCGGCCGTCCGTGAATTGGCACCTGGTCCATGGTTTCGAACTGCGACCGTCGATGAATACGCGGACCTCTATGTTACCCAGCTCGCCGCCCTCGATCCGCGCGCCATCGTGCGGAAGATCGAGGATCTGGCGGCATGTCGGTCCGCAGCGTTGTTGTGCTGGGAGCGCCCTCGTGACGGCGTTTTCTGCCACCGCGGATTCGTGGCCAGGTGGCTGAAGGAGGAGTTGAGCTTTGACGTCTACGAGTTCGGACTCGAGCAGGAAGGGCCGGGCCCGTTCCATCCCAAATTGCCGGACGGTTACCGCCTAACCTTGGAGCCCACTTTGCTTTGAAAATCTGCCGGCGTGCGTCACTGGCGTTTCATCCAGGGCGCGCCGGCACCTCCGACTTTAGCCGTTTTTCCATCGAAAATGCTGACTATCCGCTGACACACGTGGACTGCGTCTATCGCATCGGCGTAACTATTTCAAATAAAACAGCTTTTTCTTTAGGTTAGAGCCCACCAGGATAATTCGGGCTTTCGCGGGTAATCGTGACGTCATGGGCGTGGCTTTCACGAAGTCCGGCGTTGGATATGCGCACAAAGGTGGCGCGTTCGCGGAAATCGGCAAGATCGCGACCACCGACATAACCCATAGCGGCTTTCAGCCCGCCCGCAAGCTGGTGCAGCACTCCAGACACAGGTCCTTTGTAGGGAACCTGCCCTTCGATGCCTTCCGGGACCAGTTTCAGCGTATCGCGCACCTCGGCCTGGAAGTAGCGATCGGCGGAGCCGCGCGCCATGGCGCCGACCGACCCCATGCCGCGATAGGCCTTGAAGGAGCGGCCCTGGTGCAGATAGACCTCGCCCGGGCTTTCATCGGTGCCGGCCAGCAGCGAGCCGATCATGGCGGCGCTGGCGCCGGCGGCGAGCGCCTTGGCAAGATCGCCGGAATATTTGATGCCGCCATCGGCGATCACCGAAACCCCCGATTTGTGCGCAGTTTCCACCGCCGACATGATGGCCGAAAGCTGCGGCACGCCGACGCCGGCAACGATGCGGGTGGTGCAGATGGAGCCCGGTCCGATGCCGACCTTGACGGCGTCGGCGCCGGCGTCGATCAGTGCCTGCGTGCCTTCCGCGGTGGCGACATTGCCGGCCAGGATGCGAACCGAGTTGGAGAGTTTCTTGGCGCGCGTCACCGCGTCCAGCACGCGCTGCGAGTGGCCATGCGCGGTGTCGATGACCAGAAGGTCGACGCCGGCGTCGATGAGGCGTTCGGCGCGCTCGTAGCCATCGTCGCCGACGCTGGTGGCGGCGGCGGCGCGCAGGCGGCCCTGCGCGTCCTTGCTGGCGTGCGGGTTGAGCTGCGACTTCTCGATGTCCTTGACGGTGATCAGCCCGACGCAATTGCCCTGCTTGTCGACAACGACCAGCTTTTCGATGCGATGCTGGTGCAGCAGCCGCTTGGCCTCGTCCTGGTCGACATTCTCCTTGACCGTGATCAGGTTCTCACGGGTCATCAGTTCGTAGACCTTCTGCGCCGGATCGGACGCAAAACGCACGTCGCGGTTGGTCAGGATGCCGACCAGGCGGCCGATCTTCTGGCCGCCGGTGCCGCCATTCTCGACCACCGGAATGCCCGAAATCGAGTAGGTGCGCATCAGCGAAAGCGCGTCGGCAAGGGTGGCGTCGGGGCCGATGGTGACGGGATTGATCACCATGCCGGATTCGAATTTCTTGACCTGGCGCACTTGCTCGGCCTGCTCGGCCGGCGTGAAATTGCGGTGGATGACGCCAATGCCGCCCGCCTGGGCCATGGCGATGGCGAGGCGCGCCTCGGTGACGGTGTCCATCGCCGCCGACAGGATCGGCACATTGAGGTCGATGTCGCCGGCGATGCGGGTGCGCACATCGGTCTCGCCGGGCATGACCTCGGAATGACCGGGCTGCAGCAGCACGTCGTCAAAGGTCAGCGCCAGTGCGCCGGTGGACGTTTCGATGATTTTTGCCATGGCCAGCCCTCGGAATACAAAAAAGCGCTGGACCGGAATGGACAGCGCCGACTCGTTTCTTCCCTTTCAGGATTGGCGCTGGCTGGTACCACGTCCCGCCGCCGATGAAAAGCCGATGATTTCACGCTCCCGGAAAGGTGACTTGTTGCCGAAAGGACGCCACCTACGGTTGCCGGTCGCATAAAAGTGACAGCAAATTAATGCGACATCCGTGTCCAGCCGTGGTACCCGCCCCTCGTACCGGTTCGCCCCCAGCCGGAAAGAGACTCTGAAACGGGCACGCTCGTGAATCGCACCATCCCGCTCATCCTGGCGGTCGCACTTTTCATGGAAAACATGGATTCGACCGTGATTGCCACATCACTGCCGGCGATTGCGATCGACATCCACACCAGCCCGATCGCGCTCAAGCTGGCGTTGACGGCCTATCTCGTGTCGCTGGCGATCTTCATTCCGATCAGCGGCTGGATGGCTGACCGTTTTGGCGCCAAGAATGTCTTTCGCGCCGCGATCGCGGTCTTCATCGTCGGCTCGATCGCCTGCGCGCTTTCCGGTTCGCTGCCGGCTTTCGTGGTTTCGCGTTTCCTGCAAGGCATCGGCGGCGCCATGATGACACCGGTCGGGCGTCTGGTGCTGGTTCGGGCGACGCCGAAAAGCGAACTCGTCGCGGCGATGTCATGGCTGACCGTTCCGGCGCTGGTCGGACCGTTGGTCGGTCCGCCCGTCGGCGGCTTCATCACCACCTACTTCACCTGGCACTGGATCTTCCTGATCAATGTGCCGATCGGCCTGGTCGGCATCTGGCTGGCGACGCGTTTCCTGCCGGAGACCGAACCGGCGGAGACGCCGCCCCTCGACTTCATCGGCTTCGTGCTGAGCGGGCTGGCGGCATCCGGCGTGGTGTTCGGCCTGTCGGTGGTCAGCCTGCCGGCCCTGCCGCCGATCGCCGGGTTCATCACCGTGGCGGTCGGGCTGTTGTCGGGCGTCCTCTATCTATTGCACGCGCGCCGCGCCAAAAATCCCCTGCTGGCGCTCGAGCTGTTCCGCAACCAGGTGTTCCGCTCCTCGGTGCTTGGCGGCTCGCTGTTCCGCATCGGCATAGGCGCCGTGCCGTTCCTGTTGCCGCTGATGTTCCAGATCGGCTTCGGGCTGACGCCTTTCCAGTCCGGGATGATCACCTTCGTCTCGGCGATCGGCGCCATCGGCGTGAAATTCGTCACCGCGCTGATCTTCCGCGGCGCCGGGTTCCGCCGCGTGCTGGTCGTCGGCTCGCTGGTCGCCGCGGCGTCGATCGCCGTCAACGGCCTGTTCACCCCCGACACGCCTTATCTGCTGATGCTGGCCATGCTTCTGGTGGGCGGCTTCATCCGCTCGATGTTCTTCACCGGCGTCAACGCACTTGCCTATGCCGAGGTTTCGGCGGCCGACACCAGCAAGGCCACCCCGATCGCCGCCGTTTTCCAGCAACTGTCGATCGCGCTCGGTGTAGCGGTGGCCGGCGGCATCCTGGAAGTGTCGACGAGCTTCCATGGCAGGTCGCTGACGCTGGCCGATTTCCACACCGCCTTTTTCATCGTCGCGGCGATTTCCGCCGCAGCGTCGCTATCCTTCATCCGGCTGGCGCCCGATGCCGGCAATGCCGTTTCCGGCCATGGCCGGCTGACAACGCCGAAAACGCTGGAAACGGTGAGCCCACCCGGCAACTGATCCGGCTGACTCAGGCTTCGGGCTCGCCCTGCCCTTCGCTGTGGCTCCGGGCGCTCGAAGCTTCCGAACCGTCCACCGGACGTTCCCGGCCCTTGAAGTCCTTTGCCAGCAGATAGAGCTCGACCGATTCGTCGCGCGACGCCGGCGGCTTGACGTGGTGCACCGAGCGGAAATTCTTCTTGAGCATCGAGAGCAGCTCGTTTTCGGCGCCGCCCTGGAAGGTCTTGGCGAGGAAATGCCCACCCGGCTTCAGCACCGACAGCGCGAAATCGGCCGCCACCTCGCACAGATGCATGGTGCGGATGTGGTCGGTTCGCTTGTGGCCGGTGGTGGGTGCCGCCATGTCGGACAGCACGATATCCGGATCGCCGCCCAGCGCCTCGGCCAGCTTCTGCGGCGCCAGCGGGTCGAGGAAATCCATCAACAGCACCGGGGCGCCGGGCACCGCGTCCATTTCCAGATAGTCGATGCCGACGACATGTGGGTGGTCGGCCGTCGATTTCGTGCGCGCGGCGGCGACCTGGCACCAGCCGCCGGGTGCGGCGCCCAGATCGATCACCTTCATGCCGGGCTTCAGCAGATGGTGCTTGTCGTCGATCTCGATCAGCTTGTAGGCCGCGCGCGAGCGATAGCCGTCAGCCTTGGAGCGCTGGACATAGGGATCGTTGATGTGGCGCTGCAGCCAGCGGCGCGACGATTCCTTCAGGCCGCTCTTCTTCTTGATCCGCGTCTTCAGCACGCGAATGCTGGCCGATCCTGGTTTTTCCGGTTTCTTGGTCATTGGCTAGTTTCTTGCTAGAGCATGATCTCTGGACAAACGGAACCGTTTGTCCACGAAAACCGGTCGCCACTTTTCGCCAACGCGGTCCTGCGTTTCGAGATCATGATTTCTGGTCTGAGTTTCGTCGTTCGCCGAGTTGTGGCCGTTCTTCGGCGACTGTGCGCTTCACGAATGGCTTCCCCCACTCCGTCGCTGCTTCGCAGCGCCACCTTTCCCCCCTCCGGAGGGAGAGGAATGGTGCCGGCTGGAATCGCCTCGCGCCCTTCCTCTACCCCGTCGATCGGGGGAGAGGTGTCGAGCGAAGCTCGACAGAGTGGGGGTCGACTGTTCACCGGCGGCCAATTCTGGATCATGCTCTGCCACGCCCATCGTTGCGCCAGACGCCGTCATCGGCCATCAGTTCGCTCAATATGCCTTCGCGCAGGCCACGGTCGGCGACGCGCAGCCGCTCCGACGGCCACACCGCGCGGATCGCTTCGAGGATGGCGCAGCCGGCCAGCACCAGATCGGCACGATCGGCACCGATGCAAGGGTTGGCGCAGCGCTGCTGGAAATCCCAGCCGACCAGTCTTTCAACCATGCGATCGACACTGTCGCGGTCCATCCACAGCCCGTCGACACGGCGGCGGTCGTAGCGTTCGAGATCAAGGTGAACGCCGGCCAGCGTCGTCACCGTTCCCGACGTGCCGAGCAGATGGAAATTCGGGCTGGCCTTGAGATGGCTCAGCCGGTCGCGGCCGTCGAAGCTGGCCAGCCGGCCGGCGACGTCGTCGACCATGGCGGCGAAGATCTCACGCGTCACCGTGCGGCCTCCGAAACGCTCGGCCAGCGAAACGACGCCGACCGGCAGCGATGTCCACGACACGATGTGGTTGGCGAGCCGCGGCGAACGGCGGCCGCTGAGATCGATCAGCGCGATTTCGGACGAGCCGCCGCCGATATCGAACAGCACGACGCCTTGCGTGTCGCGCTCGACCAGCGAGCCGCAGCCGGACACCGCCAGCCGCGCTTCGGTCTGGCGGTCGATGATCTCGAGCTTCAGGCCGGCCTCGCGCTCGACGCGATCGAGGAACTCGACACCATTTTCCGCCGTGCGGCAGGCTTCGGTGGCGATCAGCCGGGCCTTGCGGATCTTGCGGTTGCGCAACTTGTCGCCGCAGATCTTCAGCGCCTCGACGGCGCGGTCCATCGCCGGCTGGCCGAGCCGGCCATTGGCGGTCAGCCCCTCGCCCAGACGGACGATGCGCGAAAAAGCGTCGATGACACGGAACTGGCCATGCCGCGTCGGCACGGCAACCAGCAGGCGGCAATTGTTGGTGCCGAGGTCGAGCGCCGCGAACACCGGGAGCTCCTGCATCGCCGGCCGGCGGGTGCCCTGTTCGGGCCGCACAGGAGCAGCAGCGGGCGAGGCCACCGACTCCGCCGGTCTGCGCGCTTCATTGGCCGGGGCAGCGGTTTTGCCGGGCGCCGGCGACCCAATCTCCGCGGGCCGCGCCTCGTCGCGCGCGAAAACCTTGCGCCCGCGCCTTCGCTTGCGCCGTTTCTTGGGTTTGCCCTTGTTGGCCGCGTCGCCCGCCTGCCCGTCGGCGGAGCGGGCCTCCGTCGGGCGGCGCTGCTGCCAACTGGCGGTCCCCGAGGCACTTGGCCCTGGGGAAGCGCTGGACGCGCCCACCTCCGGCGCGCCGGCGCCGGTGTCGCGGTCTTCCACTTGTCGTTCCTTCCGGCGCCGCGCGAACCGATGATGGACGCTGCGGGCGCTTCAGTGTTTTAAGTTGCCGCCAGACTAACAGTGCCGCGCCCGATCACCAAGAGCCGCATGCTGAATTTTGCCGGCTGGGCGCACGAACCGCCTTTCCGGCCGCGCCGCGCAGTGTATCCGCAAGCCAGGATTGCTAGCGCAACGCCTGCCGGCGCCTCCTGTTCAGCCGCTCTCGACAACGGCAAATCCTGCTGGTGGCCGGCGCGACAAGCGTTCGCGGTTGAATAGCCGGCTTCAATGAGGCATTCCTGAAATGGAAGAATCCGGACCAGCCGGACTCCCGACAGAAAAGGAAGCGGATCCGCAACGCATGGCAATCAGGCAATGAACTGGAGACGCTATTTCTGGCCGGTCGTCGGCCTCGCGGCGGTGATTTTCTCGCTGCTGCTGCTCTGGCACGAACTGCGCGGCATCTCGCTCGACGATGTCTGGGGCGGCATATCGGCGATTGCGACCCGCGGCTGGATCCTCGCCGCGCTGAGTTCGGTCGTCGCCTATGCCTCGCTCGCCGGCTACGACCACATCGCGCTGCTGCATATCGGCAGACGAGTTTCGTGGCTGTTCGTCACCCTGTGCTCCTTCACCACCTATGCGCTGTCGCACAACATCGGCGGCTCGGTGTTTTCCGGCGCCGTCATCCGCTACCGAGCCTACGGCACCAGGGGCCTGACCGGCCAGGATGTCGGCATCCTGGTGGCGATCTGCTGGATCACCTTCGTGCTGTCGACGCTGCTCGCCTCCGGCCTTGTGCTTGTCTTCGAGCCGCAGATACTCGACCGGTTTTCCGGCATCGCCCATCACGGCCTGTCGCAAGCGGCGGGCGTCGTCATGCTGCTGCTGGTCGCCGCCTATATCTTCGGCAGCTGGCTGCATCTGCGCCCGCTGAAGATCGCCAGCTTCCAGTTGCACTATCCGGCGCTGCCGATCGTCGCCAGGCAGTTGCTGATCGGCCCGATCGAACTGCTGGCGGCCGCCGCGATCATCTTCTTTGCCCTGCCCGAGGCCCACAATCCCGGCTATTTCGTCGTGCTGGGCGTCTTCCTCGTCTCCTTCTCGATCGCGCAGATCTCGCACGCGCCGGGCGGGCTCGGCGTGTTCGAAGTCGTCTTCCTCGCCGGCCTGTCGGACATGGACCCGGTCGGCGTGCTGGCGGCGCTGCTGGTGTTCCGGCTGTTCTACCTGATCATCCCGCTGATTCTGGGCCTGGGCGTGGTGCTGTACTTCGAACGCTCGCAGTTCAGCCGCAGCGAGAGCTGAGGCGCGGGATGGGCTCGAAGCCCGCGCGGCCTTCGAAACGCAGCGCCTGAAGCCCGCCGACAAAACCTGCCGATTGAACTGCGCAGCAGGCTTGACTATTTTCCACTGGCGGCTACAAGGCAGCGCTCACAGCGGCTTGCCCGCTCGGCCCGCGCGGTTCATGACCGCGCCTGCTGGGGAATAGGTTAACGGTAGACCCACGGACTCTGACTCCGTTAGTCCTGGTTCGAATCCAGGTTCCCCAGCCACTCTTATTCATCATTTGAATCAGCCGCTTACATAGATTCTTATGTCCTGAGTAGGCCATTGTAGGTCACCCGCGTAGGTGGTCACCGCGGCTGTGGTCGACCTTCGCAAGATATAAAAGCAATTGCTAATATGATGGAAAGGTGACAGCATCGGGCTCCGCGTCGCGTATGGGAGGATGCCATGGCCGATGGTGGAATGAATGTCACCAAACTTGAATCCAAATCTCACGACAACCCCGATGAGGTTCGCTCGCCCGCCAAGACACGCGTCGAGGTGGTGCGGCTTCCAGGCTTTACCCTTGGGCGGCTCAATATGGAGCCGGGATGGAAATGGTCCGAATGCGTGAAGCCGGTCGTCAAGACGGATAGCTGCCAAGTATCGCATGTCGGCTACGTCATTTCCGGAACCATCACCGTCAAGATGAATGACGGAACGCAGAAAACGTTCACGAAGGGTACGTCCTATACGATCCCACCAGGCCATGACGCCTGGGTGGAAGGCAACGAACGCTTTGTCTGCATCGAGGTCATGAGCGCCGAGCAATACGCCAAGCCGGCGTAGGGCCTGCTGCAAACCTGCTGGCTGAAAGGTTCGCGTCGGCGGCGAGGCCGCCGCCGGCGCGAATATGGCTGTAGCGTCGCAGTCCAGCGGCACGCGGAAGACAATCCTTCCGTTTCTCGAAGACGGAAGGATTTGGCGAACCTCACTTGCCGGATACCGTCGTGGGTGCCGGTCGCCTCATCCCTTCCACATCGTCGATCGAAGAACAGCCTGCATATGCTCCGGAAGGTCGAGTTCGCCGCGCGCTTCGATCTGCAGGAGATATCGGGCCTTGGCCAGGCGATCGCCTTCCTCGACCGCGGCATAGCCGCAGATGGCGAGCAGCGCCCTCTCCTCCTCCCGGCTGGCTCTGTCGGAGTCGCCGCCGCCTGCATCGTGCAACGCCTTGTTGAAGGCGGCATATGCCGTCCTGTGCGCCTCAATCAGCTCTCGCAGTCTATCGGACGGTTCCTGGTCTCGGCCCGGCTCCCCTGTGCCGCGTGCTGTTGCCGCAACCGTCGAGGCGACGGCTGCGCTGCCGGAATGGAAAAGCAAGGCGCGGCGGTTGATCCTGGACGTGGCGAATTCTCCCATTTGCTTCGATGGTTATCAGATCGGTGATATGACAGACCGTAACATGACGGTTTGCACATTCGTGTCAGGATGGAAGGCCTTGAGGCAGCCGACAGCAAGCGCGGCTGGCTGATGCGCGGCACCTGAATCAAGCTTCCCGCCCCCGAGAACAGGCACGGCGCGTCACTTTAAGCGGCTTGAGGTAGTGAGATTTGCAAGGCAAAAAGATCGGTGGCCGCTGGCGCGCTCCAATGGCTAAGTTGCGTAGAAATTTTGTGCAAGAGGCGGCGTATTGCCCACTGACAGCCAGTTAATCCTCGAAAGGATCCGCCAAGGCTGCGTGATGCTTGCCGATGGCGAGTTCTTCGTCGACAGGCTGGTGAAGTATGTCGGCAACGGAAGGATCCGGTGGCACGTCGAGTTTCGTGGGCATCGCATCGAGTTCACGACCGGCCAGCTGAAGAAGCAGCCTACCTTTCGCAGGAAGATGCTCGAACAGGCCGGTGTGCTGCCGCCGCAGCGTGCCGGGGCCGATTACAGGCGATGGGCTCTCGATCTGAGGAAGAATGCCATCGAGCTTCCCTGGCGGGATAGACCGGTCGATGCCGATTTCGCCATCGACAGGCTCACCAGCCATGGGAATGACCGCTGGACGATCGACTATCAAGGCAAGGCCATCAAATTCACGACGACCAAACTCCGCAGGCAAACCAGTTTCCGCAAGCGGATGCTGCTCAAGGCCAAGGTTCTGCCGCCCCAGCTTGATCCGGCTGCCTATCGCAAGTGGATGGATTGGCTCATTCAAAACGCAACCCAGGCGGACCTTCAGACCGGCGCTGCTTTGATGACCGAGAAAAGTTGGCTTGACGACCTGCCAGCGCTGGCTGGCTGGCAAAATGAAGCGTCGCCACAACGGCGCAACCGGAAGCCACCCGCAGCGGGTTGACTAAGTGCTGATGGGATGCCCATAAGACCGGCTCGGTCTGAGGGCGGGACGGTGACGCATCGGTCTGCAAAACCGACGTAATGGGTTCAATTCCCATTCAGACCTCCATTTTCAAAAGCCGCCCGCTTACGCAAGCCGGGCGGCTTTCTTGTCTAGGACGCCGGCCTCCCCTCTCAAACAGTGACCGTGCGGCTCATGACGTTTGCCATGGCTGGAGATTTCGGCACACATTGAGGGCTAGGGAATCTGGCCACGGCCTGGCTTGCGGCCGGCAAGACTTTGAATGGAAGACATGGACCGCTTCGACCTCGGCACCTACCGCCGCGCCATCTCCACACGCTCGACCGAGACCCAGCGCTGGTTCGATATCGGGCTCAACTGGTGCTACGGCTTCAACCATGAGGAAGGCATCAAGTGCTTCGAGAAGGCGCTGGAAACCGACCCTGACTGCCCGATGGTGCATTGGGGCATCGCCTATGCCGCCGGGCCTTTCTACAATCTGACCTGGAAGGAGCACGGCGAGGCCGAGGCGAACAGCGCGACCAAGCGCTGCTTCGAGCATGTCGAACTGGCGCGCGACAATGCAGCTGGCGCCGGCGATGTCGAACGACAGCTGATCGAGGCGCTGGCTTGCCGTTTCCAGAATCCGCACAGAGTGAGCCCGCAGGAATTCGAACAGTGGGATGATGCCTATGCCGCCGCGATGCGGCAGGTCTACGAAAACTTTCCCGACGACCATGATGTGATGGCACTGCTGGTCGAGGCGCTGATGATGCGCACCGTGCGGCGGCTGTGGAATCTCAAGACTGGTGAACCGGCGCCGAATTCCGATGTCGTCGAGGCGCTCGAGGTTTGCGAGCGATCGATCCGGCTTGCCGACGAGGCCGGGATTGCACAGCATCCGGCGATCATCCACCTGCACATCCATCTGCTGGAAATGTCCACCATGCCGGAACGCGGCATGCGCTCGGCCGACCTGCTCGGCGAGATGTGCCCCGATGCCGGGCACATGAACCATATGCCGGGGCACATCTATGTGCTGTGCGGCGCGTATGACAAGGCGAGGCTTGCCAGCGAAAAGGCGGTTCGCGCCAACGATCTCTACCTCGCCTATGCGGACGCGCCGACCTACTATCTGCTCGGCTGCTGTCATGATCTGCATCTGATGATGTTCACCTGCATGTTGTCAGGCCAGTCCAGGCCGGCACTGTGGGCCGCCGACAAGGTGCGCGGGCTGGTCGCGCGGGACGTGATTGCCATCAAGGACCGGCCAAAGCTCACCCAGACGGTGGAAGGCTACCACGCGATGAAATCGCATGTGCTGGTGCGCTTCGGCCGCTGGCAGGAGATCATCGACGAGCCGATGACCGAAGAGCCTGGCCTCTATGTGCTGACGGCGGCCATGCAGCATTACGCCAAGGGTGTCGCGCACGCGACGCTGAGGCAATTCGCTCAAGCCGAGCGCGAGCGCGAAGAGTTCCAGCGGCATCTGGCCGGCATTGCACCCGAGCGCCGCTTCCTCAGCAACCCGACCCGCGCCTCGCTGGCTGTCGGCGCCGCCTTGCTCGACGGCGAGCTTGCCTACCACCAGGGCCGGCATGACGAGGCCTATGGCCATCTGCGGCAAGCGGTCCAGCTCGACGACAATCTGTCCTACACCGAGCCGTGGGCATGGATGCACCCGCCGCGCCATGCGCTGGCGGCGCTGCTTCTCGACCAGGATCACGCGGAAGAGGCCGAAAAGGTCTATCGCGACGATCTGGGCCTCCGCGGCAAGGTGCAGCGCTGCGCCCAGCATCCGAACAATGTGTGGGCGCTGCACGGGCTGGTGGAATGCCTGAAACGGCGCGGCGAGAGCGAAGAACTGCCGGCGCTGCAGGCAAGACTTGTGGCGGCGCTGGCCAAGGCGGACGTGCCGATCAGTTCATCTTGCCTGTGCCGGACGAGCGTGCAGTCAGCGCCAGAGTGCTGTCATTGAGGCGGCGCCGCCTTGACCAGTGATCCAGCCGGCGCCTGAATTTAAAGCGAACTAGGCCAGCCACTTCTCGTAGTCGGACACCAGCAGGTGCACCGGCGCGACGTCCTCGTCGATGTTGGAAAAGCGTCCGATCGGTTCGCGGAAGACGTTGTCGGTGAGGTCGTCATTGACGGTCGACACCTCGCCGATCAGCACATCCTTGCCCTCGGCCCAGAAGGCATGCCAGACGCCGGGCAGCAGCGTGACGCTCTGGCCCGGGTCGAGCTTCAACAGCCCGCCCGCCGGCAGCCGGTGGATGGTTCCGTCGACAGGCACGGTGACCTCGGCCTTGGGATCGATGCCGCCGTCGCGATCGTGCATGAACAGTTCCAGCACCAGCTTGCCGCCGCCGCGGTTGATGATGTCCTCGGCCTTGATGTTGTGGCGGTGCATCGGCGACAGCTGGTCCTTGCGCGAGATCATGATCTTCTCGGCATAGAGCATGCCCATGCCCTTCTTCATGTCCTCGTAGCGGCCGTTGCGAACGGTGAACAGGAACAGGCCGAGCTCCTTGAATTTCTCCTGGCCGTAATCGGTGATGTCCCAGCCGAGCCGGGAGGTGAAGATGGCCGAGGAATCGACCTGGCGCGCCTTCATTTCCTCGGGCGACCAATAGGCGAAGGGCGGCATGATGTAGCCGAACGAGCGGATGAAAGCGTCGGCTTCGCGGATGATGTCGTTGATGGCGGAGCGTTTCATGATCATGGTCCTTCGTGTCGACTTTGCTCGAGCGCGCGGCGTCTGACGGGGTTCACGCGATACGCTTCAGCTTGTTAGCACGCATGTCGTTGTCCCAAAACCGCTACGCATCTTTGAGCGACATGCATTGGCAAACCGCATAGCCGAACGCCGATGCGGTGTCGATCCGTCTTGCCGCCCCGCACCCGCCTTGCGGCTTGTGCGCATGGACCACAGATCCGCCCGGCTGGCCGCGTGACATCGCGCGCTTTCGGGATCATAACCCCTGCGGATTTTCACAGGGTGACAGATGATGCCGACCATCCACGACCTCGATACGCCCTCGATCCTGATCGACGCGGCGCACGCCGAAGCCAACATTGCCCGCGCGCAGGCCCATGCCGACAAGAACGGGCTGAAACTGAGGCCGCATATCAAGACGCACAAATTGCCCTACTGGGCGAAGAAGCAGGTCGCGGCCGGGGCCGTCGGCATCACCTGCCAGAAGATCGGCGAGGCCGAGGTGATGGCCGACGCCGGGCTCACCGATATTTTTCTGCCCTACAACATCCTCGGCCGCGCCAAGCTGGAGCGGCTTCTGGCGTTGCATCGCCGTGTCGCCCTGTCGGTGACGGCGGACAGCATGGAGACGCTGGAAGGGCTAGCAGCGACTTTCACCGATGCCGGCCATCGTCTGCCGGTGCTGGTCGAATGCGACACCGGCATGGGCCGCTGCGGCGTGCAGACGGCTGACGAAGCGGTTGCGCTGGCAAGACAGATCGACAAGGCTGGCGGCCTCGCCTTCGGCGGGCTGATGACCTATCCGGCCGCCGGGCGCGCGGCCGAGGCCGAGGCCTGGCTTGCCAACGCCAGGCAGGCGCTTGCCGCATCGGGCCTCGCCTGCGAACGCATCTCCAGCGGCGGCACGCCGGACATGTGGCGTTCCAGCGACGCATCGGTCGTCACCGAGTATCGCCCCGGCACCTACATCTATCTCGATCGCTATCAGGTCGCGAAGGGCGTCGGCACTCTCGACGATTGCGCGCTGACGGTGTTGTCGACGGTGGTCAGCCATCCGACGCCGACGCGCGCCATCCTCGACGCCGGCAGCAAGGCGCTGTCCAGCGACACGCTGGGGCTGCCCGATTTCGGCGAGTTGCTCGGCGTTGCGGGCGCGCGGGTGACCGGCCTGAGCGAGGAGCACGGCACCGTCACGCTTTCGGACCAGGCCAGACTGCGCATCGGTGAACGCGTCCGCGTCGTCCCCGACCATTGCTGCGTCGTCACCAACCTGTTCAACGAGGTCAATCTGATCGACGGCGACAAGGTGCTGGAAACGCTGCCGGTGGCGGCGCGCGGAAGGATGACCTGACGCGTTTCGCCAGGCGGCATAATAAATTAAGTCGGTTGCCGCTCGGCCTGGCGTGCCGCGACGCGGCGCATGGCGATGACCCGGCGGCGGCGGATTTCGGTGCGCATCGCCATCAGGTGCAATGCGAAGAACAGCACCGTGAAGCCGACGGCCATGACCAGCAGCGGCCATAGCAGGCTGGGATCGATGGTCGGTCCGCCGAGCCGGAACACCGAGGCCGGCTGGTGCAGCGTGTTCCACCAGTCGACCGAGAATTTGATGATCGGGATGTTGATGAAGCCGACCAGCGTGATGATGGCGGCGGCCCAGGCGGCGCGTCCGGCATCGTCGAGCGCACGGGTCAGCGCGATGATGCCGAGATACATCAGGAACAGCACGAAGACCGAGGTCAGCCGCGCATCCCAGACCCACCAGGTGCCCCACATCGGCTTTCCCCAGATCGAACCGGTGACCAGCGCCAGCGCGGTGAAGACAGCCCCGATGGGCGCTGCGGATTTCAGCGCGACATCGGCCAGGGGATGGCGCCAGACCAGCGTGCCAAGTGCGGAAACCGCCATCAGCGTGTAGCACATCATGGCGAGCCAGGCGAAAGGCACATGGAGGTACATGATGCGGACGGTGATGCCCTGCTGAAAATCCTCGGGCGCGGCGAAGCTCATATAGAGCCCGACGGCGAGGATGAGCGCGGCGATCGTCGCCAGCCATGGCACGACCTTGTCGGCCAGCCCGACGAAGCGCGTCGGGTTGGCAAGATCCATCCAGCCGGTCAGGCGTGAAGTCATGTCGCTCATGCGGCTCTACATAGACCGCCGGCGCGTTTGGGGCAATCGAGCGGTGGTGTCGCAGGCGGGTCTTGCCTTCTCCCTTTGCGCGGGAGAAGGCGGAGGCGGCACTACCCGATCAGGCGGCGGCTTCCTGCTGCTGCTGGACGGTGCGGCTGAGGCGGCGAACCTCCTCGTCGTTGAGCAGGCCACCGGCACGCAGCAGGCTGGCAAAGCGGCCGTTGCGCATCGAAAGTTCGGCAAAGCCGCCCATCTCGACCACCCTGCCCTTGTCCATGAACACGACCAGATCGGCGTCGCGAACGGTGGTCAGGCGGTGGGCGATGATGAAGGTCGTGCGGTCGCGCCGCAATTCGTCGATCGCTTCCTTGACGCGGTCCTCGGTCTCGACGTCGAGGGCACTGGTCGCCTCGTCGAGCACCAGGATCGGTGCGTCCTTCAGCACGGCGCGGGCAATGGCGATTCGCTGGCGCTCGCCACCCGACAGCTGGCCGCCGCGCTCGCCAACCAGCGTATCGTAGCCGCTGCTCTTGGCCAGGATGAAGTCCTGCGCGGCAGCCGCGTTGGCGGCGGCATGGATCTCGTCATTGGTCGCATCGGCGCGGCCGACGCGGATGTTGTCCTCGATCGAGCGGTTAAGCAGGCCGGCATCCTGGAACACGGTGGCGATCGAATGACGCAGCGACTTGCGAGTCACGGTGCGGGTGTCGATGCCGTCGATCAGGATACGCCCATGGGACGGCGAGAAGACGCGCTGCAAGAGGTTGATCAGCGTGGTCTTGCCGGCGCCCGTCGGGCCAACGATGGCGACCGTCTGACCGGCCTGAACCTCGAACGACACGTCGTCGATGCCTTGTCCCGAATTGGCGAATTCGAAGCCGACATTCTCGAAGCGGACATGGCCGGTGACGTTGGTCAGATCGCGCAAGCCATCCGGCTCGGCGGCGTCAGCGGCGGAATCCTCGAGATGGTAGAAGTCCTCGAGCTTGGCGCGGGCCTCGGAAATCTGGTTGGCGAAGGCCGACATCTGGTCGAGCCGGGCGATCAGCAGCGTGGCAAAGCCGGTGAAGGCGATGACGTCGCCGATGCGCAGCTGGCCATGGGTGACCAGATAGGCACCGATCAAAAGCACCACCATCATCGAAATGGTCGACGACAGGCGGTGCAGCGCATTGGCCATCGCCCACCAGTCGAGCACCGGGTTCTGCGCGTCGAGCAGGTTCCTGACGTAGCGGCGCAGCGTATCAGCCTCGTGGCCGAGGCGGTTGTAGCTCTGCAGCACGGCGACGTTGCTGACCGAATCCGTCACATGCGCGAACACCTGGTGATAGTGGCGCTCCACGGCGGCCTGGCCTGCCTTGGTCCGCTTCATCACCAGCCGGCCGATGCCGACATAGAGCGCGCCGAGCGCCAGCAGGACCAGCGACATGCGCAGATCCATGCTGATAGCCGTCGGCACCAGCAGGACAAGGGCAACGGCAGTGGACAGATGCTGACGCATGAATTCGAGCCACAGGCTGAACAGCGTCTCGACCGCGCGCAACAGCGTGTGCAAGGCGTTGGATGTGCCACGCTGATGGTGCCAGGCAAGCGGCATGGTGATCACGCGTTCGAAAGACTGGCAAAGCACCTCGCTGCGCCGCTTGTGGGCGAAACGGTCGGCGCCGCGCGCCACCAGAACGAAGGCGACGATGTTGAAGGCGCCCAGGCCCGCCCACAGGGCAAGCGTGGTAAACACGGAACCGCGTTCGGAAATCGCATCGATCACCCGGCCGAACATGATCGGCTCGAGAATGGCGATGATGGCGAGAGCGACGTTGGCCGAACAGATCAACGCGACGCGTTTCCTGTCTTCGGCCAGATAACCGAGCGCTCTCCAGTAGATTTGCAGAAGGGTCACCCCAGTTACTCCGCCACGCTGTTTATTGTGCACTGCATCATTTGACTCGTACCGCTTGATACGTCGCAAAACAATGGCCGTGTACCTCTTCAGTTCCCTTCGAGCGAACAAAAGATGGCGACGTTCCGAAATCTGCCGTGATCACCTAACGGTTTGAGAAGACAGCTAAAATGTCAGGCATGCGGCGGAATCATGGCAGACGGCTCGTACTGCCGAAATTTTAATCACGAAGGATGTCGGGCGGATGACGAGGGGCTGAAAGCGCCTTCTGAACAGTACGCGCAAAGTAACGCGCCCTGGCGGCTCCCATGGATCTCCAGAGGCCAAGATTCACCGCGGGGGAACGCCCAGGCGTGATGCATCAAAGTATTGATTCTAAATAATTACCAGTCCCGATCTGGGCCGTACTCTCGATCACGGCGCCAAGCGACTTGGCGCCGTGTTCCATCATGTCGTTGTCCCGAAGACCGCTTCCCCCGGGGCCAACCCGAGGGCGCGCTGTCGGGCGACAGGCGTCAGGCCGGGATTCTGATGACGACGTCAGCAACCTCGCCACTTTTTAGCTCAACCGTCGAAACCTTGGTCTTCGCCCCATTCAGCTCCAATGAAACCGTCTTGGCCTTATTGTCGCGGATGACGCGAACCCTGAGTTCCGCACCCAGCATCTTGAGGGTCGCCGAATACCCGTCCCAGTGGCTGGGGAGCTTCGGCTTGAACTGGACGCGCTTGCCACGCCGTTCGATGCCCAGGATGCCTTCGACCGCCGCCCTGTAGAGCCAGCCGGCGGAGCCGGTGTACCAGGTCCAGCCGCCACGGCCACCCTTGTCGCCTCCGGCATAGATATCGGCCGCAACCACATAGGGCTCGACGCGATAGTGCTCGGCCGAGGCCTCGTCGATCGCGTGGTTGACCGGATTGAGCATCGAGAAACAGCGATAGGCCTCGTCGGTCAGCCCCATTTCGGCGAGCGCGATGACGAACCATGTGGCGGCGTGGGTGTACTGGCCACCATTCTCGCGAACACCGGGTGGATAGCTCTTGATGTAGCCGGGATCCTTGTCCGTCTTCGAGAAGGGCGGCGTGAACAGCTTGACGATCTTGAGCTTGTCGTCGACGAGCAGCTTCGTCGCCTGCTCCATCGCCGTCGTCGACCGCGCCGGATCGCCCTCTCCCGAAAGCACGCTCCAGGATTGGGCAATCGAGTCGATCTTGCACTCCTGCGAGGATCGCGAGCCAAGCGGCGTGCCGTCATCGAAGCTGCCGCGCCGGTACCATTCGCCGTCCCACGCCGTGCTCTCGAGCGCCCGCTTCAGCGCATCGGCATGCTTTGCCCAGGCTTGCGCATGCTTGGCATCACCCTCGGTCTTGGCGACGGCGGCGAAGTCGCCCAGCGTCTTCAGCAGGAACCAGCCCAGCCAGACGCTCTCGCCCTTGCCCTGCTCGCCGACGCGGTTCATGCCGTCGTTCCAGTCGCCGCCAAGGATCAGCGGCAGCCCGGCCGGGCTGCTGCGCTTGATGGCAAGATCGAGCGCTCGCGCGCAATGATCGTAGAGCGAGGCCGTCTTCTTCGAAACTTCCGGGGTGAAGAAGGCATCGTGCTCGCCCTCGCCCAGCGCCTGTCCGTCGATGAAGGGCAGTTGCTCCTTCAGGATGGTGGCGTCACCAGTCACCAGCAGATAGCGCGCCGTGGCATGGGCCAGCCAGACCACGTCGTCGGAGATCATGGTGCGCACGCCGGCCCCGGTGCGCGGCAGCCACCAGTGCTGCACGTCGCCTTCGGGGAATTGCCGCCGCGCGGCGTTGAGGATCTGGTCACGCGCCAGCTGCGGATCATGCGCCAGCAATGCCAGCGTGTCCTGCAATTGGTCGCGGAAGCCGAAGGCGCCACTTGCCTGATAGAAGGCGGAGCGGGCTCGGATGCGGCAGGCCAGGCTCTGATAGGGCAGCCAGTGGTTGACCATGGCGTCGAGGGCCTTGTCCGGCGTCTCGACCTGGATGGTGTCGAGGAAGCCGCGCCACTCGCGCTCGTTGTCGGCCAGCCGCTTGTCGAAATCCTTGCCCCGGTGCTGCTGCACCAGGGCGCTGGCTTCCTCGACGGACTCGGCATCGCCGAGCAACCAGAGCAGCGTCACGTCGCCGCCGGCCGGAATCTCGATGTCACGGGCGATCGCCGCGCAAGGGTCGTCTCCAGCCTCGACACGGCCCGTGAGTGCCGCGCCACTCAGCACCGCGTGCGGAAGCTCGCTGGTGCCGTGCCGGCCGAGGAACTCCGAGCGGTCGGTCGTCACCGAGTGCACGCCGCCGTCGGCGGCCAGGAAAGCCACCCGCTCGCTGAAATCGAGCCCGTAGGGGTTTTGCGCCAGCAACGCACCGGTGGCAGCGTCGCGGGACGGGACGATGGTTGCCGCCGTGCGTGACCGATGCCCGCCCAGCACCCATTCGGCATAGGCATAGACACGCAGCCGCGCCGGCACCGAACCGGAATTCTGGATACGCAATCGCGAAATCTTCACCGGATCGACCGGGTCGACGACATGGGTAAGATCCATCGACAAGGGCCCGCGCTTCGAGCGGAAAGTCGAGAAACCCTGGCCGTGCCAGGCCTCGTAGGTCATCGAGGAATCGCGCACCACGGCGGCGAGCGGCGAGAACGCCTTGCCGCTAGCCTGATCGTAGATGTAGAGGCCCTCGCCCGGCCGATTCGAGACCGGGTCGTTCGACCACGGTGTCAGCTGGTAATCGCGGCTGTTGCGGCTCCAGGTAAAGGCAGCGCCCTCGGCCGATATATGGAAGCCGAACGAAGCGTTGGAGACGACGTTGATCCACGGCTGCGGTGTGGTGCGCCGGCCGGCGAGGCGCACGACATAGTGCCGCCCGTCGCCATCGAAACCGCCAAAGCCGTTCCACTGGCTGAGCCCGCTTCCGTCGGCGCTGGCATCCGCCACCGCCTGCGAGGCGAAGGCTATCGGCGCAAGCGACGGCAGTTCGCGCGGGACCGGCGATCCTGCCGGCTGCTGGGGTTCGCGCGCCTGCAGGGCAGCCGCCTCGGCCCGCTCGATCTGATCGAAGATGGTGCCGTTGCGCGTGTGCAGGACCACGCGGGCGACGGCGAGCAGCGTCTTGTAGGTCGTCTCGTCCATCAGGTCGCGGCGGACCGCGAAGATGTGCTGGCGAGGCCCGAGTTCCTTGCCGCGCAGGCGGCTGTTTTCGCACAGCGTCTCGACCGCACGCTGCAGGTCCTGGACGTAGGAGGACGCCTGCTCGTTGACGACGACGAAATCGATCATCATGCCGCGGGTGCGCATATACTCCTGGAAACGCAGCGCCTGGGCGACGATCTCCAGGTCGGCGACGTCGCCGATCCTGACCAGGAAGATCGGGAAATCGCCCGAAATGCTGGTCGGCCACAGGCTCGACTGCTTGCCCAGCCCCGAGGCGATGGATTCGGCGGGGAGACGCAGGAACGGATCCGGATAGATCAGATAGCGCGCCAGCTTCTGCACGTTTGCGGCATCGGTCAGGCTGAGGCCCATATGGCGGGTCTGCACCTGGCTGCGGGTCCAGGCGAGCATGGCCTGGCGAGCGAAACTCTCCGGGTGGTCGAGCCGGGCAACGGCCTCCTCCAGTTCAGTGCGGCTGGCGCCGACGACGGTCCAGAAAGTCAGGGATATCTTCTTGTTGGCGGGCACGCGCACCTGGCGGCGCAGCGAGGCGACGGGATCGAGCGTGAAGCCCGAATGGCCCCCAAGCCTGGCGCCCGGATCGAAAGCGGCGGCGTCGACGATGGTGCGGCCACGGCCGATGAAGGCACGCCTGTCGGTCTCGGCCTCGGCATCACGCGCCAATCCCGACGGATCGGTGACGAAATGCACCATGGCGATATCGGGCTCGCTGGCTTCGCGCTTGCGCCGCGTGGCGAAGATCGCACCGTTGTTCGATGCGATCTCGGTCTCGACGAACATCTTCGAGAAGGCCGGATGAGCGTTGTCCGATGCTTCCAACCCGAGCACCAGTTCGGCAAAGGAAGTCACTTCGATGTGACGGTCGGATGGGCCGTCATTGTAGAGGGTGACCCGACGGCCCTCGCCATTTCCTTCCGAAATGACGATGCATTCGACCTCCGAGCGCAAGGTGCCCACCGATTTGACGAAGCTCGCCTTGTCGTCGGAGAACAGGGTCTGCGCCTTTTCCTCGGCAGCGCGCTTTGGCTCCGCGGTCGCCGACCACCAGTCGCCGGTGCCGGCATCGCGCAGGAAGATGTAGGAGCCGAGCCGGTCCTCGGTGGGGTCCGGCTGCCAGCGGGTGACGGAGAGATCGCCCCAGCGGCTGTAGCCGGACCCGGTCGCGGTGACCATCACCGAATAGCGGCCGTTGGACATCACACTGGTCGAACGCAGCGCCCGCAACGGATCGAGCACGATGCGGGTGTCGGGGCTCTCGATCTCGGTCTCGTCCTTGGCGCGTTCGTCGGCCTCGGTCCTGACGGTCGCGGTCGGGATGTCGCGCGGCGCCCGCTCCTGCAGCAGCAGTTCGGCGGATTCGATAACCGGGTCGCTGTGGAACCGGTCGCGCATTCGGCCTTCGAAGATGGCATCGGCAACCGCCACGATCGACATGCCCGAATGGTGGGCCATGTAGTTCTGCACGACGACATGATCGGTGCCTTCCGGCACGCGCTGCGGCGTGAAGTCGACGGCATCGTAGTAGCCGTGGCGGCCAAGCGCGCCGACCTCCCGCAACCGGGCGAGGTTCTGCACGGCTTCACGCGGGTTGAACTGCGCCGCCAGCACGGTCGCGTAAGGCGCGATCACCGTGTTCTGGCCGAGACCACGCTTCAGCCCGAGGCCAGGGACGCCGAAATTGGTGTACTGGTAGGTCAGTTCACGGTCGCGGGCGTTGTAGGCCGCTTCCGAAATCCCCCATGGCACGTTCTTCTGGCGGCCGTACTGGATCTGACGCTTGATGATCAGCTTGCTGGTCTGGTTGAGAATGCTGCCTTGCGGCTCCTTCATCACCAGCGGCGGCATCAGATACTCGAACATCGAGCCGGACCACGACATCAGCGCGCCCTGGAAGCCGATCTCGACGATGGGCCGGCCAAGACGGAACCAGTGCTCGGTCGGCAGGTCGCCCTTGGCGATGGCGAACAGGCTGGTCAGCCGCGCCTCGGAGGCGAGAAGATCGTAGCAGCTCTCATCGAGCTGGTGTTCCTCGACGCGGTAGCCGATCGACAGCAGCTTGCGTTCAGGCCGCATCAGGAAGGAAAAATCCATTTCGAAGGCAAAGCGGCGCGTGCGCTCGCGCAAGGTCAAGAGCTTGGCGCGCAGGGCCTCGACGGCGTTGTCGTCGCTGTGCGCGTCATGGACGTGCGCCTCACAACTGGCTTCCAGCCTCGCCGCCCAATCGACGATGATGTCGCTCTGGGCCGATGCGGCCTCGGTGTGGATGGCAGCGGCGAGCTTCCGGATTTCGCCGGCCAGCACGGCCAGATTGATGGTGCGGATCGACGCCATTTCCGGCTGCGCCTTGATGGTCTCGACCGCGCGCCGCATGCCGTCGAGACGGTCCGCCAGGCGCTGACGCAACGGGCGCAGCTGGCGGCGGTCGTCAGGCAGATCGTCGAGGCTTTCACTGAGGATGGTGACCGTGTCGAGAATGCCTTCGAAATCGCCCTGGAGGTGGACGGAGGGCGCTTCCGCCCACTCGGCACAGGCTGCCGCCACCGCCACCAGATGGCCGGCAAGATTGCCGCTGTCGACGGCCGAAATATAGAGCGGATAAAGCGGCTTCAGCGTCGTCGTGTCATACCAGTTGAAGAGGTGGCCACGGTCGCGCGGCATGCCCTCGATGGTGGTCATCGTGGCGTCGATGCGGGTAATGGCATCGGACAGGCTGATCCAGCCGAAGTCTCGAGCCGAGACGACGGACAGCAGATAGACGCCGATATTGGTTGGCGAGGTGCGTGGCGCCACGACCGGCGCCGGACTTTCCTGGAAATTGTCCGGCGGCAGATTGTGATGCTCGGCCGTTACGAAGCTTTCGAAATAGTGCCACGTGCGCCGCGCAACCGTGCGCAGCGCATGGATGTCGGCGGCCGAGATGCGCAGCCGGTCCTCGGTTTCAGCCGAACGGCTGATCCAGGCGGCGATGGCCGGCGAGGCGATCCAAAACAGGGCGAAGAAGAAAGCGACGAAGGCCCCGGTGGAATCGGCCAGCACCGGTATGGCGAGACCGACGAATCCGATGATCACGGCGCCATACATCATGCCGTAGTAGGAACCGAGATCGTTGTCGCCGCTCTTGTGCGCCTGCGAGGCAGTGCGCCATTCCAGCAGGTTCTGGCGGCTGACCAACAGCCGGTAGAGCGTGCGCACGATGGCGTCGCCCATCATCCAGGCGTTATGCGCCATCAGCACGATCTTGAGCGCCACCATGGCGGTGCCGAAGGCGACGTCACGCGCCAGCGCCGAGAAATGACCGCGCGGCGTCTGGTCGCCGCTCTTGGGCAGGATGGCGTTGACGACGTCGAATGTCGGCGCCATGAACAGGCTGAGGATCAGCAGGGCCTGCCATTGCGCGGCCTGCGTGAAGGGCAGCAGCGTCCAGCCGGCGATCGCCGCCATCACCCAGAAGATCGGCGTCAGCGAGCGGCGCAGATTGTCGACCATCTTCCAGCGCGACAAGGCCGGCACGCCGGAGCGCGGATCGAGGATGAAGCCAAGAAGCTGCCAGTCGCCGCGCGCCCAGCGATGGTGACGCGAGGCGTCGACCGAGTAGCGTGTCGGGTAGTCCTCGACCAACTCGACGTCGGTGACCAGCGCCGAGCGCGCCAGCGCACCTTCGAGCAAATCGTGGCTGAGGATGGTGTTTTCCTCGATGCGACCCTGCAGCGCCGCCTCGAAGGCGTCGACATGATAAAGGCCCTTGCCGGTGAAGGAGCCATCGCCGAAGACGTCCTGATAGAGATCGGACACGGCAAACACGTAAGGGTCGAGGCCGCGATTGGCGGAGAAGACCCGCTGGAAGAACGACGCGTCGTCGCCACTGGTCAGCGAGGCGGTGATGCGCGGCTGCAGGATGGTGTAGCCGGCCGTCACCACCCGCTTGGTGGCATCGAAATGCGGGCGGTTGAGCGGATGGCAGAGCTTGCCGACGAGGGTCGCGACGGCGTCGCGGGTGGTGCGCGTGTCGGCATCGAGCGTCATCACATGGACGACGTTTTCCGGCAGCGGCACGTCGAGCGGCAGGAACGTGGTGTCGCTGTCGCCGCGCAGCAGGAGGTCGAGCTCATGCAGCTTGCCGCGCTTGCGCTCCCAGCCCATCCAGGCGCCCTGGGCGGCGTTGAAGAGACGGCGCCGGTGCAGGATGTAGAAGCGCGATGCGCCTTGCGAGGGATAGCGGGCGTTCAGGCGGGCGATCTCGGCGCGGGCGAATTCGAGTATTTCGGTGTCGGCCGCATCGATCTCGGTCTTGCTGTCGGGCCAGTCCGACAGCAGCGCGAAGTAGATTTCATCTGCCGTGTTGGCGAGGTAATGCACCTCGATGTTGCGGATGTTTTCCTCGACGTCGTCGCGCGAGCCGATCAGCGACGGCACCACCACCAAGGTGCGCGCCTCGGACGGTACACCGTGCTTGTAGTCGTAGCCGACGAGGCGCGTCGGTTTCAGGAAGAGCGATACGACGGTGTTGAAGAAGGCGAGCGCGCCCTCGCTGGCCGGCACCGCAAACAGCGCCAGCATCAAGACGATCGACGGCACCGACAGACCCAGATTGGCCAATGCGTTGCCGGAGAGGACCAGAAGCAGAGCCGTCAGTGCAAACACCGGTACGACGATGCCGAGCCATCCGGTCTTGCGGAACGCGCGTTTGGTCGTCTGGCTGACCGTCGGCCGGTAGCCGATCGCCTTTTCCAGTTCCAGCCGGCGCGGGCCGACGAGAAAGAAACCGACATCGGTGTGGGCGGACGCAGCCGGAGCGGCATCGCCTTCACCATCACCAGGGATGGTCCCGCTGGCGGCGTGACCGGCCAGCTCGATGGCCTTCTCGGCGACGCGATATTCCGAAAGGTTCGAGCGGCGCGCCAGTTCCTCGATCGCGGTCCGGTACTGGTCACGCGAGAAGAAGTCGAGCGCGGCGAAATCGGTGCGCTCGCGCAGCACGGTATCGATGCGGCTGACGCCTTCGAACCACACCGTCCAGTCGACGTCGTTGATGAGCCGCAGGCCGCGGATGATGTTTCCGGTCGTCACATTGCCGCTGGACAGCGTGTGATGTTCGGAAATGATGATTTCCTCGGCGTCGGAGCCGGTCTTTTCGAGCTCGCCTTCCAGCCACTCCAGGGCCTTGCCGGCGTTCTGCGATCCATCACGCAAACGGTAGAGCAGCTGGGTGGCAAAGGTGGTGTCCTGCGCATGGGCGCTGAAGTTGGACAGGATCGCCTGCCGGTCGGGAGTGTCGTCGGTAGCCAGAACCTTGTCTGCCACGTCGTTGGCGATCTGGCGCATCTGGCGGGTGCGATTGACCCTGACCGCCAGCCGGCGGAGATTTTCGATCAGGACGAAGCGCAACAATGATGGCAGCGCCCAGAGTTCGCCGATCTTCAGCGGCTCGACCGACTGAAAGCCCTGGACGATCGACTTGAACATCGTCGCCGAGACGGAACTGTCCGAATGCGCCACATAGGTCCAGGCCAGTGCCAGCGCGCGCGGCACGCTGCCGCCATCGGGCAGTTTCAGGGTGGGCAGCTGGCGGTAGAAGCGGCGCGGCAGGTCGCGCTTGACCTGGAAAATGGTTTCTTCGACCAGATAGTTGTTGTCGAGAAGCCACTGTGCCGCCGGCGTGATCGTCTCGCCTCGCGCCTGCGCGGCGTTGGTCGAACGGTAGACCTCCAAAATCTTCTTGGCGCTGTCGCGGATACGCGCCTGAAAATCGAACGGCGCCAGGCCGAAGAGATCCGTCAAGTCGCCTTTTGCCAGGCTTTCGCCAAGCAGCCGAAGGCGGTCTTCGGGCATGAAATTGGATCGGATCGGCTCTTCCGTGATTACCGGGAAGCTCGCGCTTGTCTTCTCGATTTGGGCAGGGTTCGTCTGAATATTCATTGAAAATTCCGTATGCGGCACTCAGCGGCGTCACCGCCACGGCAATGGCCCTAAAACCGATTCAAATGCAATTGGTTGCATAAACCCCAATTGCCGAAAGTTTGTTTCCGCACCACGACAGGGCGTCATCTCTCAGCAAAAATTCAAAGACGTGCGCCCCTCTTCCCGTCAAGATCGATCGACGAAGAGGATTCAGGCTTTTTCGTGATGCCGCCAGCAGCTTACGCTATATTTCGCCGGCATCGCGATCATGTTTGGAAACAAGCGTTAATCGTTGCCGGTGATGCCGCCGATCCGGATCACGAACAGCGTCGTGTCATGGACGGGTTGGACAAGCAGGCTGGCGGTGTCCGCGCCAGGCAACAGCGTGTCCAGCGGCCCGAGGCGAACCGGTTCGGTGCCGGGCACAATGATTTCCCCATTCAGGCACAGGATGAGGGTCACCATCGCCTTGGTCTTGATTTCCATCGGCGCCGAAACCGCCATGCGCTCGACCGAATGCGTCATCCGGCTCCGGCGGGTCATGACATTGAGATCGGTGATCGGTCCGCCAATCAGCGCGGCCGCGGTCGGCACGTCGGCCGGGAAGGAAAGCGGTGCGGTCACCCTGGTGACTGATATCGGCGGGCGGCCAGCAATATCGAGGACAATGCCCTCGCCTTCGAGCACGGCAAGCGTGCGATCGATCCCGGCAAATTGCGAGAACGGGCCGCTGCCCTCGACGCGCGCCATCGAGACGCGCCAGTCGAAGTCTTCGAGCCCGGCGCCAGCAGGCGAGACGGCGATTTCGGTCGTCACGCCACCGCCGTTCTTCCACGGCATCGACCGGTATTCAGATGCCCGCAGGACGCGCATCGGTTCAACCAATCATCCGAGAATGCCGGGGAGATTGAGCTGGTGCTCCTTCGCGCACTCGATGGCGATGTCGTAGCCGGCATCGGCATGGCGCATGACGCCGGTCGCCGGATCGTTCCACAACACCCGCTCCAGGCGCCTGGCCGCCTCGGGCGTGCCGTCGGCGACGACGACCATGCCGGCGTGCTGCGAGAAGCCCATGCCGACGCCGCCACCATGGTGCAGCGACACCCAGGTGGCGCCTGACGCCGTGTTGAGCAATGCGTTGAGCAGTGGCCAATCGGACACCGCGTCCGAGCCGTCCTTCATCGATTCCGTCTCGCGGTTCGGCGAAGCGACCGAGCCGGAATCGAGGTGATCGCGGCCGATGACGACCGGCGCCTTCAACTCGCCCTTTGCGACCATCTCGTTGAAGGCGAGGCCCAGCCTATGCCGATCGCCAAGACCGACCCAGCAGATGCGGGCCGGCAGGCCCTGGAAGGCGATGCGCTTGCGCGCCATGTCGAGCCAGTTGTGCAGGTGGGTGTTGCCGGGTGTGAGTTCGCGCACCTTGGCGTCGGTCTTGTAGATATCCTCCGGGTCGCCGGAAAGGGCCGCCCAGCGGAATGGGCCGATGCCGCGGCAAAACAGCGGGCGGATATAGGCCGGCACGAAACCGGGGAAAGCGAAGGCGTTCTCGAACCCCTCCTCCTTGGCCACCTGGCGGATGTTGTTGCCGTAGTCGAGCGTCGGCACGCCGGCGTTCCAGAACGCCACCATCGCCTCGACATGTTCGCGCATCGAGGCGCGGGCGGCCTTCTCGACCGCCTTCGGGTCACTGACGCGCTTCTCGCGCCATTGCGCCATCGTCCAGCCCTTAGGCAGATAGCCATTGATGGGGTCGTGAGCCGAGGTCTGGTCGGTGACCATATCGGGGCGAATGCCGCGCCGGAACATTTCCGGGACGATCTCGGCGGTATTGCCGAGCAGGCCGACAGACTTCGCCTGGCCGGCCTTGGTCCAGCGCTCGATCATCGCCATCGCCTCGTCCAGCGTCTCCGCCTTCTCGTCGACATAGCGGGTGCGCAGACGGAAATCGATCGAGTCCGGATTGCATTCGATGGCGAGGCAGCAGGCGCCGGCCATCACCGCCGCCAGTGGCTGGGCGCCGCCCATGCCGCCCAGTCCACCGGTCAGGATCCATTTTCCCTTGAGATTGCCGCCATAATGCTGGCGGCCGGCCTCGACGAAGGTCTCGTAGGTGCCCTGCACGATGCCCTGCGTGCCGATGTAGATCCACGAGCCGGCCGTCATCTGGCCGTACATCATCAGGCCCTTCCTATCGAGCTCGTTGAATTTCTCCCAGGTCGCCCAGTGCGGCACAAGGTTGGAGTTGGCGATCAGCACACGCGGTGCGTCGGGGTGGGTGCGGAAGACGCCAACCGGCTTGCCCGACTGGACCAGCAAAGTCTCGTCATCGGCCAGCGTCCTCAGGGAGGCGACGATGCGATCGAAGTCGTTCCAGGTGCGCGCCGCCCGGCCGATGCCGCCATAGACGACCAGCTCGTTGGGATTTTCGGCGACGTCCGGGTCGAGATTGTTCATCAGCATGCGCAGCGGCGCTTCGGTCAGCCAGGAGCGTGCGCTGATTTCCGTGCCACGCGGGCTGCGGACTTCACGGATGTTGTGGCGAGGATTGTTCATCATTGTCCCTTTCGAATGAGGTGCGCGGCGTTGCGGTGGCCGTCGGCGCTGATCCAGGTGACCTGCTCATGGGCCGGGTCGGAAGTATCGATGGTCATGGCGTAGCAGGCCCAGACGTCCGAGGGCGGCCACAGCGAGCAGTATTGGTCGCCACGCACGTCCCAGCGGCCCTGCGACTGGGCGCCGCCTTTCGTGTAGATGGTGGCGCCGCCATCATCGAAGCTCTGCGCCCAGTCAGGGCCTTCGACACGGGCACCCTTCAAGGTGGTGAGAATGTCGGCGCCCGTCATGGCCACTTCGGCGGCAGGAGCCGGAACGACCGCGGCCGAGAGCAGCCCGACGGCAAGAAGAAATGTCCTGGCATGTCCGGTCATGGCGTCCATCCCGAAAGCGTTGCCTGATCAGCGTTGCGCCCAGGCAATCGCGGTGTTCAGAATCTTTTCCAGCGTGGCGCGGATCGGTGCTGCGAACTCGGCATCGTAGGGAACCGGCCAATTGTCAGGCGCGCCCTTGCCTTCCGGCTCGCGCATGTAGCCACGGTTCGACAGCTCCATCTGCAGCGCATGGATGCCATCTTGAGGCTGACCGAAATGGCGCGTGATCCAGCCGCCCTTGAAGCGGCCGTTGACGACAGAGCTCTCGCCGGTTTCGGCCATGATCCGAGCGACCATCGCCTGCAAGTCCGGATCAGCGCTCTTGCCATCGTTGGTGCCGAGATTGAACACCGGCAGCGTGCCCTCGAACAGCCGCGGCAGCACCGAGCGGATCGAGTGGCAGTCATAGACGACGATCGTCTGGTGCAAGGTTCGCAGCCTGTCGATCTCGGCCTGCATGGCGGCATGATAGGGCACGAAGAATTTCTCGCGCCGCTCATCGACCTCCGATGGCCCCGGCTCCTCGCCCTCGCGGTAAAGCGGATCGCCGTCGAAGGTCTCGGTCGGGCAGAGACCGGTCGTCGTCTGGCCGGGGTAGAGCGAGGCGCCGGACGGATCACGGTTGACGTCGATGACGGTGCGCGAGATCGCGGTGTGCACGACAGTCGCTCCGAGGCCCGCGGCGAAATCATAGAGCTTGTCGATCCACCAGTCGCAATCGCGGCGGCCGAGCCAGGGCGACACCAGCCGATTCTCGAGGCCGGCGAGGTCGATGCCGGTGTGCGGGATCGAGACCAGCAGCGGTGCCGTGCCGCGCGTTACCGTAAGCCAGGGCGTTGTGGTCATCATGCCGCTCCCGAAATCGACGGCAGCGCTATCGCACCGGCAGCCTTGACTGTCGCGCCGCTGCGCACCATGGCGATGGCCTTTTCCATATCGGGGTGGAAATGCCGGTCATTGTCGAGATGCGGCACCTCGGCCCGTACCAGCTTGCGCACCGCTTCGAGCGCGACGCTCGACGCCAGTGGCGCATGGAAGTCGCAGCCTTGCGCGGCGGCCAGCAATTCGATGCCGATCACGGCTGTCGCATTCTCGATCATGCCGATCAGCCGACGCGCGCCATGCGCGGCCATCGAAACGTGGTCTTCCTGGTTGGCCGAGGTGGGAATGGAATCGACGCTGGCCGGATAGGCCTTCTGCTTGTTCTCGGAGACGAGAGCAGCCGCCGTCACCTGCGGGATCATGAAGCCTGAATTCAGGCCCGGTTTCGGCGTCAGGAAGGCCGGCATGCCGGACAACGCGGGGTCGACCAGCATGGCGATGCGGCGTTCCGACAACGAACCGATCTCGCAGACGGCGAGCGCGATCATGTCGGCGGCAAAGGCCACCGGCTCGGCGTGGAAGTTGCCGCCGGAAAGTGCCGTGTCGTCCTCGGCGAAGATCAGCGGATTGTCGGTGACGCCATTGGCCTCGGTGCCGAGCGTGTCGGCTGCCTGCCGCAGCACGGTGAGTGCAGCACCCATCACCTGGGGCTGGCAGCGCAAGCAATAAGGATCCTGCACGCGCTCGTCGCCGATCCGGTGCGATTCACGGATGTCGCTGCCGGCCATCAGATTGCGCAAGGCGTTCGCCGTCTCGATCTGGCCAGGGTGCTTCCTCAGCAGGTGGATGCGCGGATCGAAGGGGGCATCGGAGCCCCTTGCCGCGTCGGTTGACAGCGCACCGGCGACCAGCGCCGACTGGTAGAGCACTTCGGCCTCGAACAAGGCGGCGAGCGCATAGGCCGTTGAAAACTGCGTGCCGTTGAGCAGCGCCAGCCCTTCCTTGGCGCCCAGCGTCACCGGTTCCAGCCCATGCGAGACAAAGGCGACCTTGGCCGGGAAACGGCCGTGCGGGGTAAAGCATTCGCCGACGCCGATCATCACCGCCGTCATGTGCGACAGCGGCGCCAGATCACCCGACGCGCCGACCGAACCTTGCGCCGGAACCACCGGGATGACGTCGTTGGCCAGCATCGCTTCGAGCAACTCGATGGTTTGCGGCCGCACACCGGACGCGCCCTGCGCCAGGCTGGCGAGCTTCAGCGCCATCATCAGCCTGCAAACAGCGGCCGGCATCGGCTCGCCGACGCCAGCGGCGTGCGACAGCACGATGTTGCGCTGCAAGGTCTCGAGATCCTCGGAGGGGATGCGGACGCTGGCCAGCTTGCCGAAGCCGGTGTTGATGCCATAGACCGGCTCACCCTTGGCAACGATCCGCGCCACAGCCTCGGCGCTCGCCTTGATTCTTGGCCTGCAGGCATCGTCCAGCTTCGGCACGGCGCCGCGATAGATGGCGCGCCAGTCGCCCAGCGTCGCATTGCCGGGCTTGAGGGTCAGTTCAGTCATTGTCCTCTCCAGATGCGAGCATGCAGCGGGTTGAAACCCATGCGGTAGACGAGTTCGGCGGGGCGCTCGATGTCCCAGATCGCCAGGTCGGCGGATTTGCCGGCTTCGAGCGTGCCGGTTTCGCCGAGCAGGCCCAGTGCACGGGCGGCCTCGCGGGTGACGCCGGCAAGGCATTCATCGACGGTCAGGCCAAACAAGGTCGCCGCCATGTTCATGGTCAAAAGCAGCGAAGTCAGCGGCGAGGTGCCGGGGTTGTTGTCGGTGGCGACAGCCATCCTGACGCCGTGCTGCCGGAACAGGCCGATCGGCGGTTTCTTTGTCTCTCGGATAAAGTAATAGGCGCCGGGCAGGATCGTCGCCACGGTTCCGGCCTTCGCCATCGCCGCCGCACCAGCCTCATCGGTATATTCGAGATGATCGGCCGACAACGCGCCGTAGCGGGCGGCGAGTTCGGCCCCATGCAGGTTCGACAATTGGTCGGCATGAAGCTTGACCGGCAGGCCGGCAGCCTTGGCGGCGTCGAAGACGCGCGCCATCTGCCCGGGCGAAAAGGCAATACCTTCGCAAAAGCCGTCGACGGCATCGGCCAGCCCTTCGGCGGCGACCGCCGGGAGAATTTCTTTTGCGACCAGATCGATAAAAGCGTCCTTGTCGCCCTTGGCTTCCGGCGGCAGCGCATGGGCGCCGAGGAAGGTCGTGCGGATCGTCACCGGCCGCTTGCCGCCCAGCTGGCGGGCGGCACGCAGCGACTTCTGCTCATTTTCGAGATCGAGCCCGTAGCCGGACTTTACTTCCACCGTGGTTACGCCCTCCGCGATCAGCGCATCGAGGCGAGGCAGCGACTGCGCGACCAACTCATCCTGGCTGGCGGCACGCAGCGACTTGACCGAGGAGACGATGCCGCCGCCCGCCTTTGCGACTTCTTCATAGGTGGCGCCGGCCAGCCGCATCTCGAACTCGTTTGCGCGGTTGCCTGCGTGGACAAGATGGGTGTGGCAATCGATCAGGCCGGGCGTGATCCAGCGGCCCTCGCAATCGATCGTCTCGTCCGGAGCAAGCGTTGCGGGCATCTCCGATTCGGGGCCGGCATAGACAATGCGGCCGTCACGCGCGGCGACCGCGCCATGTTCGACAACGCCAAGTCCGGCAGAATCTTCGGCCATGGTGACAAGGCGCGCATTGCGCCACAGGCGAAGCCCCCCTGCCCGGCCTTTGCTCTCAGCAACCATCATCTTTTCCGTTTCAATCGGCAGCAATTATGTATATACATATTGAAACGCACTGCAAGAGCTATCATCGCATGAGAGACAGAGAACCGGAGAGAAAAGTGACTGATATCTTCGCGGAACAGGCGCTCCTTCCTGACGGCTGGCACAACAATGTGCGGATCACCCTCGCCAAGGGACGCATCGCAACTGTCGAGCCTGAAAGCACTGCGCTGGCCGGCGACGAACGCCATTCAATTCTGCTGCCCGGCATGCCCAATCTGCACAGCCACGCCTTCCAGCGCGGCATGGCCGGATTGGCCGAGCTTCGCGGCCCCTCCACCGACAGTTTCTGGAGCTGGCGCGAGGTGATGTATCGGTTCGCGCTGTCGATGACGCCCGATCAGGTCGAGGCAGTTGCCGCGCAGCTCTATGTCGAGATGCTGGAGGCGGGTTTTTCACGCGTCGGCGAATTTCACTATCTGCATCACGACCGCGACGGAAAACCCTACGCCAACCTCGCCGAGATGGCCGAGCGCATCGCGGCTGCGGCCGGCGAAACCGGTATCGGCCTGACACTGCTGCCGGTGTTTTACGCACACTCCTCTTTTGGCGGCGCGGCCCCCAATGAGGGCCAGCGGCGATTCATCAACGATGTGAATCGGTTCTCCCGGCTTGTTGAGAAAAGCCGGGAATGCGTTGGCACTTTGAATCAAGCCGTCGTCGGCGTCGCCCCACACAGTTTGCGTGCCGCGACACCGGAGGAGTTGGCCCAGGTTGCCGCCATAGCGCCTGACGGACCAATCCACATCCACATCGCCGAGCAAGTAAAAGAAGTCGAGGATTGCCTTGCCTGGTCCGGCGCGCGTCCGGTCGAGTTTCTGCTTGGCCATGCCAAGGTCGACCAGCGCTGGTGCCTGATCCACGCCACGCACATGACAGATGCGGAAACGGTCGGGATGGCGAAAAGCGGCGCCATCGCCGGCCTTTGCCCGATCACCGAGGCCAATCTCGGCGACGGCACCTTCGCCGCGCCGCTGTTTACCGACCATGGCGGCCGCTTTGGCGTCGGTTCCGATTCCAACGTCCTGATCGGCTTGCCCGACGAGTTGCGCCAGCTCGAATATTCGCAACGCCTCGCGCATCGTGCCCGCAATGTGCTGGCGGTCGCCGGTGGCTCGACCGGTCGCGCGTTGTTCGACGCCGCACTCGACGGTGGCAGCGTCGCCCTTGGCGCCGGTGCGTCGGAGATCTCCGCCGGCGCATCCGCCGATCTCGTCTCGCTCGATGCCAATGACCCCTCACTGGCCGGAAAGACGGGTGACGCGATCCTCGATGCCTGGATCTTCGCCAATGGCAGCAAGGTCGACTGTGTCTGGGTGCATGGCAAAAAACAGGTCAGCGGCGGCCGGCATGCAAGGCGCGAGGCCATCGCCGAGCGTTTTCGCAACGTGATGACGGCGCTTTCGGCATGAGTGTGATCGAGACGGCGGATGCGGAAGGTGGCGGCTCGCTGCACCAGCGTATCCTGTCCGATATCAGCGAGAAAATCCTGTCCGGCGCCTGGGCGCCCGGTCACCGCATTCCGTTCGAACACGAATTGACGACCGAGTACAATTGCTCGCGCATGACCGTGAACAAGGCGCTGTCGCAGTTGGCCAAGGCCGGACTGATCGAACGCCGCCGCCGCTCAGGCAGCTTCGTGCGCCGGCCACAATCGCAGGCGGCTGTGCTGGAAATCCACGATATCCGGATCGAGGTCGAGGCGCTTGGCCTGCCCTATCGCTACGAGCGCGTGGCGCGGCACAAGAGGCGCAGCAGCGCCGAGGATCGCAGTTTGCTGGAGCTCGATGCCGTCGGCTCGGTGCTGGCGCTGGAATGCCGGCATTTCGCCGGCGAGCGGCCGTTCGCGCATGAGCAGCGGCTGATCAACCTGGCCGCCGTGCCAGAAGCAATCGACGAGGAATTCCTGGCTATCGCGCCTGGCCCATGGCTGATCGGCCGCGTGCCGTGGAGCGAGGCCGAGCACCGCATCCGCGCGGTCGCCGCCGACAGGCACATCGCGGCGGCGCTCGACATCGAGGCCGGCGCGCCTTGCCTGGTGGTCGAGCGTCGGACATGGAGCGCCGAACATCCGGTCACCCACGTCCGCTTTACCTACGCGGCCGAGAGCCACACGCTGGTGGCCCGGTTTCGGCCCTCGCAGGGGTGATTACCCTCCCCCTTGCGGGAGGGTAATCGGGCCGCGGCTCAGATCGCTGCCGTGATGATGATTTCGACCAGATATTCCGGGCCGGCGAGCTTTGCTTCACCGGTGGCGCGGGCCGGGGTGTTGCCCTGGGGCACCCACTTGTCCCATTCCGAGTTCATCTCGGCAAAGGTGCTCATGTCGGCCAGCCAGATGATCGCCTGCAGAATCTTGGTCTTGTCCGAACCGGCCTTGGCCAGCAGTTCATCGACGGCCGACAGGATGTCCCTGGTCTGAGAAGCAACGTTCCCACCCGGCTGACCAACCTGACCGGCCAGATAGACGGTATCTGCGTGAATGACGATCTGGCTCATGCGCGGGCCAACATCGATGCGACGAATGCTCATGGGGCGTTCCTTCCTGTTATCGGGTGGCGCCTGTTTAGAGTTGCCGCCGGCTTCCGGCAAGGCCGCCCGGTCAAATCCGCTTGGGCCAACGGCGTATGACATCCGTACACGGCAAGTTGACCCGGCAGCCGCAATTCCGCCCGAGCGGCTTGTTGACTAATGTAATAACATCACATATCCAATCGACCGCTGGCAGCAGCCGGATTTTCGCCGCCCCATGGAACGACATGACCCAGACTTGCCTGACATTCCGCGACCTGACGCTTGGCTACGGCAGCCACCCGGCGATCCATCATCTCGACGGCACCATCCGCAAGGGCTCGCTGACAGCCGTGGTCGGCGCCAACGGCTCCGGCAAATCGACGCTGATGAAAGGCATTGTCGGCGTCTTGAAACCGATGGCCGGTGAGGTCATCCGCGCCCCCGGCGTGCGTGCCGCCTACCTGCCGCAGCAATCGGAACTCGACCGCTCCTTTCCCGCCCGCGTCGTCGATCTGGTCTCGCTTGGCCTGTGGCCAAGACGCGGCCTGCTCGGCCGCTACACCAAGGAAGATCGCGATGACGTCAGCCAGGCGCTGATGGCGGTCGGCCTCGGCGGCTTCGAAAAACGTCCGATCGACACGCTGTCGGGCGGCCAGTTGCAGCGCACGCTGTTTGCCCGCGTGCTGTTGCAAGATGCCGACCTCATCCTGCTCGACGAGCCGTTCAACGCCGTCGACGCCAAGACGGTCGGCGACCTCATCGCGCTGATCAAGCGCTGGCATGGCGAGGAACGCACCATCATGGTGGTGGTCCATGATCTGGACCTGGTGCGCCAGAATTTCCCCGAAACGCTGCTGCTGGCGCGCCAGCCGATCGCATGGGGCGAGACCAGGGAAACGCTGAAGCCGGAAAACCTCTTGCGCGCCCGCCGCTTCCACGAGGCCTGGGAAGAGAACGCGCCCTGGTGCGAGCCCGAGGGCCATGATCATGCCCATGATCACACTCATGGGCACACGCATGATCATAGCCATGACCACCATCACGGCGCCGGACCGAGGGCTGCCTGATGGACATGCTTTACGGTCTCTTCATCGCGCCGTTCGCCGACTTCGGCTTCATGCAGCGGGCACTTGTCGGCTCGCTGATGCTGTCGCTCGGGGCTTGCCCGGTCGGCGTTTTCCTGATGCTGCGGCGCATGAGCCTGTCGGGCGACGCCATGGCGCATGCGATCCTGCCGGGTGCGGCCGCCGGCTTCCTGCTCTATGGGCTGGAAATCCTGCCGATGACCATTGGCGGCCTGATCGCCGGCATCATCGTGGCGCTCGGCGCCGGTGCTGTCTCGCGTTTCACCATCCAGCGCGAGGATGCCTCGATGGCGGCCTTCTATCTGATTTCGCTCGCCATCGGCGTGCTGATGGTGTCGATCCGCGGCTCAAGCGTCGATCTCATGCACGTGCTGTTCGGCACCGTGCTGGCCCTCAACAATGAAGCGCTGACGCTGATCGGCGGCATCGTCGCGGTGACTTTGGTGAGCCTTGCCATCTTCTGGCGGGCGCTGGTCGCCGAATGCCTCGATCCGCTGTTCCTGCGTTCGGTGAGCCGCTTGGGGAGCCCAGTGCATTTCATCTTCCTCGGCCTCGTCGTGCTCAACCTCGTCGGCGGCTTCCAGGCGCTCGGTACCTTGCTGTCGGTCGGACTGATGATGCTGCCGGCAGCCGCCGCCCGCTTCTGGACCGTGCGCGTCGAGCCGATGTGCGTGCTGGCGGTGCTGATCGGCTTTGCTTCCTGCGTCGCCGGGCTGCTCTTGTCCTATCACGCGTCGCTGCCGTCCGGCCCGGCCATCATCCTGTCCGCCGGCGTCGTCTATTTCGCCTCGATCCTGTTCGGCACGCGCGGCATTTTGCGCGCGCGCGTCATCCATCACCGCCACAGAACGGCCTGATCCTCACCCCGCCCCCATAAAGGAGACCCGCTTATGCTGAAATCCATCCGTGCCGCCCTGGCGATGAGCGTTATAACATTAATTGCCTTCGGCACATCGTCGGCCTTCGCGGCACCGCTGAAAGTGGTCGCCAGCTTCACCGTCATCGCCGATTTCGCCAAAAATGTCGGCGGCGACCGCATCGATGTGACCACCATCGTCGGGCCGGATGGCGACGCCCATGTCTATGAACCGAGCCCGACCGACGCGGTGGCCATGGCCAAGGCCGACATCGTGCTGGTCAACGGCTTGCATTTCGAAGGATTTCTGCAGCGGCTGGTCGATGCCAGCGCCACCAAGGCCTCGATCGTCACCCTGACCAAGGGCGTGACGCCGATCGATTTCAAACCTGAATTCGCCGACGCTGACGCAGCCGAGGGCGCCGGTACCGGCGGTGGCAAGACGGTCACCGATCCGCACGCCTTCCAGTCGATCGCCAATGCCAGGATCTATGTGAACAACATCGCCGAAGCCTTCTGCGCGGCCGACTCCGAGGGCTGTGTCAGCTACCAGACCAATGCCGCCGCCTACATCAAGAAGCTCGATGCGCTGGAAGGCGAAGTAAAAGCGGCGATCCAGTCGATCCCCGAGGAGAAGCGCGTGGTCATCACCTCGCACGACGCCTTCGGCTATTTCGAACACGAATACGGCCTGATCTTCCTCGCCCCGCAAGGCATCTCGACCGACTCCGAACCGTCGGCCGCCGATGTCGCCAAGCTGGTTACCCAGGTGAAGCAGGACAAGGCCGCGGCGATCTTCGTCGAGAACATCACCAACCCGCGCCTGATCGAGCAGATCGCCAGCGAAACCGGGATCAAGGTGGGCGGCACGCTCTATTCGGATGCGTTGTCGCAACCCGATGGCCCGGCTTCGACCTATATCGACATGATGCACAACAATATCCGTCAGATCAAAGGCGCCATTCTCGGCAGCTGACGCGGGCCGCCTCGGAAAGGCGGAACCAATCTCCGCTTTTCCGTTTCCGGTCCGCGCAGCACGCGTTGGATTCTCCGCCGGAAAAGTCTATCTGCGCTATGGTATCGATCCGCGCAGGGACGCGGATCGACCGCGGGATCGAGAGCTTGCCATGACAGACTTCACGCCTTTCCAGTCGCTGCTTGGCGGCGCCCTCATCGGCCTGTCGGCGGTGCTTTTGATGGCGTTGCATGGCCGGATTGCCGGGATGACCGGCATCCTGACCGGCGTCATCCCGCCGCTCTCTCCTGAATGGCGTTGGCGGGCCGCCTTTCTCGGCGGCGCCGTGGTGGCGCCACTTCTCTATCAAGCCGTTGGCGGACACATCGCCTTCAGCGTGCCGGTGCCGACGCTGGCCCTTGTCGGTGGCGGCTTCCTGGTCGGCATCGGCGTGCACTTCGGCGGCGGCTGCCCGAGCGGCCACGGCATTTGCGGCATGGCGCGGCTGTCGCCACCCTCCATCATTGCCGTCGCGACCTTCATGATCACTGCCTTCGCCACCGTGTTCCTCGTTCGCCACGTGATCGGAGGCTGAGCCCATGAACAGGCTCGTCTCAGCCTTCCTGATCGGCGGCGTCTTCGGCCTCGGCATTACCGTTTCCGGAATGATCAACCCAGCCAAGGTGCTGAACTTCTTCGATATTGCCGGCACGTGGGATCCGAGCCTGATCTTCGTCATGGGCGGCGGCCTCGCCATCGCCTTTGCCGGTTACCGCCTGGTGTTCCGCCGCCGCAAGGCGCCTGTGTTCGAAACCGCCTTCGCGCTGCCAACGAAGCGCGCAATCGACGTGGAGCTGGTCGGCGGCGCCGCCGTGTTCGGCATCGGCTGGGGCATTGCCGGCTTCTGTCCCGGCGGTGCCATTCCTGCGCTTGGTCTCGGCTATTCCGCGACACCGATCTTCGTCGCGGCGGTGATCGCCGGCATTATCGTTGCGCGTTTTGCCCGGGCGCGCCTCGCCCAGCCGGCTGCGACATAGGATTCAGTTGCCGGCCACGTCAGGGAGTGGCAAGACTCCCGCCAAATCAGATCGCGAGGACATCGTCATGGAATATCGTGAGATCAGCGAGGACTATTCGGTCTCGGGCCAGATCCAGCCCGAAGACGTCGCCGCCATCAAGGAGGCCGGCTTCAAGAGCGTCATCTGCAACCGGCCGGATGACGAGCAGCCAGGCCAGCCTTCGGCCGATACCGTCAAGGCGGCGGTGGAAGCCGCCGGTCTCGCCTTCCGCTACGTCCCCGTGATCAGCGGCCAGATCACGGCCGAGAATGTCGAGGATCAGGCCGAGGCGCTCGATGAACTCGACGGCCCGGTCTTCGCTTACTGCCGTTCCGGCGCGCGCTGCACCAACCTCTACGGGCTGATCCAGCAGGCGAAGGGTTAAATCGGCGCAAGGTTCAGATCGGCAAGGCGCCGGTTTCCTTCAGCGTTTCGAGCACGATCGCGGTCTTCACATGCTGCACGGATTCGTGTGGAAGCAGCACGCCGTTGACGAATTCCGAGAGTGACTTCAGGTCGGGCGTCACCACTTTCAGGATGTAATCCATCTCGCCGGTCAGCGCGTGCGCCTCCTGCACCTCCGGCAGCCGCGCTACCAATTCGCCGAAACGCCGTGCGTTGTCGCGGTTGTGGGTGGCCAATGTCACCGAGATGACGTTGACCAACGAGAAGCCGAGCTTGTCGCGGTCGAGCACAGCGCGATAGCCCTTGATATAGCCGTCTTCCTCCAGCCGCTGACGGCGGCGCGAGCATTGCGACGCCGACAGGTTCACCCGCTCCGATAGATCGTTGTTGGTCAGCCGCGCGTCGCCCTGCAACAGAGCCATTATCTTGCGATCAAACTGATCAATGCGCGCCTCATCCATGGTTTTTCCTCACATCATGCACACTTCGCGCATGAGATGATCATTTCAAGCGTTTGAATGCAAGCACCATGCAGCCCGTCCGCGTTATCATTCGGATTAAATGGCCGTTTCAGGCCAAGCCAGCTTCCGGAGGAACATCATGGGTCCTTTCCCGCACGACGCCCCGCCCGCCAAGATCAGCAAGGACAACCCGGCCGGCACCGATGGCTTCGAATTCGTCGAATTCGCGCATCCTGAGCCGGAGAAATTGGCCGAGCTGTTCACCCGCATGGGCTATGTGGCGGTGGCGAAGCACCGCACGAAGAACATCACCGTCTGGCGCCAGGGCGACATCAACTATGTCGTCAATGCCGAGCCCGGCTCACATGCGATGAAGTTTGTCGACAAACACGGGCCATGTGCTGCCTCGATGGCCTGGCGGGTGGTCGATGCCAAGCATGCCTTCGATCACGCCGTTGCCAAGGGTGCCACGCCCTACGAAGGCAGCGACAAGGCGCTGGATGTGCCGGCAATCGTCGGCATCGGCGGCTCGCTGCTCTATTTCATCGAGACTTATGGCAAGAAGGGCTCGGCCTATGACGCCGAGTTCGAATGGCTGGGTGCGCGCGACCCGTGGCCGCAAGGCGTCGGCTTCTACTATCTCGACCACCTCACGCACAATGTCTATCGCGGCCAGATGGACAAATGGTGGGATTTCTACCGCAATCTGTTCGGCTTCAAGCAGATCCATTTTTTCGACATCGACGGCAAGATCACCGGACTGGTCAGCCGCGCCATCACCTCGCCCTGCGGCAAGATCCGCATTCCGCTCAACGAATCCAAGGACGAGACCAGCCAGATCGCCGAGTATCTGAAGAAGTACAATGGCGAAGGCATCCAGCACATAGCCGTTGGCACCGACGAGATCTACGAGGCCACCGACAAGCTAGCCGCCAACGGGCTGAAGTTCATGCCCGGCCCGCCGGAAACCTACTACGACATGTCCTATGCCAGGGTGAACGGCCATGACGAGCCGATAGAGCGGATGAAGAAGCACGGCATCCTGATCGACGGCGAAGGCGTGGTCGACGGCGGCATGACCAAGATTCTGCTGCAGATCTTTTCCAAGACCGTGATCGGCCCGATCTTCTTCGAGTTCATCCAGCGCAAGGGCGACGAAGGCTTTGGCGAAGGCAACTTCCGAGCGCTGTTCGAGTCGATCGAGCAGGACCAGATCAAGCGCGGCGTGATCAAGGTCCAGGCGGCGTAACAGATTTCAGGTCGACGGATTGCGCATGCTTCCTGGTTGGGATCATGCGCAAAATCAGATTTCGAGCCCCAGCCGCTCGACCTCTTTCGCTCTCAGCTTCACATCGTAGTCGAGCAGGAACTCGTCGAGCTGCGGCGGCTTGACCGACGTGCCGGACAGCATCGCGTGCACCTGGCCGCGATGATGGATGTCGTGCAGGAAGACATGCGCGAGGATGTCGCCGATGCGCTCGGGGATCATGCCGTCCTCGCGCCGGTCGGTGACGACGCGGCGGTCGAGATCGGTCTCCGACAGGCGATCGCAGAAGGCGATCAGCCGCCGGTCGGCCGCAAGCTGGGCAGCATAGAGTTCCTGCGGCGCGTCGAAGAGCACGAAATCATCGTAGATGGAAGCGCCGACACCGCCCTCTTCCAGGAAATCGAGATAAAGAAGATCGACCGCAAGGACGTGGTTGAGCGTTGCCTTGATCGACGGGAAAAAGCTGGTGCGTTCGGCTTCGAACTCACCCGGTTTGAGCGCCAATGCAGCACGATAGAGCCGATCGTTCGACCAGAGATTGTTGCCGGCCATGCGGCGCAGATGGTCAAGCAGGTTCATCATTTCACCCCGTCGAGCGAGCCAAATACAAACCCGCCCATAACAGTCCAAATCCAGCGAGATCGATCAGCAGCAGCCCATTCATCCGCCGCCGCATGGCTTGCGTTTCCCCGTCCCGAGCAACGTTCATATTGGTGATGGTGTGAAACAACATCGCCTTGCGGGGAAAGCCGCCTCGGTTGGTCAGGTCCGGCGAGCGTGCCTCGATGCGATAGCTCAGCCGGATCGCAAGGATGAAGACGACCAGTATGGCGATCGCCCAGAAGCCGCACAGAAGATAGAATGCCTCGCCCTTCATTCCATTACTCCGCCCCTACCCCTCGTATTTCTCGACCTTCTGCTCGATGGCGCCGAAGATCGAGTGCCCGGCCTTGTCCTTCATCTCGATGCGCACCGTGTCGCCGAAGCGCAGGAATGGCGTTTTCGGTTCGCCGCTCTCTATGGTCTCGATCATGCGCAGTTCGGCGATGCAGGAATAGCCGGCGCCGCCCGCCGACACTGGCTTGCCCGGCCCGCCGTCGAGCTTGTTGGACACAGTGCCAGAGCCAATGATGGTGCCGGCGGTCAATGGTCTTGTCCCGGCGGCGTGAACGATCAATGCCGGAAAATCGAAGGTCATGTCGATACCGGCATTGGCCCGGCCGAAAGGCTTGCCGTTGAGGTCGGCGAGCAGCGGCAGGCTCACCTTGCCGCCATCCCAGGCGTCACCCAGTTCGTCCGGCGTCACCGCGACCGGAGAGAAGGCCGAGGACGGCTTTGATTGAAAGAAGCCGAATCCCTTGGCCAGTTCCGGCCCGGTGAGCGCGCGCAGCGTCACGTCATTGACCAGCATGACCAGCCGGATCGCGGCGCGCGCTTCATCGAGGCTTGCGCCCATCGGCACATCATCGACAACAACGGCCACTTCCGCCTCCATGTCGATGCCGAAGGCTTCGTCGGCCATGCGGATCGGGTCGCGCGGCGGAACGAAACCATCGGAACCGCCCTGGTAGATCAGCGGATCGGTCCAGAAACTTGCCGGCATCTCGGCGCCGCGTGCCTTCCGCACCAGTTCGACATGGTTCACATAGGCCGAGCCATCGGCCCATTGATAGGCGCGCGGCAGCGGCGAATGGGCGTCATGTTCGTGAAAGCGGGCTGACGGCACCGCATTGGTTTCCAGCGATTCCGCCAGTGTCGCGAGGTGCGGCGCGATGCGGCGCCAGTCGTCGAGCGCCGCCTGCAGCGTGCGCGCCAAGAACGAGGCATCGGTGTACTGCGTCAGGTCGCGCGAGACGACGACGAGTTTTCCGTCGCGCGTCCCGTCCTTCAAGGTGGCAAGCTTCATGCGGTTCCCTCTCCTGACGCGGCTTTGGCGCCGCTTTGGATTTTTGCTTTACGCATGATCTTTCCGAAACCGGCCCCCACTTTGAGGGATCATGCGAGCTCCACAACAAGGCCGTCGCGGGCGATCGTCAAGTCGCCGGCCCATGTTTTCCTGACAGCGGCAATCCAGTCGGCCTCGCCGATCTCGGCATCGTCGGCCGGGATGAGGTGGTTGAGCACCAGCCTCCTCACCCCAGCTTCACTGGCGATGCGTCCAGCCTCCTCGGCAAAGCTGTGGCTGGCGAGCAGGTGTTCTTTCAGCCGCGCGCCGTTGCCGGTTCTGGCCACCAGCCGCTCGATGCCTTCCGCCAGCATGGCTTCATGGACCAGGATGTCCGCACCTTCAGCAAAATCGGCGAGTGGTGGAAAGAAGGCTGTATCGGCGGAAAACACCGCGCTTTTCCCGCCATGCTCAAAGCGCAGCGCAAAACAGTCGGTCACCGGCGGATGGTCGACGCGCAGCGCCGAAACCTTCAGGCCGCGCTGCTCGACCACCTGGCCTTCGGCGAATTCGACGATCGAAACCAACTCGCGGATGTCCGGCCGGCCCTCATCGACAATGCGGATTTCGATGTCGAATTCCATCGCCTGACAAAAGCGCTGCCAATAGTGGCCTGTGCCCGGCGGGCCGAACACGCGGACTGGCGTGGCCAGACCCGCCGTCCAGGCGGTGTGAAGCAAAGGCCCCAGTTCCAGCACATGATCGGAATGCAAGTGGGTGATGAAGATCAGATCGAGCGCCTTCAGGCTGATGCCGGTGTCGACGAGACCGCGCGTCACGCCAAGCCCGCAGTCGACGACGATTTCGCGGCCGCCGATCCGCAGCAGCGAGGAACTCGGCCATGGTCCGCCGGGCCGCAGCGCCGGACCGCCCTTGGAGCCCAGCAGCACCAGCCGGTCCGGCATTGGCTCACCGCTCAAGACCAGTCGCCCTCGGGCGTACCGTTGAAGCGCTTCTTCAGGTCTGCCCAGCAGTCGATGTAATTGTCCTGCCGGGTTTCGAGTTCGGCGCCGTAGCGGGTCAGCATCTGCGGGAATCGGGTCTCGAACATGAAAGCCATGGTGTTGTCGAGCTTGACCGGTTTCAGGTCCGCGCGCGAGGCCTTTTCAAAGCCAGGCGCATCGGGCCCATGGGCCAGCATCAGATTGTGCAGGCTGATGCCGCCGGGAACGAAACCTTCTTCCTTGGCATCGTACTGGCCATGGATCAGGCCCATGAACTCGCTCATGATGTTGCGGTGATACCAGGGCGGCCGGAACGTATCTTCGGCCACCAACCAACGCGGCGGAAAGATGACGAAGTCGATGTTGGCGGTACCCTCCTCGCCGCTCGGCGCGGTCAGCACCGTGAAGATCGACGGATCGGGATGGTCGAAAAGCAGGGCGCCGACCGGCGAAAAGGTCGCCAGATCATATTTGTAGGGTGCGTAGTTGCCGTGCCAGGCAACGACATCGAGCGGTGAGTGGCCGATCTCGGTGATATGGAAATTGCCGCACCATTTCACCGTCAGCCGGCACGGTGTTTCCTTCTCCTCGAACCAGGCGCAAGGCGTCTTGAAATCGCGCGGATTGGCCAGGCAATTGGCGCCGATCGGGCCTCGATCGGGCAGCGTCAGCTTGGCGCCATAGTTCTCGCAGACATAGCCGCGCACTTCGGCGTCGATCAGTTCCACCTTGAAGACGAGGCCACGCGGCAGCACGGCGATCTCGCCTGGCCTCAGTTCAATGACACCCATCTCGGTGACAAAGCGCAAGGCGCCGAGCTGCGGCACGACCAGCAATTCGCCGTCGGCGTTGAAGAAATGGTCATCGACCATCGAGCGGTTGGCGACATAGACATGCGCTGCCATGCCGGTCTGCCCCAACACGTCGCCGGCGGTGGTTATGCTGCGCATGCCGGCGATGAAGTCCGTCGGCTCCTTCGGCATCGGCACCGGATTCCAGCGATACTGGCCGAGCGCCAGCTCATGATCGCCGACATTGGGGGCGCTCTTCCACAGCGGATAGCTCGCGGCCTTGAAGCGGCCGGTGTGCTTCACGCTCGGCCGGATACGATAGAGCCAGGAGCGCTCATTGGTGCCGCGTGGCGCAGTGAAGGGCGAGCCTGAAAGCTGCTCGGCGTAAAGACCATAGGCCGGCCGCTGCGGCGAGTTTCGCCCCTGCGGCAGCGAGCCGGGCAGCGTCTCGGTTTCGAAGTCATTGCCGAAGCCCGGCATGTAGGAAAAGGCCATCGCTTCCTCCCTTGCGCATCCAGGAAGACGCGGCGCGTCCTGATGGATTGACCAAACTGGTTTCATTTGTAACCATTGAAAATGTAACTATCAATCTTCCGACCTGCCGGGATTCGAACCGATGGACGTCCTCGAACTGGAAAACTTCCTGCCCTATCGGCTCTATCGCCTCGCCGATGCGGTTAGCCGGGAATTCTCGACGATCTACAGGGACCGCCATGGCCTGACCCGGCCCGAATGGCGCACGCTTTCCGGATTGGGACAGCGCGGAAGCATAACCGCGACAGCACTCGGCGAGCAGTCGGCCATGCACAAGACCAAGGTGTCACGCGCCGTGGCCGAGCTTGAACGGCGGCGCTGGCTCACCCGAACCGCTGACGAAAACGATCGCCGCGTCGAACATCTGACACTGACCAAGGCCGGGCTTGCCGCTTATCGCGAAATGGTGCCGCTGGCGAAGGCCTTCGAGCGGGAATTGCTTGCAAAGCTGAGCGCCAGCGAGCGCGCAGCGATCAGCGATGGATTGGCTGCGCTGGAGGGCGCGCTGGGCAAAGGCTAAGCCGGCAACAGAAATGGCATGTTGGCGCGACGGATCGCTGCCGAAGAGTTCTCGCCGGCCCTGCATTCTTCGACCAATTGCCTCACCAATCCATCACTACCTTGCCCGAACTGCCGCTGCGCATTGCATCGAAGCCGATCTGGAAATCGTCGATGCCGATGCGGTGGGTGATCAGGCCGGTCACGTCGAGCGGGCCCTGCACCAGCGCGATCATCTTGTACCAGGTCTCGAACATCTCGCGGCCGTAGATCCCCTTGAGATGCAGCATCTTGAAGATGACCTTGTTCCAGTCGATCTCGAAGCCCGTCGGGGCAATGCCAAGGATGGCGATCTTGCCGCCATTGTTCATGGTGTCGATCATGTCGCGGAAGGCGGGTGCGGCGCCCGACATTTCGAGACCGACGTCGAAACCCTCGGTCATGCCGAGAGCCGGCATCACATCGCGCAGTCTTTCCTTGGAGGCATCGACGACATGCTGGACGCCGAGTTTCTTCGCCAGCGCCAGCCGCACCGGGTTGATGTCGGTGATCACCACCTTTCGCGCACCCACGCATTGGGCGACGAGCGCGCCCATGATGCCTATCGGCCCGGCGCCGGTGACCAGCACATCCTCGCCGACCAGATCGAAGGACAATGCGGTGTGAACCGCATTGCCCAGGGGATCGAAGATCGCGGCGATCTCGTCCGGCACGTCGTCGGGGATCGGCACCACATTGTGCTGCGGGATCGCCAGATACTCGCCGAAAGCGCCCGGCCGGTTGACACCGACGCCGAGCGTGTTGCGGCACAGATGCCCCCTGCCCGCGCGGCAGTTGCGGCAGTGGCCGCAGACGATATGACCTTCGCCCGACACACGCTGGCCGACCTTGTACTCAGTGACCGCGGCGCCGAAATCGGCGACCGTGCCAACGAATTCATGGCCGGTGACCATCGGTACCGGCACCGTCTTCTGCGCCCACTGGTCCCAATTGTAGATGTGGACGTCGGTGCCGCAGATCGCGGTCTTCCTGATCTTGATCAGCACATCATTGGGGCCGATCTCCGGTACGGGCACCTGTTCCATCCAGATGCCCGGTTCGGCCTTGGCCTTCACCAGCGCCTTCATCATGTTCGACATTTCATTGTCCCTTGAATCTCTTGATCCGGAATCGCTTTTCGATTTCGGGCTTTCAGGAAATCACCCCGAGTTCCCGCCCGACGGCGGCAAACGCCTCCACCGCGCGGTCGATGTCGGCAGTGGAATGCGCGGCCGACATCTGGGTGCGGATGCGCGCCTGCCCCTTCGGCACCACCGGGAAGGAAAAGCCGATGACATAGATGCCGCGCTTCAGCATGCGCGCCGCCATCTCCTGCGCCAGGCTCGCATCGCCCAGCATCACCGGGATGATCGGATGGTCGGCGCCGGCCAGTGTGAAGCCGAGCTTGCCCATCTGCGACCTGAACCGCGCCGCGTTGGCATAGAGGCGCTCGCGCAGGGCATCGCCATTGCGGACCAGCTCGAACACCTTGATCGAGGCGCCGGCGATCGCCGGCATCAGCGTGTTGGAGAAGAGATAAGGCCGCGAGCGCTGGCGCAGCCAGTCAACCACTTGGCTCTTGCCCGAGGTGTAACCACCAGATGCGCCGCCGAGCGCCTTGCCGAGCGTGCCGGTGATGATGTCGACCCTGCCCTCGACGCCGCAATGCTCGGCCGAGCCACGACCGTTCTTGCCAACGAAGCCGACCGCATGGCTGTCATCGACCATCACCATGGCGTCGTATTTGTCAGCGAGATCGCAGACCCCCTTCAGATTGGCGATGATACCATCCATCGAAAACACGCCATCCGTGGCGATCAACCGGAAGCGGCAATCCCTGGCCTCCTTCAATCGCGCCTCGAGATCTGCCATGTCGTTGTTGGCATAGCGGAAGCGTTTGGCCTTCGACAGCCGCACGCCGTCGATGATCGAGGCGTGGTTCAGCGCGTCGGAAATGATCGCGTCGTCCTCCCCCAGCAACGTCTCGAACAGCCCGCCGTTGGCGTCGAAACAGGAGCCGTAGAGGATGGTGTCTTCGAGGCCGAGGAAGGATGAAATCGTCGCCTCGAGCTGTTTGTGCTCCTCCTGCGTGCCGCAGATGAAGCGCACCGACGCCATCCCATAGCCATAGCGGTCGAGCGCCTGCTTGGCGGCGTCGCGCAAATCGGCGCTGTCGGCAAGGCCGAGATAATTGTTGGCGCAGAAGTTCAGCACCTTCTGCCCGCCGACCTCGATCTGTGCCGACTGGGTCGATGTGATTACCCGCTCGGATTTGTAGAGGCCGGCCGATTTGAGCCCCGCAAGCTCGCTGTCTATGTGGGAGAGAAATGCTGCGGTCATGGTCGGGCCTCGTTTGATGTGGGCAGACTGTCGTCCCGCCCGCATGAAAAATCCATCGCAAAAACGACCGGATCGGTGGCTGGGCAGCATCAACCCCGAACGTCAGATGATCACGCAAGCCACGTATCGACAGTGGCGGCGGTCGATGATTGCTCAAATGCAGGCGCGTCGTGAAAGGACCCGATAACCATTTCGCGATCTTTCGCCGTCCCGCGCCGGCCTGCCGGCTGTCCATTTCCGGACCTGTTAACATTTGCGGGCCAATGGTCCCCACAGCAGGAATCCGTTGGCGAGAGGGCCGCCCCCGAAAATGTCGCAGCAGCCAGTGCATAGCGTTTCGCGCAAGCTCATACTGCTGATCAAGAGCGGCTACTGGCTGGCGCTGCTGATCATTGCCGCCATGGTGATGGCCTCCTTCATCCTGCTGCAGCAGATGATGGCCGCCCAGCAACGCAATGAGACGTTGCAAAATATCGTCAGCACGCAAAAGGCGCTGTCGCAGCGCATCGTCTTCCTTGCCGGCGCAACGGGCGCCGCATCGCCAGACAAGCAGCCGGCGCTGGTTGCCGCGCTCAAGCAAGCTACCGCCGAATTCGAGACGAATTACGATCTCCTGCTCGACCAGACGGGCGCCGATCCGATGTCGCAGGCACGGTTCGATCCCAAGTCGATCGAAAATGTGCTTTTCACCAAGCCGTTCCACCTCGATTACTTCTCGGTCGGGCTGATCGCCAATGGCAAACGCTTGATCTCATCGTTCGAATCGAAGCTGGCAAACAACGGCGAGGGCTACAAGGGCGGCGCCGAGCGCGTCAATCTCGACGCCTCCGTCGCCAACGCTACGCTGTCGGGCTATGCGGCACTTGGCCAACGCATCAGCGCCTATGCCGATGCGCGCTCGGAACAACTGCTCGACCTCCACCGCACCCTGTTCTTCGCCACCATCGGCGTCATCGTACTGGTTGCGCTGTTCATCTTCCGGCCAATGTCCAAGGCCATCCTGCGCAAGACGCATGAGCTTGTCGACGCGCGCAACTCGATGGCCTTCATTGCCGTGCATGACGGGCTGACCGGGCTGCACAACCGCACCTTCCTCACGGATCATTTCGACACGCTGATCAAGGGCGCGCATCGCCGGCGCGAGCGGCTGGCGGTGATCCAGCTCGACCTCGACCGCTTCAAGCAGATCAACGACACGCTGGGCCATGCCGCCGGCGACTATGTGCTGGTCGTCACGGCACAGCGCATGCGCGATTCCTGCCGGGCGTCGGACCTCTGCGCGCGCCTTGGAGGCGACGAATTCGTGATGATCCTGAACGGCGCTGGCGGCACCGAAGACATCAACATGCTGGCCAGGCGCATCCTGGCGCAGATCAACGAGCCGATCATCTTCCAGGGCACGACCATTCTTCCAGGCGCCAGCGCCGGTATCGCCGTCTACCCGATCGACGCCGACAATGCGCAGGATCTGCTGGTTCATGCCGATCTGGCGCTCTATTCCGCCAAAAAGATGGGTGGCGGCAACTTCTCGTTCTTCTCCGAGGAACTGCGCCGCGAACTGGACTATCGCAAGCAGCTCGAGCACGACATCAAGGTTGCCATCTCCGAGCGGGCATTCCAGGCCTATTTCCAGCCGCAGGTTTCGCTGACAGATGGAACAATCAGCGGCATCGAGGCGCTGGTGCGCTGGAACCATGCGGAGCGCGGCATGATCGCACCGGGCGAGTTCATTCCGGTCGCTGAGAAATGCGGCTTCATGCCGGAGATAGGCCGTATCGTCATCAGCAAGGCGATCAACGAAGCCGCCGAATGGAACCGCGCCGGCATTGCCTTCGGGCGGCTTGCCGTCAATGTTTCGGGCACCGAGCTGCGCGAGCACGATTTCGATGCATTTCTGTTCGAAACGTTGGAAAAGGCCGGGCTGCCGCCACAGAAACTGTCGCTGGAGATCGTCGAATCCGTCATTCTCGACGACGAGAAGACAGGCATCGCGGCAAAGCTGCGCCACATCAGGGCCGCTGGCGTCCATCTGGAACTCGATGATTTCGGCACCGGCTATGCCTCGCTCAGCCATGTCAACCCGAACGAGATCGACCGGCTGAAGATCGATCGCCGCTTCGTCCAGAACATCCATGAGAATGGCGACAACTCGAAGATCGTGCGCGCCATCACCGAACTTGCGCGCGGCCTCGGCATCTCGATCGTTGCCGAGGGCGCCGAAACGGAGGCCGAACTCGATTCGCTGATGGCGATCGGCTGCGACCAGGTGCAGGGCTATTCCATCGCCTTCCCGATGCCGCAGGACAAGGCGCTGGAATGGCTGACGGCCCGCATGCCGAAGAAGGCCAAGCTGACAGTGCTGCAAGGAAGCCTGGCGTAGGCACTGCCTAGGCGGGTCGTGCTAGAACGGATTCGTGCAGCGCGCTTCGTGCATGTCGTTGTCCCAATTCGGCCTATCCTTCGACATTGGCCCGCAACGCCGCCAGCACCTGCGCAAACTCGGCCAGCCTGTCGTCGGACAATCCCGTACGCAATCGCTTATCAAAGACAAGCGCGGCCTTGCGCAATGTCTCGAACATCGCTTCGCCGGCCGCAGTCAATTCGACCAGATGAACCCGGCGGTTGACAGGGTCGCGGCGACGCGTCAGCAGGCCCTGCGCCTCCATCGCGTTGAGATGGTGGGTCAGCGTCGCCCCCTGGATGCCGATCATGCCGGCAAGCTCGCGCTGATTGGCAAGCGTGCTCGACTTGACCGACAGCAGAGTGAGCCACACCGGCAGCGTACCGCCAGCCTCGACCAGGGCAGCGTCAAAAGCCTGGGCAACCAGCTTGGCGGTGCGGCCGAGATTCATGCCGACTGGCGGGCGTTCAAAGGGCGTCATCGCCAGACACTAGACGGTGTTCCGGGCGGATGGAACTGGCTCCGGTTATACATTGACATCTAATCATTTGACATCTAACTATTTGCATGTTGCGGGCGAAAGAGGAATCCGGTCATGCAATATGTCTACATCGTCGTCATCGCCCTTCATGTCATGGCAGGCGTATTCTGGGCAGGCACTACGATCACGCTGGCGCGCGATCCCGATATCCGGGCCGAGCGCTTCATCCAGCCGCAAATGGGTGCGGCCGGCATGGTCTTCCTGACCGGAGCGCTGCTCTGGTATTTCTTCCACGGCGGCTATTTCGGTTCGACGGAAATGGTGCTGGCGCTTGGCATTCTGGCCGCTTTCGTCGCCGCCGGCGTCCTCGGCGCGATGGTCCGAGCGCCCAGCAGGCGACTTGCCGGCGCGAATGCGGAAACCGAAACGCAACTGCGCGCCAGAATGGCCATTGGCGAACGCGTTGCCGCATGGCTGCTGGTCGTCACGGTGCTGTGCATGGCCATCGCCAGGATGTTCTGAGGCGCACCACGTGACACAAGCCCACAGAATCGTACGTCGTCTGGCAACGAGCCAATGACGTGCGGGCGCGCGGTCAGGCCAACGTACACGGGCTCTCGTACGCAAGTTGGACCGCGCGCCACAAATTCTCGCGACGAGGGATCAGATCCGCAAGCCGAACCTGATGCCGTCATAGATGGCGGCATGGATGTTGCGCGAGGCGACCGCGTCGCCGATCCTGAACAGCATGAAGCCGCCTTGCGGGTTGCGCGCCGGAAAAATGTCGCCGCCGCTCACCAGACGCTCGTAGTCGACCGCGCCGCCATTCTTCGACAGCGGCTTCAGCGCCAGATAGAGCTCGTCGAGCGGCGCCGTGCCGTGCTCGACCACCACCTGGTCGACCCGCCGCTCGCCGCGCCAGCCGTCGGCGAAATCCGAAGCCAGTTCGGCGATCAGCTGATTGCCCTCGCGCCGCACCGAGCGCAGCCGCGTGTTGATGGTTATGATGACGCCCTTTTCCTGGAAGGCGCGCATGTAGGGCACGTGGTTCATGCCGCCCATTTCGGGAGCGAAGAAGCGCTCCGGCGAAATGAGTTCGAGCTTCGAGCCGGCATTGGCGATCAATTCGGCCGCGCCCATGCCCTGATGGCCGCCATTGTCGTCATAAAGCAGCACGTTTTCGGCCGGTTTGACGCTGCCCGCCATGATGTCCCAGCTCGAGGTGACAAGGTTGTCGCCAGCCGTCAATGGCGGGTTCTGCGGCAGGCCACCGGTGGCGACCACCACCACGTGTGGCGCCAGCGCCAGAACATCGTCCTTCTCCGCCCAGGTATCATAGCGGATCTCGACGCCGAGCCTGTCGAGCTCGGCCAGCCGCCAGTCGATGATGCCGATCAATTCCTTGCGGCGCGGGTTCTGCGTCGCCAACCTGACCTGCCCGCCCGCCTGTGACGATGCTTCCAGGATCGTGACGTGATGGCCTCTCTCGGCTGCGACACGCGCCGCCTCCAGCCCGCCGGCGCCGGCGCCGACGACGATGACCTTTCTTCTCTGCCCCTCGGTCTTGACGATGATGTGCGGAATATCGGCCTCGCGGCCAGTCGCCGCATTGTGGATGCACAGCGCCTCGCCGCCCTCATAGATACGGTCGAGACAATAGGTGGCGCCGACACAAGGGCGGATCTCGTGCTCGCGGCCTTCCATGACTTTGCGGATGATGTGCGGATCGGCGATGTGGGCGCGGGTCATGCCGACCATGTCGAGTTTGCCGGTGGCGATGGCATGGCGCGCGGTGGCGACATCGGAAATCCGTGCCGCATGGAAGGTCGGGAACTTTGTCGCCGCCCTCACCTCGCCGGCGAAATCGAGATGTGGCGAAGAGCGCATGCCGGCCACCGGGATGACCTTGGTCAGCGCTGCGTCGCTCTCGATCGAGCCGCGGATGATGTTGAGGAAATCGACCTTGCCGGAGTTGGCCAGCCGCCTGGCGATCTCGACGCCCTCTTCCTTCGACAGGCCCTTCTCGAAATCCTCGTCGGCGACCATGCGGATGCCGACGACGAATTTATCACCGACAGCCGCCCGCACGGCATCGAGCACCATGTTGGTGAAACGCAGGCGGTTGTCGAGCGAGCCGCCGAACTCATCGTCGCGATGATTGGTTGCCGGCGACCAGAAGCCATCGATCAGATGGCCGTAGGCTTCGAACTCGATGCCGTCGAGGCCGGCCGCCTGGCAGCGCTGGGCAGCCGAAGCATAGTCGGCGACAATGCGCTCGATGTCCCAGTCCTCGATGGTCTTGGGGAAAGCGCGATGCGCCGGCTCGCGCACCGGCGAAGCCGAGAGCACCGGCAGCCAGTCCGCCTTGTTCCAGCCGGTGCGGCGGCCGAGATGGGTGATCTGGATCATCACCTTGCAGTCATGTTCATGACAGGCCTCCGTGAGCTCGGTGAGCCACGGCACGATCCCGTCGTCATAGACATGCAGATTGCCGAAGGCAGCCGGACTGTCGCGCGAGACGATCGCCGAGCCGGCGGTCATGGTCAGCGCCATGCCGCCCTTGGCCTTTTCGGCATGGTAGAGGCGGTAGCGCTCCTTCGGCATGCCGTCTTCAGAATAGGCCGGCTCGTGGCTGGTCGACATCACCCGGTTCTTCAGCGTCAGATGCTTGAGCTGGTAGGGCTGGAGAAGCGGATCGTTTGAGGTCATCGTCTTCCTGCTGTTTCAAATTGTGCTGGAGCAGCATGCGCTGCTCCATTTCCTATTTAAGCATCGGATTTATCCGAAAACCGCTGCACACTTTCCGGTCCGATGTTAATGAGCCGCAAAACCAAACAAGGCCACCGCCCATGACCATCACCAAAGACCTTACCCAGCTCGGCGCGCACGTCGAGACGCCACAGAGCCCGGAAGCAGCGGTCCTGGAAACCGTACCGTTCTCGCGTGGAGACGGTCCACCCGCGATCGTGCGCTTCACCTGCCCGGAATTCACTTCGCTGTGCCCGGTCACCGGCCAGCCGGATTTCGCCCATATCGTCATTGACTACGCACCCGATGCGGCTCTGGTGGAATCGAAGTCGCTGAAACTGTTCATGACCTCGTTTCGCAATCACGGCGCCTTCCATGAAGAGTGTACCGTCATGATCGGCCGCCGGATCGTGGCTGAAACCAAGCCGCTTTGGCTGCGCATCGGCGGCTACTGGTTTCCGCGCGGCGGCATTCCGATCGATGTGTTCTGGCAGACCGGCGCGCCGCCCGAAGGCGCGTGGCTGCCGGACACCGGCGTCGCGCCCTATCGCGGGCGCGGTTGAGTGGCGGTTTCTGCGAGCGACATTCTGCATCAGTTGAGCGGCAGCCGGCGGTAGCGGCCAGGATTGTTCGGATCGCTGAAATGCCCCATCGGCCCGTGCTCGGCGAAGTGACCGGCCCAGCGTTTCATCGCAGCCGGATCGAGTTCGACGCCCAGTCCATGGCCTTCCGGCACGCGCACCATGTTGTCGGTCTGCCGGAACGGACCATCCTTGATGACGTCGCCGACCTGCCAGGCAAACAGCGATTGCGACGCTTCCGTGATCCAGGGCGTTGCCGCCACGACATGCAGGTAGGCCGAAGTCATGATGCCGAGATCGTTCGAATAACACCAGAACCCCTTGCCCATCGCCTCGCAAGCGGCGACGAATTTCAGCGTTCTCGACAAGCCACCAAGCGCTGCGAAATTGCACACGAAGTAGTCCGGGGCGCCGAGCGCGACGGCGCGCCTGAGGTCCGGAATGTGGGTTGAGAACGGGATGCGCGAATGCTGGCGCAGCGCCGCCATCTCCTCGAAGGTGGCGACCGGATCCTCATAATTACGAATGTTGAACGGCTCGATCTCGCGCAGCACCCAGCGCGCCGTGGTCAGCGACCATTGCATGTTGGAATCGAGCTTGATCTGCGCCTTTTCGCCGAGCGCCTCGCGCAGCATGCGCACCGTCCTGATTTCCAGTTGCGGATCGCCCATGATCAGCTTGCCCTCGAAAATGGTCGAGCCGTGCTCCTCGCGCATCCTCAGGCAATAATCGACGATCGCTTCCGGGGTCATCTCGCCGCCTGCCCCATCCTGCTCGGGGCGAAAGGCGAAATATTCCGAAAACGGAATATCCTTGCGCACCGCGCCGCCAAGCAGCTTGTGGAGCGGCATGCCGAAGACCTTGCCCCTGATGTCCCACAGGGCCAGTTCCACGGAGCCGAAAGCGACGGAGGCAGCGTTTTCCCCCGTGTTGGCGGTGATCTGCCAAGGCGGTACGCAGCGTGCCTCGCAGTCGGCTATGTCGAGCGGATCGGCGCCGATCAGCGCCGGCGCGATCTCGGCCTTTATCACCTCGCCGAAATGCCACCATGGCGCCTCGCCCAGCCCGACCACGCCCTGGTCGGTCTCAACCTCGATGATCGATTTCGAAGCGCCGCCATACAGACCAGCCGTCCACCAGAACGGCGCGTCGAGAGGCACATTGACATGGGTGACGCGAATGTTGGTGATTTTCATTTCGCTGCCTATTCGCACTGATATTGGCTGAGCGCCCATTCGCCGGTCACCGACAGCAGGTCCGATATCTTCCATTCGCCGTCGATCTTCTTGAATTTCCACTCAAGGCGGTGCGGGTTGCCGGCGACGACGAAGGCGACGATGACCTTGGCCTGGTCACCATTGATCGCCTCGAGCGTCTTCAGGCTCTTGTCGATTTCGGCCTTGTCGTAGTCCGCATTGTCCAGCGCCATGTTGGGGTCGAGACACTCGCCCTGCCCGGATTTGCGCAAGGCATCGCTCTTGTCGAGAACGGTTTTCGCCGGATCGACGAAATGACCGCGCTGCGCCGGATCGATCTCCAGGCCGACCTGATCGTAAAATGGCCGCACCACCGCCGTCGGCGATCCTGGCTGGATGGGTGCGGGCGGCTCGCTGGGCGGCCATGCAACCGGCGGTGTTGCCGGTTCCACCGCACCGCCGGGTGCATTTGCGGGCGGCGCCCCGCTATCGCCCGGCGCGGTGTCGGCGGGGGCGTTTGCAGGCGGCGCGCCAAACAGCCCCTGGGCGGCGGCACTGCTCAAACCCACCGCCAGCAGGCACATGGCCGACAGTGCCAGGACCGGGCGACGGGCCATCGTATCACTCCTGGCCGGCCACGCATTCCAGCGCGCTGAGCTTCCAGTCGCTGGTCTTCGAGGCGATGTCCGATATCTTCCACTTGCCGTCGATCTTCTTGAGCGACCAGACCATCTCACGTTTGGAGTCATCGCCTTCCGAGAAAAGGCTGAAGGACGCTGTAACCTCGGCGTTGTCACCATCTCGCTTCTCGGACAATTTCAGGGTTTTCGAGATAGATTTCTGATCGAAATCCTGTGCGTCGAGACCCGGATCGAAATCGATGCAGGCGACCTCGTCCGGGTGCTTTTTCGTTGCCTGGTCGTTCAGGTCGAACAGTTTCGTCGCCGGCTCGGTGAACCGATCCCGGTATTGTTCGTCGGCCTCGAACTTGACGGCCGGCACATAGAAGAACTTCACGGCGTCGGAGGCCGGTCCGGCGAAGGCGGCCGCCGGCAAGGCTGTCGAAAGGACGGCAACGAGCACTGTCAGTCTCATGCAGAATCTCCGGCTTTTGATGGCTTGAGGCTATCAATACCACGCATCCTGCATATCGGCTTTTTTGCGGCTCATGAAGTCCCGGGGCGCCAGTCTCGGATACCCCGCCAGATGTTCTGGAGGTTCGCAATTGCCGATACTGGCCAGATACAATCGCCGCAAACGTCACAGGATCCTCAGCCTCCGAAAATCGCGACCGGCGCCTTGAGTCGGGAGCGCTCAGGTTTGACACCAAGCCCAGGCATCTGGGGGACGCGTATATGCCCGTTTTCGATGACGATGGGATTTACGGGATCGGTATGCCCTTCGATGTATTCCTGCGCGATCCAGGCGCCCTCAAAGCGGCTCGGCTCGACGGTAGCGGCCATGTGCACGCATGCCGCGGCGATGACGTCCCCACCCCAGGCATCGTCGCAGCTGTGCGGAAGCGATCGTATCGCACACAGGTCGCGGACCGTAACCATCCTGGTGAGCCCGCCAAGGCGTGTGACCTTCAATCCGAATCCGTCCGCGATACCTGAAGAAACTGCCCGCAGGACCGCATTCAAATCCTCGGTGTTCTCGTCGAGGTAGATCGGATGGGTGACGCGTCCCTTGAGGCTCGCGACTTCCTCCATGGTGTTGCAAGGCTGTTCGAATACGAACGGGATTGCCTGGCAAAGCCGGTCGATGTGGAGCGCCGCCGCGGCGGTGAGGCCACGATTGGCATCGACGGCTATCCGGGCCTTGAAGCCAACCGCTTCCCATACCTTGTGCACGGTGGCGACGTCTTGTTCGAGATCCCGTCCGCCTATCTTGATCTGGAGCCGTGGGTATCCGGCCTTGACCTTGTCGACGGCAACACGCGCGGTCTCGTCCGGTGCACCGACAATGGTCGAGTAGTAAGAGGGCACACGATCGGTGAGCGCACCGCCCAGAAGTGTTGAAACCGGAACGCCCAGCCGCTGGCCAGTGAGATCGAGGAGAGCTATGTCCAAGGCAGCCTTGGCGTAATTGTGACCGTTCAACCGCTCGTCCATTCTTCTCGCGAGGCGCCGCATGGACACAGTGTCCTCACCAACGAGCCCAGGCGCTATTTCAGCAATTGCCGCTCTCGCGCCCAGAGCATGTTGGGGCTGATAAACAGGGCCGACCGGGCAAGTCTCACCCCAGCCTGACAGCCCGTCCTCGGTGGTCACTTCGACGAGCGTGCTGTCCAGATCCTGCACTGTATCGCTAGCCATCCGGTAGGCACCGCCTTTGACAGGCAGAAGCATTTGATAGACTTTGATCGACTCGATACGCATACGGACCTCAGCCCCCTTCGAGCCAAGCGATTCTGGCCATCTTGCCATCCCCGTGCATGACGGTGCTCTCGGTCACAAACCTGGATCGAACTGCTGTGCTCAAGTCCGCACGTTGTGCTTGCGCTTCATGAAGTCCTTGGCGGTCTCGACCGCCACCGCGGCGTCGCGGCAATAGGCATCGGCGCC